>DATFEI010000193.1:0-2719 GCA_035251315.1 Burkholderiales bacterium | reverse complement strand
GAACGTGATCCAGGGATGCCCCGTCTCGAACAGCATCGAAAGCATCTTGCGCCAGAGCTGCAGCGCCGGCACCTTCTTGTAGAGCTTGAGCTCGCCGCGCGCCGCCTTGTCCTCGTAGCGCAGGTACGCTTCCTCGAAGCTGCGGCCGAAGTTGTCGTGCAGATCGAGCACGTCCGAGGGGCTGAACAGCGTCCACTCGGCGCCCTCCATCACGCGCTTCATGAAGAGATCCGGGATCCAGTTCGCGGTGTTCATGTCGTGCGTGCGCCGGCGGTCGTCGCCGGTGTTCTTGCGCAGCTCGAGAAACTCCTCGATGTCGAGGTGCCACACCTCGAGGTAGGAGCACACCGCGCCCTTGCGCTTGCCGCCCTGGTTCACCGCGACGGCGGTGTCGTTCACCACCTTGAGGAAGGGCACCACGCCCTGCGACTTGCCGTTGGTGCCCTTGATGTGCGAGCCGAGGGCGCGCACCGGGGTCCAGTCGTTGCCGAGACCGCCCGCGTACTTGGCGAGAAGCGCGTTTTCCTTGATCGCCTCGTAGATCCCCTCGAGGTCGTCCGACACGGTCGTCAGGTAGCAGCTCGAGAGCTGGGAGCGCTGCGTGCCGGAATTGAACAGCGTCGGCGTCGAGCTCATAAAGTCGAACGAGGACAGGACGTCGTAGAACTCGATCGCCCGCGCTTCCCTGTCCTGCTCTTTGAGGGCGAGCCCCATGGCAACGCGCATGAAGAACGCCTGCGGCAGCTCGATCCGGCGCCCGCCGCTGTGCAGGAAGTAGCGGTCATAAAGCGTCTGCAGGCCGAGGTAGCCAAATTGCAAGTCGCGCCTGGCCTTCAATGCCTTGCCCAGACGAGCCAAGTCGAACCTGGCGAGTTCGGGGTCGAGGAGCTCCGCTGCGACGCCGCGCTCGATGAAGGCCCGGAAGTAGCTTGCGTAGCGCGTCTCCATCTGCGCCTGGCTCGCTTCCTCGCCGAGCACCTCGAGGCGGATGGTGTCGAGCAGCAGCCGCGCCGTGACGTAGCTGTAGGCCGGGTCCTTCTCGATCAGCGCGCGCGCCGCGAGCACGGCGGACTTGCGCACTTCCTGCATCGGCACGCCGTCGTACAGGTCGCGCAGCGTCGCTTCCAGGATGGCCTGTGGGACGGCGTCGGCCAGACCTTGGCAGGCGGCCTCCACCAGGCGCTGCAGCCACGCGCGGTCAAGCGGCTTGCGCTCGCCGTTCTCGACCACGTGAAGCTCCAAAGAGGCCTTGGCCGAAGTCTTTTCCTGGGCGCGCGCCTTTGCCCGCTCTTCCCGGTAAAGCACATAGGCGCGCGCCACGTCGTGCTCGCCCGAGCGCATCAGCGCGAGTTCGACCTGGTCCTGGATGTCCTCGATGTGAAAAGTCCCGCCTTGCGGCTGGCGCCGCAGCAATGCCGCGACCACGTTGTCGGTGAGCCCGGCCACCAGCTCCCGAATGCGCGCCGACGCGGCGCCCTGCGCGCCATTCACGGCGAGGAATGCCTTGGTCATCGCGACCGAGATCTTGGCCGGCTCGAATCCCACCACCGCGCCGTTGCGGCGGATGACCTTGTAGTCGGCATAGGCGCCGCGCGCCGGGGAACTCGCTCCGGAAACGCCCACGCTCAAAGACGACGGTACCGTTGCGCTGTCGTGAGCGACTTCCATACTGCCCTCCCACCAGGTCTTTGTTTGCTACCGGGCCGTCACCCCTGACGTCCCACCCAATCCACTACGTTTAGTGTCCGACGGCCCTTCTTGTCCTATATCTAGTGATTTCTCACGAGACGAGTGGCAGCGTACACAGAGGTTTTTCCGTTTGCAAGCGTTGCGATGCGGATGCTGCGGCGCAGCGACACTCGATATGTCGCGTTTGTAGAGCTCGACTCGTACTAGATCTAGTGTGACGTCGGAGAGGCGCTACATACTGAAGTGCAACGCGGCTATTGGCCCACATCTAGTGGCCAAGCGCGCGCAAAAATAAAATCCTAGTCGCGCGATCGCGCCAGTGAAGCGAGCAGCCGCGCCCAGTCAAAGCGCGTGCCCGGATCGGTCTTGCGCCCGGGTGCCACGTCGCTGTGGGCCGCGATGTCGCGCAGGGGAAGCTTTGCTCGCAGCTCACGTACGAGCGCCGTGAGCGCCGTGTACTGTGGATCGGAGAATGCGTCCTCGTCGGTGCCTTCGAGCTCGATCCCGACCGAGAAGTCGTTGCAGCAGGCACGGCCGCGCCAGAACGACGCGCCCGCGTGCCAGGCGCGCTTTTCCACCGGCACGAACTGCACCCGCTCGCCGTCGCGCCGGATCAGGTAGTGGCTGGAAACCTTGAGGTGGCAGATCTCCCGGAAATACGGGTGCGCCTGCGGATCGAGGCGGTTCGTGAACAGCCGCTCGATCGCCTCGCCGCCGTACCGGCCGGGCGGCAAGCTGATCGAGTGCAGGATGATCAGGCTTATCTCGGTGTTCGGCGGGCGATCATCGCAGTTAGGCGACTCAACGATTTTCATCTTTGATATTGAGTCGCTGCATGCGGTACCTGAGCTGCCTGAACGTTATTCCCAACAGACGAGCAGCCGCCGTGCGGTTGAAGCCGGTCTTGCCGAGCGCCTGCAGGATCGCCTCGCGCTCGAGGCGGTCGAGGTAGGTGGGAAGCGGCTCCTCGATGCGCTCGGGCTTCGGCGCCTGCGTCTCCTTCTCCGATTGTTCCTCCTCTTCCTCCGGC
>DATFEI010000023.1:0-7834 GCA_035251315.1 Burkholderiales bacterium | reverse complement strand
CGCCGTCGCAACCTAGCGCCCAATCTCGGCCACGCGCCCGAAGAAGAACTAGTCCGATCCGTAGAGCAGCACCGCCTCGCGCTCCTCCCGCCAGGCGTCCTCGTCGGCGCGCGCAGCGGCGTCGAGGTCCCCGGGATTGGCGGCAGGATCGTCCACCCACTGGCGCAGCAGCGTTCCGCCATTGATCACATCGATCGCGAGCCGGGTGTCGTACTCGTAGGGAAAGTCCCGCCAGAGCGCATACCCGGGCGCCAGGCTGCGCAGCGCTTTGAACGCAAGCGCGACCAGCCGCCAAGGCTTGAACGCCTGCGCAGCGTAGTGCGGCGCTTCGGCGTGGATCTGCAGCCCGGCGCACAGCTTTCCGGCGTGCTTGTGGAAAGTCGGCTCGAACCAGCACGGCCGCAACCGGGAGCCGGCGAGCCATTCCGGCGCAAGCGAAAGCATCTTCTCCAGAAGACTCTTCGGGTCCAGGCCGGGAGCGCCCAGGATCTCCAGCGGCCGCGTGGTGCCGCGCCCTTCGGACAGCGTGCTGCCTTCGAGCATCACCGTGCCGGGGTAGCAGCGCGCCATGAAAAGATTCGGCGCGTTGGGGCTCGGATTGACCCAGACGCGGCTGCCGAGCGGCCAGCCTTCGGTCGGCTTCCACCCTCGCATCGCGACGACGTGGTAATCCACGTCGAGCTTGAGCGCACGGACAAACCAGCTTCCGGCCTCGCCGAGCGTGAGGCCGTGGCGCATCGGCAGCGCGCCGGCGCCGACAAAGCTCTCCCAGCCCGCTCGCAGCTTGAGGCCCTCAACCTCGCGGCCGATCGGGTTCGGGCGATCGAGCACCCACACGCTTTTGCCGTGCCGCGCGGCCGCCTCCAGGACGTAGCGCAACGTGGTGAGGAAGGTGTAGACCCTGCAACCGAGGTCCTGCAGGTCGACGAGCATGACATCGAACGTCCGCATCATCTCTTCGCTCGGACGTCGCACCGATCCGTACAGGCTGAAGACCGGGATGCCGTGCACCGGGTCGGAGAAGTCGGCGGACTCGATCATGTTGTCCTGCTTGTCGCCGCGCAGCCCATGCTGCGGGCCGAATGCGGCCGCAAGCTTGATCCCCGCGGCCGCCAGCGCATCAAGCGAATGCATAAGCTCGCGCGTGACCGAGGCGGGATGCGCGAGCAGTGCGACGCGCCGACCGGCGAGCGGCTTCGCAGCCGCGGGTTCCTCGAGCAGACGGTCGATGCCGAACTTCATCGCCCGCCCTCTGCGAGCGTCAGAGCGAAAGCGTCCGGGTGGTGGAAATCCGGCTTGCCCGGCGCGTGCCTGAGCGCCCAATAGGAAAGCGCTCCGCTCTTCTCCTCTATCACGGCGGCGAGGCCGATGAGCAGCGGCTGCGCATGGGAAACGGCAATGGATGCCGACAATTGCAGCGCGCCGGCATCGGTCCGCACCACTATTCCCGGAGACAAGGAAGGGTCATCGAGCACTCGCCCTTCGCGGTAACGCGTGAAGTCGTATGCCGCCCACTCTCCCGAGGGCGACAGGTTGAACTCCCGGTAGCCGGGAGCGCCGGGACGCGCGATGAAGATCTCGCAGCAGGTGTGCCGCCACAGCCCTTCGGCGACGCGGGCCGGCCGCGGCGACGGGAGGCGCACTCGGTCGATGTCACCGTCAAGCACGAAGGCGACTTGCAGCCCCCTGGCGGCGGCGCGCGATACGCTCGCCTGGATTCCGCGCAACGCATTGCAGGCGGCCTCGGGATGGCGCTCGAGCGCGGCGGACGGCATGGCCGCGCGAGCCTATCATGCGGGCCGTGAAAGGGCTGGGAGCCATCGCAGTCGCAGCGTTGGCGGCATGGACGTTTCTCGCGCCGGCGGCCGGTGCATGGGCGTTCGCCGCGGCGGAGCTCTTGTTTCTCGCCTGGCTTGCTCGCGTGCTGCGAAACGAAGCAGCCAGCCCCGAACTCATGCGCGAATGCGCGTCCGCGCTCGCCGCTACCGGCCTCGCCAGCCTGGTGCTGGTGCCGTGGCTCACGTACAAGCTTCAGTGGCTGCACGCGATCCTGATCGGCGTGATGCTGTTCGCGGTCGGCGCGCTCACTCGGCGCGCCGTGCGCAAGCTTTCAGTCGAGCAGCCAGAAAGCCGCCGCGAAGGCAGGCGGCACGAATAGGCAGAAGTTCACCACCGCGCGGATGCGCGCGCGGTCGGTGGGCTCGAATTCCGGCGCCCGGTGCCTTAGCGAAGCGCGCTCCTCCACCGCCTTCTTCACCATGATGTACTCGATGATGATGAGAAAGGCGGCGATCCCGAGGCCGACGAGAAACCCGTTTACGGCGGGGTGCATGGGCAATTTACTCTAGCGGATTGCCGATAGCCGGGCAAACATCCGCTTCATCGAAGCCACCCGGGCGAGATACGCGCGCGGGTCGTGCTCGCCGCAGCGCTGGCCGGGCGTCAGCTTGAAACCGCGTTTCGCGTAGGCCTCGCCGGCGCCTGCGCCGCAAAGGTGCATGAAGGCAGCGAGCTCCTGCTTTTGCTCGTGCGTGGCGGCGATGCGACGGCCTTCCAGCGCGGCGGCGACGCGCCGGTCGAGGTACGCGGAAGTGAGCTCGACGGCGTGGCTCGGGATCACCCGCATGTACAGGCTGTTGAACCAGCAATCGTCGACCGCGACGTGGTCGCGGATGCAGTAGCGCTTTGCCTCGCGAAACGTGCCGTCGGTGATCTGGTACATCCCTACCGCGCTCGACGCGGGCCTGTAGATCTCACGCGGGTCGTGCGTCGCGCGCAGGCGCCACGCCGTCAGCGCGACGGGGTTGCCAGCGCCTTCCACCTGGGCGATAGCCGCGAGCAGCTCCGGCGTCATCACCGCGGTCGAGTGCCGGCGGAAGATCGGTCCGTACTGGCGCCAGGTCTCCTCCGGCGTCTTGTTCAGCACGCCGCTCACGGGGAAGAAAAGTTCCGCCGGCTTGCGCACCACCTGGTAGACCCAGTTGAGCGCCAGCGCGACCGCGACGATCGCGACCGCCCAAAGCGCCATCCGCCGTCGCGACCCCGCCGGAAAGAGCGCACGGAGGCGACGCGCCAGCTTGGTGCGCTTTGTGCGCGCTATTGGCGCGCTCTCCGGCGCCGCTCCTGCGTGCGGCGCGCGACCAGGTCGATCTCTACGCGCGCGCCGCGGGCTAGCGCCGTCACGCCGACGCACGTGCGCGCGGGCCGCTTGTCGGCGGCGAAATAGCTTCCGTAGACCGCGTTCATGCGCTCGTAGTCCTCATCGAAATGCGTCAGGAACACGCGCGCCGATACGACGTGCTCGAGCCCGAGCCCGCAGCCGGCGAGCACGCGCTTGAGGTTCTCCATCACCTGCCGGGTCTGCGCCTCCACTGCCTCGGGGTTGGGCCCCGCGCTTGGTCCCTGCGAAATAGGCAACTGGCCGGTGACAAAAACCCACCCGTCCACCTCGACGGCATGGCTATAGGGCGCGACCGGATCCGGGACGCCCGGGATCATATGGAACATCGGCGTCGTCATGGGGCGCCATTCTAGGCGCGCAGCTTGCTGCACAATGCCATTTATGGAAGCCGCTGCCGTCCCACGCAGGGTTCTCTGCGATCTTGCGGAGCTCGATTTCCGAAGCACTTTCGTGGCCGAGTTGCCGGCCGATCCGGTGGCGAACAACGTGCCGCGACAGGTCGCCGACGCCTGCTACACCCGCGTCGCGCCGACGCCGGCGGCCGCACCGCGATTGCTCGGCTGGTCGCACGCGCTGGGCGAGCAGCTCGGGATAGCGCAGCCCTCCGACGCGGAAGTTCTCGCCGGCAATCGGGTCCTGCCCGGAATGAAGCCCTACGCGGCGCGCTATGGCGGGCATCAGTTCGGCACCTGGGCGGGGCAGCTTGGCGACGGTCGAGCCATCACGCTTACCGAGATCGTGGCCGCCGACGGCAGCCGCCAGGAGCTCCAGCTCAAAGGCGCCGGCCGCACGCCCTATTCGCGCACGGCCGACGGACGCGCGGTGCTGCGCTCGTCGCTGCGTGAGTTCGTCTGCAGCGAGGCAATGCACTTCCTCGGCGTGCCGACGACGCGCGCGCTCAGCCTCGCCGGCACGGGCGAGCCGGTCATCCGCGACATGTTTTACGACGGGCACCCGGCGCCCGAGCCGGGCGCGGTGGTCTGCCGCGTCGCGCCCTCGTTCGTGCGCTTCGGCAACTTCCAGATCCATGCCGCGCATGGGGAGACGGAGCCACTGCGCCGCCTGGCCGATTATGTCGTCCGCGAATTTTTCCCGGGACACACCTATGTCTCCTGGTACCAGGAGCTGTGCCGCCGCACGGCGCTCCTTCTCGTCGACTGGATGCGCCTGGGCTTCGTGCATGGCGTCATGAACACCGACAACATGTCCGTCCTCGGCCTGACTATCGACTACGGCCCTTATGGCTGGCTCGAAGGCTACGACCCGCAGTGGACGCCGAACACGACCGACGCGCATACGCGCCGCTATTCGTACGGCAACCAACCGCAGATCGCGCAATGGAACCTGGCGCGCTTCGCCGAAGCTCTTCTTCCGCTGGTCGGCGACAAGGCACCGCTGGAAGAAGGACTTGCCCTCTACGCCGACACGTTCAACCAGGCGTGGCATCGCGCGCTCGCCCGGAAGCTCGGCCTGGCGGCGCTCGAGCAGCCGGCTGACGACGAGCTCGTCTCCGAGCTCTTCGGCCTGCTCTACCAGGTCGAGACCGACTTCACGATCTTCTTTCGCAACCTGGCGCGCGTGCCGCTCGACACGGCAGACGGCGCGGTCCTGCAGGAGGCGTTTTATTCGGAGCCCCCGGCGGAGCACCGGCAGGCGCTGGCGAACTGGCTGCAACGTTATGCCGTGCGCTCCCGGGACGAGGCGCGCGAGCGCGTCGAGCGCATGAATCGAGCGAACCCGAAGTACGTGTTCCGCAACTATCTCGCGCAGCTCGCGATCGATGCCCTCGAGGGCGGCGATGCATCGGTCATGGAGCGGCTGCTCAAGGTCCTCGAGCGGCCCTATGACGAGCAGCCTGAGCACCATGCGCTCGCCGCGCGGCGGCCGGAATGGGCAAGGCACCGCGCCGGCTGCTCGGCGCTGTCCTGCAGCAGCTAGTGCGGCTTATCTCGCGCCGCGGACGCGCGCGCGGATATAAGTCACTATCCCGCGCCGCAGCGCGGCCGTTATTCTGCGCGCCGGGAAGCAGTAGTTAACAGCCGCGGCGCCGGGCCCGAGCGTACGCTCGTCGAGAGGATGAGGGCGAACACGACACTCGTAATCAACCCGAAGGGCGGCTCGGGGAAGACGACTGTCGCGATCAACCTCGCCAGCTACTTCGCCGCCAACGGCGTGGCCACCGCGGTCATGGATTACGATTCGCAGGGCTCGAGCCTGAACTGGCTGCGCATCCGCCCGGCCCATGCTCCCCGGATCCACGGTGCGAATGCCGCGCCTCAAAAAACCGGCCTGCGCTCCCTCGGCATGCACGTGCCTGCGGCCTCCGAGCAGGTAATCATCGATGCGCCTGCGGGCGCCTCGGGGCTTGTGCTGCAGGAGATGCTGTCGCGCACGCACTGCATCCTGATTCCGGTGGCGCCTTCGGCGATCGATATTCACGCGACGGCAAACTTTATTCGCGATCTCCTCATGACCGGGAAGGTCCGCGCCAACGGCATCCGCATCGGGGTGGTCGCCAACCGGGTGCGCCAAGCGAACCCGGCGTACGAGCCGCTCGAGCGCTTCTTGACGTCGCTTAACCTGCCGCTGCTTGCGCGCCTCGGCGATTCCGACGTGTTCCTTGCCGCGGCGGAAAGCGGCCTCGGTATCTTCGAAATGGATTTCACGGTGTCGGGGACCGAGCGCGCTCAGTTCCGCCCCATCGCCGAATGGGTCGATCGGCAGCCGGCCACCGCGGCCGCCCGCCCGGCGCCCCTCGCGTCCGCAGTCATGCGCTCCGGATTGCGCATGGTCAGCAGCATCGCCTCACAGCCAAGCTACCGCTAGCCGCACCGGTGAGCAGGTCATCCATGGCGTAGCGGCCAGAGGATGATTTGCTTTTCGCGAACGGACGTAGCATGATGCTCGCGCCTTTGTTTCACAGAGAAGAATAAAGAACAAGAATGAGAACCACGCTCGTCATCAACCCCAAGGGCGGCTCGGGGAAAACCACCGTCGCGGTCAATCTGGCCGCCGCGCTCGCCGCGGAGGGCACCCCGACCACGCTCATGGACTACGATCCGCAGCGCTCGAGCCTCGCGTGGCTCGCCTCGCGCCCGCCGCACGCGCCGCGCATCCACGGCGCGAACGGCGCACCGGCGAAATTCCGGCAGCTGCGCAGCTTCGAGATGTACGTGCCGGCGGCGACGCGGCATCTCATCATCGATTCCCCTGCAGGCGCCTCCGGCGCGCTGGTGCACGAAATGGTGGAGCGCTCCGACAGCATCCTCGTCCCGGTCGTACCCTGCGCGATCGACATCCGCGCCACGCATAGTTTCATCAACGCCCTGCTTGCCATTCCGTGGGTACGAGCCGGACGCGCGCGGGTCGGCATCGTGGCGAACAAAGTACGCGCCTCGATGCCCGCCTACCAGCCGTTCCTCCGCTTCGTCGAGTCGCTCGAGGTCAAGCTGGTCGCGCGCCTGCTCGACTCCGACATCTACCTGCACGCCGCCGAGAGCAGCGCCGGCATCTTCGAGATGGATCCCGGCCAGACCGTCGCCGAGCGCCGCCAACTCATACCGATCGTCGACTGGGTGCAGGGCGAAAATGCGCGTATTTCGGACGACGAGCGCCACGGGGTGCGCCAGATCCGGCGGGTGAGCCTCTAGCGCACGCCGGCCTTGCGGTGGTACAAGCGGTAGACCATCTCAAGTTGGTCGATCCGTTTTGGCGAGCCATTCCAGCAAGGCTGCGTTGAACTCGGCAGGCTGCTCGACCATGATCCAGTGCCCGGTCGGGAAAGCGATCACCCGGTTGCCCGGTGCCGCCGCGACACGTTCCGCCCAAGCGCGCGAGTGAAACATGATCGGCTTGCGCTCGCCGTACATGAAGAGCATCGGCACGATCGGCTTGAAGACGGCCACGGCCCGAATCCCGCCCGCGACGCCGAACCAGCGCATGGCGTAGGGATAGCCCATCTGCGCATGGACATGGCGCGGGTCGACCGAGGGGCATGGCATCGCGCGCGCCATCGCCCGCGCCATGGCGTCGCCCATGCGGCCGCCGATGCGCCAGGCAAGCGCAAGCCAGATCTGGTAGGCAAGCACGATCAGCATTCCTTTCACGCCGAGCTCCGAGCGGTGTCGGCGCGAACCGCCGTCGCCGATGTCGACGCCGACCACGCGCTCGACGAGCTCGGGATGGCGCATGGCGAACTGGTAGCCGAAGAAGCAACCCCAGTCGTGCAGCAGCAGCGTGACGCGCTCCCGCGGGCAAGCGTTCTTCACGACACGCCTGATGATGTCGAGCAGGTCGTCGAAAGGGTACGCACGCTTCGCCGCACCCGGCTCGAACCCCGGCAGCGTGAAGCGCACGCAACGGTAGCGTGCCTTGAGCGCCTCGACCTGCGCGTCCCATAGCCGGTGCGTGTCGGGCCAGCCGTGGATCATGATGATCGCCTTCGGGCCGCCGCCCTCCGCGATCACCTCGACGCCGGCGACGCGCAATCTACTTCATGGCGGCGTACTTCCTGGCCGCGGCGAGCTCGGGGCGCGGGTCGCCCTTGCCCGCGACCTTGAGAAGCTGCGCGTAATAGCGCTTTGCCTTTGCCGCGTCGCCAGCCTGCTCAGCCGCTTGCGCTGCGCCGTAAAGGCCGCGGAAGCGGTTGGGCTC
>DATFEI010000251.1:0-12104 GCA_035251315.1 Burkholderiales bacterium | reverse complement strand
TTCTTCTTCGTCAGCTGGATATGAGGGGGCATCGCGGGCTCCATCGTTGAGTTGATGGCGCCACTCTCCCTTCACGGCCGGGCTCGCGTCCTTAAGAAGTTCTAAAACGTTCAAAAAACGCGCCGGGTACTTCCTCGAAGACTGGAGCCTCACAGCAGTCCTTACCGCTGGCACGGCCGGTTCTTCACGCTTGATGGTGGCGAAGAGCCGTTCAGCCGTGGCAGAAGGGGGCGGCGCAATGGCTAAGCGGAGCTTGAATGCAACGCGACCCCGCGCCGTCTCGCACGCTGCGCGCAAAGCCGGGATCACCAAACGGGTGCGGAGCCCACTCGACCGGTTGGATCAAGCGCCCGAGCGGCTCGAGTGAAGCTGGTCGTCAGCGCGTGGTCTTGGTGAGACCGGCGTCGATGACGAGGATGTGGCCGGTGACCCAGCGCGCCTCGTCGCTCGCGAGGTAAACCGCGCCCCAGCCGACGTCCCACCCCGTGCCCTCCGTTCCGAGCGGCGAAGCTTTCCTGCGCCGCTCGCGCGCCTGCGGCCCCAGGCGCTCGACCATCGGCGTCCAGACCTGGCCGGGCGCGATGCCATTCACGCGGATACCCTTCGGGCCGAGCTGCACTGCGAGGCTGGTCACCAGGCCGAGCACGCCGGCCTTCGCCGCGGCGTAGGCGGTGCGGCCGTGGCCGACGATGGCAGCAATCGACGAGACGCAGGTGATCGCGCCGCGTCCGCGCTTCTCCATCGCCGGCACCGCGGCCTGAGTGGCGAGGAACATGGTCTTCAGATCGACCGCCAGGATTCGGTCCCATTCCTCCTCGGTGGTTTCCATGAGATCCAGGCGCGACTCGATGCCGACGTTGTTGTGCAGGACGTCGAGCCCGCCCCAACGCGAGAGCGCTTCCTCCACCATCGCCGCGCATTGGGATGCGAGCGTGACGTCGGCGGCAAAGGCCTTCCCGGACCCTTTTTCCTTTTCGATCTCACGCACCGTTTCCTCAGCGCGCGCGAGCTCGGCATCGACGCAGAGAACTTTTGCCCCCTCGCGTGCGAAAAGGATCGCGGTCGCCTTGCCGTTGCCGAGCCCCGGCCCCCGCGTGCCGGCGCCGGTGACGATCGCGACCTTGTCCTTCAGACGTCCCGCCATAGCTCCTCCTGGGGATTACGAGCGTGCTCCCGCGAGCGGCCCGGCGCGAGCAGGTGAACCACGCGATTCCCGTTGCGCACCAGCCATTCTGCGATATGCAGCCGGTGGCAGTGCTCCGGGTTGCTTTCCGCGCACATGATGCATGAGCGCTTTGTCCCTCCGGCTAGCGCGGAAGCGGCGTCGGAAAAGCTCGCCGTCTTCATGTGCTCCGGATACGGCACCTTGCGGTAGCCGCCCAGCGCCTTGCCCTGCCAGTGGTACGCGATACCTGCCTCGGCGAGCGATCGCTCGAGGCTCTCCCGCGAGAACTGCGGGTGGCGGCGCGAGGCGGGATAGGCGCGCACGTCGACGAGCGTTTCGATCCCTGCGTCCTTCAGGATTGCGATCAGCTCTCCGGCCGAGCGCGCGCCATGCCCTATCGTGTAGATCGTCGCCATGCGACGCTGCTTCCCACCCGTAACCCCAGCAACTTCGCCGCGTTGCGGCGCGGCGCCGCGATCTCGACGAGGCCCATGCTGTTCTCATACCAGAACGGGCCTCGCGCGGCCTCGAACGTGCGCGCGTACGTTAGCGTCCTACCGCCCGCGCGCAGGCGCCAAGCTGTTCTGAATTCTCTCAGGCCGGTGACGGCGTTGCCGTAGTGGTCGATATAGATGATCCGGGCGAGATCCTCTCCTTCCAGCCGCACCTCGGGTTGCGTTTTTCTTGTCAGCCAGGTTTTTGGAATGCGCTGGGTCGCGAGCGCGGCGGCAACCGGCGCAAACAGGTCGCGTCCGTGAAAAGAGGACGTGAGCCGCTGCGGGCGCCAGGCGATCCGGAAGCACTTCCGCCGGCGCGCCCGCTTCCAGACCAAGGAGAAAAGCCCATTGTCCGGGCCGACGAAGCGCCGGCCGTCGGCTTGCACCACTATGGCGTCGCGCCTGCCGCCGACGCCGGGATCCACTACCGCAATAAATACGCTGCCGGCGGGATATTGGGAAGCCACTGAGAAAAGCAGATGCGCTGCCGACTCGATGTCGAAGTCGGGCGCGTCGTGCAGCGCGTCGATGACCGCCACGCGCGGCGCGCGCGTGGCGAGAACCGCCTTGACCTGCCCTACGTAGAGATCCCGCGACCCGAAGTCGGTGAAGAGGACGATCAGG
Organism: Burkholderiales bacterium; assembly: GCA_035251315.1. Taxonomy (GTDB): domain Bacteria; phylum Pseudomonadota; class Gammaproteobacteria; order Burkholderiales; family SG8-39; genus SCGC-AG-212-J23. The sequence continues at coordinate 9,818 of DATFEI010000251.1, read as the reverse complement.
CGGCTTTGGCCGCTTTGGTCTCTTCGGTTTTCTGCTCGCCCTTTTTCTTCTTTTCTTCCGGCTTGGGTTCGGGCGTCTCCTCGGGCCGGTCCATCAGCGTGACGAGCGCCATGGGCGCGTTGTCGCCGTTGCGGAAGCCGATCTTCAGGATGCGGAGGTAGCCGCCATTGCGCTTGGCGTAGCGCGGGCCAAGGTCGTCAAAGAGCTTCTCGACGATGCCGCGGTCGCGCAGTCGATCGAAGACGAGGCGCCGGTTCGCGAGCGAGGGCTTCTTGCCCAGCGTGATCATCGGCTCGACCACGCGTCGCAGCTCCTTGGCTTTCGGCAGCGTGGTGCGGATCTCCTCGTGCCGCAGCAGCGACACGGTCATGTTGCGCAGCATCGCGAGCCGGTGGCTCGAGGTGCGGTTGAGTTTCCTCAGCCCGTGTGCGTGCCGCATGGCTTATGAGCGATGTTCCAGGCCGACGGGAGGCCAGTTTTCGAGTTTCATGCCGAGCGTCAGGCCGCGCGAGGCGAGCACTTCCTTGATCTCGTTGAGCGACTTGCGGCCGAGGTTGGGCGTCTTGAGGAGCTCGGTCTCGGTGCGCTGGATGAGGTCGCCGATGTAGTAGATGTTCTCGGCCTTGAGGCAGTTCGCCGAGCGCACCGTGAGCTCGAGGTCGTCCACCGGCCTGAGCAGGATCGGATCGACCGCGGGCGACTTCGGCTGCTCGGCCGGGAGCGCCGTGCCTTCGAGCTGTGCGAACACCGAGAGCTGATCGACGAGCACGCGCGCCGAATAGCGGATCGCTTCCTCCGGCTCGATCGCACCATTGGTCTCGATATCCATGATCAGCTTGTCGAGGTCGGTGCGCTGCTCGACGCGCGCCGACTCGACCGAGTAGGACACGCGGCGCACGGGGCTGAACGAGGCATCCAGAATAATCCGCCCGATACCCTTGGTCTCTTCGGGCAGATAGCGCATGTTACCGGGGACATAGCCGCGGCCCGACTCGACTTTGATCTGCATCTCGAGCTTGCCGCCGGCGGCGAGATGCGCAATCACGTGATCGGGATTCACGATCTCCACGTCGTGCGCGGGCTCGATGTCGGCGGCCGTCACCGCGCCGTTGCCCTCGCCGCCGCGCTTCTTGAGCGAAAGGATCGCCTCGGCGCGGTTGTGCAGCCGGAACACCACGCCCTTGAGGTTGAGCAGGATGTCCACCACATCCTCGCGCACGCCGTCGAGCGTCGAGTACTCGTGCACCACACCCGCGATCTGCACTTCGGTCGGCGCGTGGCCCGGCATCGACGACAGCAGCACGCGGCGCAAAGCGTTGCCAAGGGTGTGGCCGTACCCACGCTCGAAAGGCTCCATGGTCACGCGTGCGTGGTTGGGCGAAAGATTCTGAACGTCAACAATACGCGGCTTTAAGAATCCCGATTGCGGCATGTAAGTCCTTCTCTACTTCGAGTACAACTCGATGATGAGGCTTTCGTTAATCGTCTGGGGCAGGTCGCTGCGCGCGGGCAGGTTTTTGAACGTGCCCTTGAGCCCCTTGGAGTCCACTTCCATCCATTCCGGGATGCCGCGGGAGGCTGCGGCTTCGGCGGCGGCCTTGATGCGCAGCTGTTCTTTCGCACCTCCAGCGACCTCGATCACGTCGCCGGCGCGCACCTGGTACGACGGGATATTGACCCGCTTGCCGTTCACCAGGATGCCGTTATGGCGCACGATCTGCCGCGCCTCGGTGCGCGAGGCGCCGAAGCCCATGCGGTACACCACGGTGTCCAGGCGCGATTCGAGAAGCTGCAGCAGCCGCTCGCCGGTCACGCCCTTGGAGCGCGCCGCCTCGGCGTAGGTCTTGCGGAACTGGCGCTCGAGCAGGCCGTAGATGTGTCGCACCTTCTGCTTCTCGCGCAGCTGTTTGCCGTAGTCGGATAGCCGCGCGCCACTCTTCTGGCCGTGCTGGCCGGGCGCGTAGGCACGGCGCTCGACCGGGCACTTGTCGGTGAAGCACTTCTCTCCTTTGAGGAAGAGCTTCTCGCCCTCCCGCCGGCAATGCCGGCACTTGTCGAGGTTTCTGGCCATTACTAACTAAACCCGCCGCCGCTTGGGCGGCCTGCAACCGTTGTGAGGAATGGGAGTCACGTCGGCGATGCTGCCGATCTTGAGGCCGATCGCGTTCAGCGCGCGCACCGCGGACTCGCGGCCGGGCCCGGGCCCCTTGATGCGCACTTCGATGTTCTTCACGCCGCATTCCTGCGCTGCGCGGCCGCAGCGCTCGGCCGCGACCTGCGCAGCGAACGGCGTCGACTTGCGCGAGCCTTTGAACCCGGCGTGCCCGGAGGTCGCCCACGCGAGCGTATTGCCCTGGCGATCAGTGATGGTGACGATGGTGTTGTTGAACGACGCGTGGATGTGAGCAATGCCTTCGGCGACGTTCTTCTTGACCTTCTTGCGCGCGCGGGCGGAAGCGGTCTGCTGCAGCTCCTGGCGCGTGGGTTGGTTACGGCTTGCCATAAGAGATCGAACTTTCTCCTTTACGCGGCCTTACCAGCCGGTACGTTAAGTTTGATGGCTGCCTTACGAGGCCCCTTACGTGTGCGCGCATTCGTGCGGGTGCGCTGTCCGCGCACCGGCAGACCCTTGCGATGACGCGAGCCGCGATAGCAGCTGAGGTCGATGAGGCGCTTGATCGACATCTGCACCTCGCGGCGCAAATCGCCCTCGACGGTGAGCTTCTGCACGTTCTCGCGCAGCCGCTCGAGCTCGGCGTCGTTCAGGTCCTTGAGCTTGCGGTTGCCCTGCACGCCGGCGGCCTGGCAGATGGCCTGCGCGCGTGCGCGGCCGATGCCGTAGATCGCGGTGAGCGCGATCTCGGCGTGCTGGTGGTTGGGGATGTTGATCCCTGCGATTCGTGCCATGGAGAACCTGCAATTATAGCTGGTTTAACAAGGCCTTATCAACCTTGTCGCTGTTTGTGGCGCGGATCCGAGCAGATGACCCGCACCACTCCCTTGCGCCGCACGATCTTGCACTTGCGGCAGATTTTCTTCACTGAGGCCATGACTTTCATAACTGTCTCATTTCGCTCTAAAGGTGATGCGTCCCTTGGTCAGGTCATACGGCGTCATCTGCACCGTCACCTTGTCGCCGGGCAGGATGCGGATGTAGTTCATGCGCATCTTCCCCGAGATGAAAGCGTGGATGGTGTGGCCGTTTTCCAGCTTCACCCGAAACGTCGCGTTCGGCAGGTTCTCCATCACCTCTCCCTGCATCTCGATGACGTCTTCCTTCGGCATCAGCGGACCGGCATGCCTCCTTTGAAGTTCGCCTTGCGCAGCAGGCTTTCGTACTGGTGCGTCATGATGTAGGCCTGTACCTGCGCCATAAAGTCCATCGTTACCACCACGAGGATAAGCAGCGAGGTGCCGCCGAAATAGAACGGCACGTTCCAGCGCAGGATTAGGAACTCGGGCAGCAGGCACACCGCGGTCACGTAGATCGCCCCCGCCAGCGTCAGGCGGGTGAGGATCTTCTCGAGGTACCTGGCGGTCTGGTCGCCCGGCCGGATTCCCGGCACGAATGCGCCCGACTTCTTGAGGTTGTCGGCGGTTTCCTTCGGGTTGTACTGCAGCGCGGTGTAGAAGAAACAGAAGAACACGATCAGCGCGCCATAGGCCAGCACGTAGATCGGCTGACCGGGGGTGAGGGTGCCGGCGATGTCGCGCAGCCAGAACATGCCTTCGGCCGAGCCGAACCAGCCAAGCAGCGTGGCCGGAAACAGGATGAGCGAGCTGGCGAAGATCGGCGGGATCACGCCCGACATGTTGAGCTTGAACGGCAGGTGCGAGCTCTGACCGCCGTACACGCGGTTGCCGACCTGGCGCTTGGCGTAATTGACGAGGATCTTGCGCTGACCGCGCTCGACGAAGCACACGAACGCGGTGACCACCAGCACCGCGACGGCGATCAGTAGCGCGGTGAGCGGGTGCATCGCGCCTGTGCGCACGAGCTCGAGAGTTCCGGCGATTGCCTGAGGCAGGCCCACGGCGATGCCCGCAAAGATGATGATCGAGATACCGTTGCCGAGGCCGCGCTCGGTGATCTGTTCGCCGAGCCACATCAGGAACATGGTACCGGTGACGAGCGAAGTGACCGTGGTAATGCGGAACATCAAGCCCGGGTCGAGCACGAGCCCCGGCTGGGATTCGAGTGCGATCGAGATGCCCGTCGCCTGGAAAAGCGCAAGGAACACCGTGCCGTAGCGCGTGTACTGCGTGATCTTGCGCCGCCCGGCTTCGCCCTCCTTCCTCAGCTGGTCGAGTTGCGGGCTCACCGCGGTCATGAGCTGCATGATGATCGAGGCCGAGATGTACGGCATGATGCCGAGAGCGAAGATCGTGAAGCGTGACAGCGCCCCCCCGGAGAACATGTTGAACATGCCCAGGATCCCGCCCTGCTGGCCCTGGAACAGATCGGCGAGTACGTTCGGGTCGATTCCCGGCACCGGGACGTGCGCGCCGATGCGGAACACCACCAGCGCTGCGAGCAGGAACAGAAGCCGCCGCTTGAGGTCGCCGTAGCGCGCGCTCTTGCCGACATTGGGAAGTGCGGTCGCCATCAGCCCTTCGCTTCAGCCTCCGGCTTGGGCTTCTTCGCTTTCTTTTCCTTCTTTTCCGTTTGCGGCTTCTCGCTTACCTCGATCGTTCCGCCTGCGGCCTCGATCGCCGCGCGTGCGCCCTTGGAAGCTTTGACGTCGCCCTTCACGTTCAGCTTCTTCGTCAGCTTGCCCGACAGGATGATCTTCGCACCGAGCGCCTTTTTCGACACGATGTACGCAGCCTGCAGCGCGGCGAGATCCACGTCGGCTACCTTAAGGGTCTCCAGCTCGGAAAGGCGCACTTCGGCGATGTCGTCGCGCGTGGGCGAGTTGAAGCCGCGCTTCGGAAGCCGCCGGTGCAGCGGCATCTGGCCGCCCTCGAAGCCGAGCTTGTGGAAGCCGCCAGAGCGCGCCTTCTGCCCCTTGTGGCCGCGCCCGGCGGTCTTGCCCCAGCCGGACCCGACGCCGCGGCCGACACGATGACGGTCCTTCTTGGCGCCAGGCGCCGGTTTCAGTGTGTTAAGCCGCATCGATGCGCACCAGGAAAGCCACCTTGTCGATCATGCCGCGCACCGCCGGCGTGTCGGCGAGCTCGACGGTCTGGTTGATCTTCTTCAACCCCAAGCCGCGTACGGTATCGCGATGGCTCTGCCTGCAGCCGGCGACGCTCTTGAGCAGCCGCACCTTGATTTTCTTCATGCGGTGATTTCCTCCACGTTTTTGCCCCGGCGCGCCGCGATCTCGGCAGGCGTGCTCATCGAGCGCAAGCCGTTCAGCGTCGCGCGCACCACGTTGTAGGGATTGGTCGAGCCGAAGCACTTGGCGAGCACATTGGTGACGCCCATCACTTCGAACACCGCGCGCATCGGGCCGCCGGCAATGATGCCGGTGCCTTCGTGCGCCGGCTGCATCAGCACCTTGGCGGCGCCGTGGCGACCGGTGACGACGTGATGCAGGGTGCCGTTCTTCAGCTTCACCTTGAAGAGCTTGCGGCGCGCCTCTTCCATGGCTTTCTGCACCGCCACCGGCACTTCGCGCGCCTTGCCCTTGCCCATGCCGATGCCGCCGTCGCCGTCGCCGACCACGGTGAGCGCGGCGAAGCCGAGCACGCGGCCACCCTTCACCACCTTGGTGACGCGGTTGACCGCGATCATCTTCTCGCGCAGGCCGTCGCCGCGCTCCTCGTGCTGCATCCTGGGTTGGATCTTCGCCATGGTTCCTCGCTAGAACTTCAATCCGCCGGCGCGCGCCGCGTCGGCAAGCGCCTTGACGCGCCCGTGGTACCGGTAGCCGGCGCGGTCGAACGCCACCGCGGCGATACCGGCCTGCTTGGCTTTTGCCGCGATACGCTGGCCGACCATCTCGGCTGCCTTGCGGTTGCCGCCGTTCTTGAGCTGGCTGCGCACGTCCTTCTCGGTGGTGGACGCGGTGGCGAGCACCTTGTCCCCGGCAGGCGAAGTGATCTGCGCGTAGATGTGCGCGTTGGTGCGGTGCACGGTGAGGCGCGCGGCGCCGACCTCGCGGATCTTGAGGCGGGTCTGGCGCGCACGGCGCAAGCGGGCAAGGTTCTTTTTGCTCATGGCGGCGGCTACTTCTTCTTCGTCTCTTTCAGCACGATGACCTCATCGCGGTAGCGCACGCCCTTGCCCTTGTAGGGCTCGGGCGGACGCACCGCGCGCACCTCGGCGGCGACCTGGCCGACGAGCTGCTTGTCGATTCCGCTGATCACGATCTCGGTCTGGGTCGGAGTCGCGACCTTGATGCCCTTCGGCATCTGGTGCACCACCGGGTGCGAAAAGCCGAGCGAGAGCTGCAGCTTGTCGCCCTGCGCCTGGGCGCGGAAGCCGACGCCGACGAGCGCAAGGCGCTTCTCGAAGCCCTTGGTGACGCCGGTCACCATGCCCTCCACCAGCGCGCGCATCGTGCCCGACATCGCGTTGGCGTGGTTGGAGTTGCCGAGCGCCTTGAACTCGATCTGCTCGCCCTTCTTCTCCACCGCTACGTTGGGATCGGCCGCGCGCGCGATGGTGCCGAGCGGGCCCTTCACGGAGATGTTGCCGCCGCCGATGCTCACTTCCACGCCTTTGGGCAGCGGCACGGGATATTTGGCGATTCTGGACATCGCGCTAGGCCACAATGCAAAGCACTTCGCCGCCCACGCCGTCGGCGCGGGCCTTGCGATCGGTCATCACACCACGCGAGGTCGAGAGGATCGCCACGCCCAGCCCGTTCATGACGCGCGGGATATCGTTGCGGCCGCGGTAGACGCGCAGCCCCGGCTTGGAGACGCGCTCCAGGCGCTCGATCACCGGCCGGCCGGCGTAGTACTTGAGGCCGATGCGCAACTCCGTCTTCGCGCCCTCGGCGCGCAGCGCAAAGTCCTCGATGTAGCCCTCGTCCTTCAGCACCTGGGCGATCGAGGCCTTCAGCTTGGAGGCCGGCATCGCTACCTCCGTGTGCCCCACGAGCTGGGCGTTGCGGATGCGAATCAGCATGTCCGCGATCGGATCGCTCATGCTCATGCGTGTCTCCTTACCCTTTCTACCAACTTGCCTTGATGATGCCCGGCACTTCGCCCTTGAGCGCCAGGTCGCGCAGCTTGTTGCGGCCAAGGCCGAACTTGCGGTACACGCCGCGCGGCCGCCCGGTGAGCGCGCAGCGATTGCGCAGCCGCACCGGCGAGGCGTCGCGCGGCAGCCTCTGCAGCTTGTCGCGCGCCTCGGCCCTGGCTTCGTCGGAAGCGCGCGAGTCGCGGATGATGTCGAGCAGCTGCGCGCGCCTGGTCTTGAACTTCTCCACCGTCTTGCGGCGCTTCTGATCGCGGAGCTTGACTGCGAGCTTGGCCATGCGGTTCTCTCAGTGCTTGAACGGGAAGCGGAACGCGGCGAGCAACGATCTCGCCTCGTCGTCGGTCTTCGCCGTGGTGGTAATGGCGATGTTCATCCCCCGCAGCATGTCGATCTTGTCGTAGTCGATCTCGGGGAAGATGATCTGCTCCTTGAAGCCGAGGTTGTAGTTGCCGCGGCCGTCGAACGCGCGGTTGGAGACGCCGCGGAAGTCCCGGATGCGCGGCATCGCCACGTTCACCAGGCGATCGAGGAACTCGTACATGCGTGCGCCGCGCAGGGTGACCATGCAACCCACCGGAAAGTTGGCGCGGATCTTGAAGTTGGCGATCGACTTGCGCGACTTGGTAACCACCGGCTTCTGCCCGGTAATCTTCGCCATGTCGGCGACCGCGGCGTCGAGCACCTTCTTGTCGGTGGTGGTCTCGCCCACGCCCATGTTGACGGTGATCTTGCGGATGCGCGGTACCTGCATCACGGTCTTGTAGCCGTGTTTCTGCATCAGCTCGGGCGCGATCTTTTCGCGGTATTGCACGGCAAGGCGCGCAGGGGGCGGAGGAACTTCTGGCGCGGCGGGCTTGGCCGCCTCCTTCTTGGGCTGCTGCTGCGCTTCCTTCTTCGGCTTCTGCGCCTGCTGGGGCGCGGGCTTTTTCTCCGGCCGGTCCGCGCCTTTATCCTGTTTTGCCTTGTCCTTCTCTTGCTTTGCCATTACGCGTCCACCTGCTCGTCGTTCGCCTTAAAGATGCGCACCTTCCGTCCGTCCGGCAGTATCTTCATCGCAATCCGGTCGCCCTTCTTGGTGGCCGGGTTGAACACGGCAAGGTTGGAAACGTGGATCGGCAAGTCCTTGTCCACGATGCCGCCGCTCACGCCCTTCATCGGGTTGGGGCGCTGATTCTTCTTCACCCGGTTGACGCCTTCGACCACCACGTGCTGGGCGTCGACGCGCCGCAGCACCGTGCCGCGCTTGCCCTTGTCGCGCCCGGCGAGCACGACGACCTCGTCGCCTTTCCTGATGCGATTCATCAAAGAACCTCGGGCGCCAGCGAAACAATCTTCATGAATTGCTCGGTGCGCAGCTCGCGCGTCACTGGCCCGAAAATGCGCGTGCCGATCGGCTCCATCTTCGGCGTCAGCAGTACCGCGGCGTTGCGGTCGAAGCGGATCAGCGAGCCGTCCGCGCGGCGCACGCCCTTGGCGGTGCGCACGACCACCGCGTCGTAGATCTCGCCCTTCTTCACCCGGCCGCGCGGCGCCGCGTCCTTCACACTGACCTTGATCAGGTCGCCAATCGAGGCATAGCGCCGCTTCGAGCCGCCCATAACTTTGATGCACATGACTGCCCGCGCGCCGGTGTTGTCGGCGACGTCCAGCACGGTCTGCATCTGAATCATTTCATGTCTCCATTCCAACTTGCACTGCCCGGCAGTGCAGTTTTGGACCCCGAAGGGGAGCGCGATTCTAAACGGCCTTGGACTTCTCCACAAGGCGCGTGACACGCCAGGATTTGGTCCGGGAGATCGGCCGGGACTCGGCGATCTCGACGAGATCGCCCTCGCCGAACTGGCCTTCCTCGACGTGCGCGTGGTATTTCCGGGAGCGCGTGATGGTCTTCCCCATGAAGGCGTCGCGCACGCGCCGCTCGACGCGCACCACGACCGTTTTCTGCATCTTGTTGCTCGTGACGCGTCCGATCAGGGTCCTTTGATTGCTCATTTCGCGGCTTTCTCCTTCATGACCGTGCGGACTCGAGCGATATCCCGTTTCACCTTCTTGAGCTGGCTGGTGTTCGAAAGCTGCTGGGTCGCGAGCTGCATGCGCAGGCCGAACTGCGCGCGCAGCAGGCCTTCTAGCTCCTTCTGCAGCTCTGCACCGCTCTTGCCTCGGAGTTCGTTTGCTTTCATGGCTACTGCCCGAGCATGCGTTGCACGACGATAGTGCGGAACGGCAACTTGGCCGAGGCGAGTGCGAACGCCTCCTTCGCCAGCGCGTCGGTGACGCCATCCATCTCGAAGATGATCTTGCCGGGCTGGATCTCGCACACGAAGTACTCCGGGTTGCCCTTGCCGTTGCCCATGCGCACCTCGGCGGGCTTCTGCGACACCGGCTTGTCGGGAAAGACGCGGATCCAAATCCGGCCGCCGCGCTTGATGTGGCGCGACATGGCGCGGCGCCCGGCCTCGAGCTGGCGCGCCGTCAGCCGGCCGCGCGTCGTGGCCTTGAGGCCGAACTCGCCGAACGACACTTTGGCGCCGCGCGTGGCATTGCCGGTGTTGCGGCCCTTCTGCTGCTTGCGGTACTTGGTTCTGGCGGGTTGCAACATCGGCTATTCCTTCTTCTCGCCTTCGTCTTTCAGGATCTTCTTCGGCTTCTTGACCACCGTCTT
>DATFEI010000224.1:0-2226 GCA_035251315.1 Burkholderiales bacterium | reverse complement strand
ATCTCGAGCATGTTCTGGCAGTAGAACGCCATCCAGGCGGTGCCGTCGGCCTGCTCGAGCGAGCCGCCGGTGGGCAGCGGCGCGCTGCGGTCGAACACGCCGATGTTGTCGAGACCCAGGAAGCCGCCGGCGAACACGTTGCGTCCCTGCGGGTCCTTGCGGTTCACCCACCAGTTGAAGTTGAGCGTCAGGCCCTTGAACGCGCGCTCGAGGAACGCGATGTCCTCGCGGCCAAGGTCGCGCTCGACCTTGTAGAGGAAGAGCGTCGCCCAGGCGTGCACCGGCGGGTTCACGTCGCTGAAGTTCCACTCGTAGGCCGGCATCTGGCCGTTCGGATGGCTGTAGAGGCTGCGCAGCATGAGCAGCAGCTGCTCCTTGGCGAAGTCGAAGTCGACGAGCGCGAGCGCGACGGTGTGGAACGCGAGGTCCCAGGCGGCATACCACGGGTACTCCCACTTGTCGGGCATCGAGATCACGTCGCCGTTGAACATGTGGAACCACTCGGCGTTGCGCACCCTGCGCTTCTGCGCGCCGACCAGCGGATGCGCCTCGTGCTCCTTGAGCCAGGTGTCGACGTCGTAGAAGTAGAACTGCTTCGACCAGAGCATCCCGGCGAGCGCCTGGCGGTGCACGCGGCGCTCGTCCTCGCCGAGCGAGGGCGGCGTGATGCGCTGGTAGAACTCGTCGGCATCCGCGAGCCGCGCCGTGACCGTGGCGTCGAATCCTTTTCCGAAAGGCAGGGCGGCGGAGCCGGCGGACAGCCGCAGGCGCACTACCGAGGCGCCGCCCGCGGGAACATCGAGCACGTAGCGCGCCGCGGCCTTGGTGCCGGTGCGCGCCGGGTTGATCGCCTTGCCGTCCTTGGAGATCACGTAGCGATGGAACGCGTCTTTCAGTCTTGTCTCGTTCTCGGTGAATAGCAGCTCGGGCGCGCCGTCGCACGAGAGCGTGTAGTCGCCGAGCTCCTGGTGCGAGGCCTGGATCGCGCCGCCCGCCGCGCGCAGCACCGGCTTGAGCCCGCTCTTGCCCCAGGACCAGGTGTTGCGGAACCACAGTGTCGGCAGCAGCTCAAGCCGCGCGGTGTCGGGCCCGCGGTTGTGCGCGGTGACGCGGATCAGGATGTCCTCGGGGCTTTCCTTGGCATACTCGACAAAGACGTCGAAGTAGCGGCTGTCGTCGAACACGCCGGTGTCGATGAGCTCGTACTCGAACTCCTCGCGCGAGCGGCCGCGGTTCTTCTCGACTAGGTCGCGGTACGGGAACTCCCTCTGCGGGTACTTGTAGAGGTACTTCATGTACGAGTGCGTCGGCGTCGAGTCGACGTAGAAGTAGCACTCCTTCACGTCCTCGCCGTGGTTGCCCTCGCTGTTGGTAAGCCCGAAGAGGCGCTCCTTGAGGATCGGGTCGCGCCCGTTCCATAGCGCGAGCGCAAAACACAGGCGCTGGCGCTCGTCCGAGATCCCGCCCAGGCCGTCCTCACCCCAGCGGTAGGCGCGCGAGCGCGACTGGTCGTGGCTGAAGTAATCCCACGCGTTGCCGTCGTCGCTGTAGTCCTCGCGTACCGTGCCCCACTGGCGCTCGCTCAGGTAGGGACCCCATTTCTTCCACGGGATGCCCGACTCGCGCGCCTGGTTTAAACGCTTCTGCTCGGTTACTTCGGAAAGAGAGGGGGAATCCGCTGGTTTACTCGGCATGGTTCGATCCGGTTATGTGGAAGTTATGTGGAGAATCTGAGCGGGACGCTTCTCGCCCTTGAATAATGGCGTCGCGGGGCGTGTCTTGCTTGACCCAGATCAAACTCCGTCGCGCATCCTCGAGCCACCATTTTTCTATGGACGTATCCATCCCCGCTGGAGCAGTGCGGCTCGAGGGGGGGCTCGAGCTGCCGGCCGGGCCGCGCGGCGTGGTTGCGTTCTCGCACGGCAGCGGCTCGGGGCGGAAGTCGCCGCGCAACCGCTTCGTCGCCGGCGAGCTACGCAAGTCCGGCCTCGGCACGCTGCTGCTCGATCTGCTCACGCTGGACGAAGACCGCGACGTCGAGATGCGCTTCGACATCGCGCTGCTCACGGCACGCCTCGCCGATGCGGTGCGCTTCCTGGCGGAACACAAGGCTACGCGCGGCCTGCCGGTGGGGCTTTTCGGCGCGAGCACCGGCGCAGCTTCCGCGCTGCGCGTCGCGGCCGCGATGCCGCAGCGCATCGGCGCGGTGGTGTCGCGCGGCGGGCG
>DATFEI010000269.1:0-3825 GCA_035251315.1 Burkholderiales bacterium | reverse complement strand
GACGAGCGCGACCGCAAGAGCCACGACATCGCGCAGGCGGTCCGGCCGCGCCTTGACGAGATCGCCAGCCGCTGGAACGCGCGTGTCAAGGTGGTCGAGGTTCCGCCCGGGCCGCCGGTGCTCTCGCCGATCGTGGCCGAGATCTACGGCCCCGACGAAGGCGGGCGCAGTCGCGTCGCGGGCGAGGTGCGCGCGGCGTTCGCCGCCACCCCCGACATCGTCGGCATCGATTACAGCGTCGAAGATCCCGCGCCACGCCTGCAGCTCAAGGTCGACCAGGCGAAGGCCGCGCTCGTCGCCGTGACGCGCCGCGACGTCGTCGACACCATGCGCGTCGGCCTCTCCGGCGTGGACGTCTCGCCGCTGCACGACGGCGTGTCGAAATACCAGGTGCCCGTGCGCATCGCGTTGCCGCCCGAGCGGCACGGCGAGCTTACCGAGTTCCTGAAGCTCGGCGTGCGCAACGCGCAAGGCGAGCTCGTGCCTCTCTCGGAGCTCACGCGCACGGCGGCCACCGAGCGCGATCAACCGATCTACCACAAGGACCTGCTGCCGGTGGTGTACGTGGTTGGCGACCAGGCCGGCCGCGTCGACAGCCCGCTCTATGGCATGTTCGCCGCGCGCGGCAAGCTCGCCGGTCGGCCGCTCGACGAAGGGGGCACGCTCGGCGAGTATTTCATCCGCCAGCCCTCTGACCCGTACCGCGAGTACGCGATCAAGTGGGACGGCGAGTGGCAGATCACCTACGAGACCTTCCGCGACATGGGGCTCGCCTACGCCGTGGGGCTCGTGCTCATTTACCTGCTGGTCGTCGCGCAGTTCGGCTCTTACATCACACCGCTCGTGATCATGGCGCCCATTCCGCTCACCGTGATTGGCGTGATGCCGGGCCATGCCCTTTTCGGCGCCAACTTCACCGCGACCTCGATGATCGGAATGATTGCGCTTGCCGGCATCATCGTGCGCAACTCGATCCTGCTGGTCGACTTCGTGAACCTGAAGCTCGCCGAAGGCATGCCGCTTGCCGAGGCGGTGAAGCGCTCGGCGGGAGCGCGCGCGAAGCCGATCCTGCTCACCGCGGCGGCCGCGATGCTCGGCGCGATGTTCATCCTCGACGACCCAATCTTCAACGGCCTCGCAATCTCGCTCATCTTCGGGATCGCGGTGTCCACGCTCCTTACGCTCGTCGTCATCCCCGTCTTGTACTACGCCCTTATGGCCAGATCGGAAAGGCAATCATGAGCAAGTATGCATTCGGCAAGAAGGTCAACATGGGCTTCGACCAGGCGGTCGCGGCCGTAACGCAGGCGCTCGCCAAGGAAGGCTTCGGCGTGCTGACCGAGATCGACGTGCAGGCGACGCTCAAGAAAAAGCTCGGCATCGAGCGCCCGCCCTACCGCATCCTCGGCGCGTGCAACCCACAATTCGCCGCGCAGGCGCTCGAAGTCGAGCCGCAGATCGGCGCTCTCCTGCCGTGCAACGTGGTGGTTCGGCAGGATGCCGCGGGCGCAACGCTCGTGGAGTTCATGGATCCGCACGCCGTTCTCCAGCTCGTGCAGCGGCCCGAAGTCGGAAAGATTGCGGCCGAGGTTCGCACGCGGCTCGAGCGGGTGATGTCGGCGATTTGACGCACGTCAAGACGACTCCCGCCACGCGGGGGAAACTCGGCTAAATGGAACTGCTCGAGCTCGCCCGCGGGCCGGGGCTTGCTCTTTCAATCATCGTGTTTGTACTCGGTCTGGCCTGGCGGCTGTACCGCATTCTCCGGCGTCCCGCGCGCATCGACTATTCCGAGCCGCGCCGGCGCGACCTCGCCGCCGGGGGCCTGCGCGCAATCTTCACCAAGATGCTCCCGCCCAAGGGGGTGAGGATTCGCGGCGCGCAGATGGCGAACGCCTATGCCTATCACATCGCGCTCGCCCTCGTCGCCTTCGGCTTCGCCCCGCACATCGCCTTCATTGCGCGCTATCTCGGCCTCGCGTGGCCGGCGCTGCCCGACGCGGTGACGTACATCGCCACGGCGGTTGCCATCCTCGGCCTGATCTACGCGCTCATGACCCGCCTGACCGACGGCGTGCAGCGGCTCCTGTCGAGCTTCGACGACTATTTCAGCTGGGCGGTGACGATGGCGCCGCTCGTGACCGGCATGGCGCTGCTGCCGCAGCCCGCGCCGCCGGCGTGGATCGCGCTCCACCTCCTGAGCCTCGAGCTCCTGCTCGTGTGGCTGCCCTTCGGCAAGCTCGCGCACGCGGCGCTTGTCTTCGTGTCGCGCTGGCGCACCGGCGCCGACTTCACCCGCAAGGGCGCCGCGGTATGAACGAGCTCGATTTCGACACGCCGCGCTTCACGATCAAGAAGCCGGCGGTGCGGCATGACCAGCAGGGCAACGCGACCGACGAAGCGCGCGCCCGGGCGGCCGCGCAGGCGTTCGCCCGCGACATGACGCGCACTACCGCGACGTACCTGGAGGCCTGCGTGCGCTGCGGGCATTGCGCCGAGGCCTGCCACTTCTACGTGACGAGCGGCGATCCGCAGTACACGCCGATCTGGAAACTCGAGGTTTTCAGGAAGAAAAACGTCAGCGCCGACGAGCTGCGCCGCTGGCAGGAGTTGCTCTACGACTCATGCACGATGTGCGGGCGCTGCACGCTCGCCTGCCCGATGGGGATCGACATCGCCGGCCTCGTCGCGCAGGCGCGTCACGCCATGTTTGCGGCCGGGCTGGTGCCGCACGAGCTGCACGCGGTGGCCGAGCGCGCCGCCCGCGAAGGCAGCCCGCTCGGGGCGACGCCCAAGGTGCTGAAGGAGCGCATCGAGTGGCTCTCCGACGAGCACGAGGTCGAGATCAGGCTCGACCGCGAGAAGGCCGAGGTGCTGGTGACGCTCTCGTCGATCGAGATCATGAAGTACCCCGACTCGCTCGTGGCGCTCGCGCGCATCCTGAACCGCATGGGCGAGGACTGGACGCTGCGCTCCGACGGCTACGAGGCGACGAACTTCGGGCTTTTTTCCGGCAATCTCGACTGGCAGCGCGAGATGAGCCTGAAGCTCATCAAAGCCGCGCTCGCCACCAAGGCGCGCACGCTGCTCCTGCCCGAATGCGGACACGCTTACGGCGCGATGCGCTGGCAGGGCGCGAACATGTACGGCGCAGCGCTGCCTTTCCGCGTGCTCCACGTCACCGAATTCCTCGCCGAAGCGGCGCGCTCCGCGCGCCTGAAGCTCAAGCCCATGGCGGGATCGGTCACGTTCCACGATCCCTGCCAGGTCTCGCGCCGCGGCGGCGCCACCAGCGCGCCGCGCGAGGTGTTGGCTTCATTGAAGGCAAATCTCAAGGAAATGCCGCCTCCCGGAGACGCCAACTGGTGCTGCGGCGGCGGGGGCGGCGTGGTAACCCTGCACCGCGCCGACGAGCACCGCCGCCGCGCCTTCCAGATCAAGATGAAGCAGGTCGAGGCCGCGGGCGCCGAGCGCCTCGCCACGAGCTGCTCCAACTGCCGCCTCACCTTCGACGACGGCCAGGCGCATTACAAGTGGGACCGCAAGATGGAAAGCTTGCTCGAGCTCGTCGCCGATCACCTCGCCTAGGGAGACGATCATGGCCGATCCGCATCCGATAGTGACCTATTCGAAGAAAGGCGCGAAGCTCGACGACGTGCGCGACGATCTCAAGCTCGCGATCGAGGGCAAGGGGCTGGTGATCGACTATGAGTCGTACGTGAACCGCATGCTCGAGCGCACCGGCAAGGACGTCGGCTCGGCGCGCAAGCTCTACGCCGATGCGCAGGCGTTCGTGTTCTGCAGCGCCGCGCTCTCGCGCAAGAC
>DATFEI010000147.1:0-3000 GCA_035251315.1 Burkholderiales bacterium | reverse complement strand
GTCTTGGCGGGCAAGCAAACCCTCCCTTCCTCGGGAAAATTTCGCGATCTCTGCGGCGATGTCGCCGCGGTAGAACTCGGCGTGCGGGTCGTTCGAATTGGCCAGATGGTCGAGGACGCGAGCCAGCGCCTCGTTCTTCATCAGCTCGCCGACTTCGGGAATATCTTTCCCGTCTTTCAAGTAAAGCGCCGCGCTTCCCGGCCATTCCGAGAGGAATTTCTCGCGCAAGTACGCGATGCCGTACTTGTGCTGGTGGCGCAGGCCGGCCGACACGGGAAAGCCGATCACGGCGAGCTCGCGGGCGTGCGCCGAGACGTCGCGAAAGCTCATCGTCCCCCAACGTGAAAGGGCGGTCATGACCGCGGAAAAGGCGGCCGGCACGCCCGCCGCCAGGATCCCCTCCTCCGGAACATCCGACAAACCGCGCCTTCGGAAAACCTCTGGAGTCGCGCCTGCCGGAGCCGCCATGTTCCCGTTCAGGCACACGACGCGCGATTCGCCCGCCGGCCGGATGAGAATCGGACATTCGCCGCCGAGCGTGTGCATCTGCGGGTTCACCAGCCCCTCGACCAGCGTCGCCGCGCAGGCGGCGTCGATCGCGTTGCCGCCCGCCTTCAGGATGTCGACGCCCGCGTTCACCGAGAGGTAGGAGTTCGCCGCCACGGCGCCGCGCCGGCCGATCAACCGCGGATAGAACGTGGTCGAATCGGTGGGCGTGATCCGGTAAGCTCGCGAGGACATGCTCGATTTTCTCGCAGAACAGAAAATCGCCGAGGCTGTTTCGCGCGGCGAGCTCGAGGGCCTGCCCGGCGAAGGACGGCCGCTCGAGCTCGACGATGACAAGCTGATCCCCGAGGACCTTCGCCTCGCTTACCGCATCCTCAAGAACGCCGGCTTCGTGCCTCCGGAAGTCGAGGCGCTGAACGAGATCGCGGATTTGGAGCGCCTGGTGACGAAGGACTCGAAGGCAGCACGCAAGCTTGCGCTCCTCAAGACGCGTATCGAGACCCGGTACTACGAAAGAACGCTCGCCAAGCTTAGCCGCTAGCAGCGCTCAGGACGGCTTGGGAATGTCGGAGGGACCGTAGACGAGCGACACCCGCGCGTCATCGGGGATCGGCGGCAGAGTCGCTTCCCACGCCGCGTAGCGGCTGCGCATTTCCTCCAGTTTCCCCGGCTCCCTCATGGCGAAGTTTGCGCGCTCACGCTGATCCTTCCCCAGGTCGAACAGGAATTCGTTGCCTTCGATCGAGAGCCACTTCCAGCTTCCTGCGCGCATCGCCCTCTGGCTGCGGAACTTCATCCGCCAGAAGAGCTCGCGCGCGGGATGTTTTGATCTAAGACTCGCACCATCCAGGGGGTAGTCGGGATGCGACCCGACGTCCGCTGCATCGAGGAAAGTCGCGACCCAATCCATCGTGACCGCAAGCTGCGGGATCACGCCGCCCTTCGGCCAGCGCACGATGTACGGCACCCGGATACCGCCTTCGAGGAGGTCCATCTTCCCGCCGACGAGCGGCCAGTTGTCCGAGAAGCGCTCTCCGCCGTTGTCGCTGGTGAACACCACGATCGTGTTGTCGTCTAGCTCGCGCATCAGGCGGCCGATGCCGTCGTCCATCGCGCGGATCATCTCGAGGTACGTCGCCACTGAGCCGCCGTCGATGTGACTGATGCTCGAAATCCTCTTCGACTCCCCGGCGTCGGCCCGCGTTTCCCACGGCCAGTGGGGTGCGGTGTAGTGCAGCGAGAGCAGGAATGGCTTCTCCTTCGCCTTTCGGACGAACGCGATCGCCTCTTCGGTGAGGAGATCCGTGAGATACCCGCGCCGGTGAACTTCTCCTTCGCCGTGCCACAGATCGTGCACCCCAGCCGGATCGCAGTGCGTGAAGTAGTCGACCGCACCGCTCATCGGGCCGAAGAACTCCTGGTAGCCGCTCTTCAGCGGGCCAAAGCGCGGCGCAAAGCCCAGGTGCCACTTGCCGACGAGCGCCGTGGCGTAGCCGGCATCCCGAAGCAGGGAAGCGAGCGTCGGGTGTTCCGGGGGTAATCCCAAAATTTCACTCCCACGCGAGCGGCTCGCGATCGGCTCGTCCGCACCGCCCCGCAGCCGGTATTGCCAGCGGCCGGTGGCAAGCGCGAAGCGCGTCGGCGAGCAGACCGGCGAATTGGAATAGCCGTCGGTGAAGCGCAAACCTTCGGCGGCGATACGGTCGAGATTCGGAGAGCAGTTGCCGCGGCCGCCGTAGCAGCCGAGGTCGGCATAGCCGAGGTCGTCGGCAAGGATGAAGACGAAGCTCGGCCGTGAATGGGACATGGGTGACGAGACGCTATTCAACCCTGATATTCGCCGCCTTCGCCACTTTCGCCCAGCGTCCGATTTCGAGATCGATCAGCCTGGCGAACTCTTCGGGGGTGCCGGCGGCTGCGTCTGCGCCGAGCTTGGCAAGTACGGCACGCACTTCCTGCGACTGCATCGCCCTGCGGATCGCCCCGTTCACCTTCTGAACCACCTCGGTCGGCGTACCGGCACGCGCCACGACGCCCTGCCAGTCACGCACCACGAAGTCCGGAAATCCCGCCTCGACCATCGTCGGCACGTCCTTCAGCGCGGCGATGCGCGAAGACCCGGTAACCGCGAGCGCGCGCAGCTTTCCCGCCGCGATATGGGGAATCATGGGCGGAGTAGCGGCGAACATGAATTGATGCTGTCCGCCGAGCAAGTCGGCGATCGCCTGGGGAAACTGGTTGTACGGCACGTGCAGGGCTTGCGTGCCGGTTTGCTGCTTGAACAGCTCGCCCGCGATGTGAGCCGGTGTGCCGGGGCCGCCGGAAGGGAAGGTCAGCTTCCCGGGCTGCGACTTCATCAGCCCGGCGAGCTCCTGCACCGATTGCGCCCGGACCGAGGGATGCACGACGAGTACGTTGTACGACCATACCGTCTGACTCAGCGGAACGAAGTCCTTTCGCAGGTCGAAGGGCACGGCGGCATAGATGCTCTGA
>DATFEI010000119.1:0-15797 GCA_035251315.1 Burkholderiales bacterium | reverse complement strand
GCGGTTGGCGAGGCCCGTCAGCGCGTCGTTGTAGGCGAGCGAGGCGATGCGTTCGCGTGCGATCGCGATCTCGGTGACGTCGCGCCCGATGCCGCGATAACCGCGGAACGAGCCGTCCGCGTCGAAGCGCGGCTCGCCGCTGACCGAGAAGTGGCGCGTGCCGCCGTCGGGCATGGCGCGCGCGAACTCGAAGTCGCGGAACGGCAGGTGGCTGTTGAGCTGCGCCATGTGGGCCGCCCAGCCCGCCTGGTCGGGGCTCACCGAGGCGACGCCCCAGGGCTGCTTGCCGATCATGCCGCGCGCCACCTGCGCTGCGCCGTAGCTCGGGCCGTGCACGATGCTCGTCAGGCGGTGCTCGGTGTCGGTCTCCCAGAAAAAGTCCGAAGAGAGGTGCGTCAGGCCGCGGAAGCGCGCTTCGCTCGCGCGCAGCGACTCCTCGGCGTGCTTTCTCTGCAGGAACTGGCCGAACAGGCTGCCAATCGCCTGCGCCGCCTCGAGCAGGCGCTCGTCGGGCTCGGCGGGACGGTGCCCGGAGAACGCAAGCAGGCCGATCGTGCGGCCCTGCGCGACCGCCGGGAAGGCGAACGTGGCGAAGGCGCCGGCGGGCTCGCGCGGCGACTTGGAGAAGACGGGCTTTCCCTCCTCCCAGATGGCGCGCGAGCGCGTCAGGAACTGTTCGGTCGAGGGCTCGCGCGCGAACCAGCCGAGCTCGAAGCCGATCTCGCCGCTCGCCGGGTCGACCCGAAAACACCGGCCGTAGTCCCAGCCCTCAAAATCGCAGATCGCGCGCAGCCCGGCGCGCAAGCCCTCCGCGACGCCGGTCGCCTGCGACAGCGCACGCGCCACCGCGTGCTCCAGCCGCAGCAGCTGCTCGCCGCGCTTCTGCGCCGTGATGTCGCGCCCGACGCCGCGGTAGCCCTTGAAGACGTCCTGCTCGAACACCGGCACGCCGGAGAGCGACAGCCAGACCGTCCGCCCGCCCGGGGCGAGGCGCTGGATCTCGAAGTCGCGGAACGGCTCATGGCGCTCAAGGCTGCGCCGGTTGTGCTCCCAGAAGTCGTCGGCCGGGTCGAGCCCGGTCTTCTCGGTGAACTGCGGCGAGGTCTGAGTGAGGCGCAGCTGACCGTCCATCTCCCAGTACCAATCGCCAAAGAGGCTGCTGAGAGCGGACACGTTGTTCAATTCGTCTCCTCCTCCTCCTGAAGGGTGAATAGCTCCATCTTATCGCCGACGCCCCGAAGCGTGTGGCTGCCAAGCGAGCGAAAAGCGCCGGGCAGCGTGCGCGCAACCCGTTCCGACACTAGAAGATCCGCGTCCAAGTGCTTGCACAGGCTCTCTATGCGAGCGGCCTCGTTGGCCGCCGCCCCGACCACGGTGAACTCAATCCGAGTGGGCGTGCCGACGTTGCCGTAGGTCAATTCTCCGAGGTGCAGCCCAATGCCGAAGCGCAGCGGCCGCGGCCGCGCCTGGTTGAGCTTCTCCATCCGGGCGAGCGCTTCCCGGGCCGCGGCGAGCGCTTTGGCGCAAGCCTCGGCCGGCTTGCCCTCAACCGGGAAGATCGCGAGTGCCGCGTCGCCGATGAAGCGCAGCACCTGACCTCCGCGCTCGAGCACCGGCCCGAGCACGCATTCGAAATATTCGTTGAGGAGCGCGAGGAACTCGCGCCGCCCCATCGAATCGGCGAGCGCCGTCGAGTCGCGCAGATCACAAAACCAGATCACGGCGTCAAGATCTTCGCTGTCGCCGCGCTTGATGCGGCCGGCAAGCACCTTCTCGCCGGCGGCCGGCCCTAGGTAGGCGTCCAGGATGTTCTGCGCCTTGCGCATGCTGGCGTAGATCTCGGCGAGCCGCGTGAAGGGCGGCAGCAGCCGGCGCAGCGCCGCCACCTCGGTCTCGCTGAACCCGCCCGGGCGGCGCGTGGCGAAGGTGGCGACGTGCACCTCTGCGTTCAAGAAGCGTAGCGGCACGGCGAGATAGTCCGTGACCCCTTCGGCCCGCAAGTCCTGGAGTACCGGATAGTCAAGCGGGCAGTTCGGGTCGGCGAGCCGGCGCCGGACCTCGGTGTTTCGAGTCCACACCGCATAGATCGGGCTCTTCAGGTGTTCTTCAGTCCGGAACCAGCCGTGCTCGGCGCTATCGACCTCCACTTCCTCGCGGTCCGCGCGCCAGAAGAAGCCGCGCCCGGCAACGTTGGGATGCAGCGTGCGCACGAACACCGCGACCCGGTGCAATGACATGCCGCAGGCGAGCAACGCGCGGCAGAACCGATTCAGCACGTCCTCGGGCCGCGGCGCCCCGGGCGCTCCAGCGTCGAGCCATGCCAGCACCGGCTGGATGTTCAGTTCCTGGTCAGCCACAGGCTCGACTCGATGGCGCCGGGCAGGAGCGGCACGCGCGCGAGGACGCCCTGAATTTTCTCGGGATGAAACTTGACGGTGGCATGGCTCGAGAAATCAACGCGCAAGAAGTTCTTTTTGATCAAGGCAGAAACCGCAGGCTGCTCGTTGTAGCGTCGCCAGGCCCAGTGCTCGGGATAGTCGTCGGGCAGGAAGATGTCGTGGAAATGCACGCGCACGCCCTGCGGCAGGAGGGGCAGCACTGCGTTCAGCAGAAAATCGACGTCGCTTCCGGGCTTGAGCTGGTGGCTCGAGTCGATGAAAAGGATGTCGCTTTCGCCGAGCGCAGGAAACGCCGCGACGCGCTGCACCGGGGCTGCAATCCATTCGATGTCGAGCCCCGCCAGACTGGCTCTTGGTTTCGGATCGATGGCGCTGATGCGCGTATCGAGGCCGCCGTCGGCGACCGCGCGCGCGAGGAAGCGCGTCGAGTGCCCCGAGCCGACCTCGACAATGCGCCGGGGCTTCACCGTGCGCACCATCGCATAAGCGGCGGCGGCGTCGAGGCGCGGAAACCAGTCCTGGTTCCAGCGCGGAGCCGGCGGCGGCTCCGAGCCTATCGCTTCGAGCTCGGCGGCGTAGCTTTCAATCCACTGCAACAACCAGGCCGTCCCTCGCGACGATGGACCCGGGCAGCTCCTTCTCCACCTCGCGCGCGATGCCGTCGAGCATATCGTCGTCGTGCTCCGGGTCGTGGTGGAACACCGCAAGGCGCTTCGCGCCCGCGGCGCGGCAAAGCCGCACGCCTTCCTGCCAGGTCGAATGTCCCCATCCCACGTATGCGTCGTACTCGGCGTCCGTGTACATGCTGTCGTAGATCACGAGGTCGGCGCCCGCGATGAGGCCGAGAATGTTGCGGTCCGGCGCGCCGGGCACGTGCTCGGTGTCGGTGAGGTAGCAGATCGAGTGCCCGCCGTAGTCGACGCGGTAGCCGGTGGCGCCGTCGGGATGGTTGAGGAGCGTGGTGCGCACCACGATGCCCTCGGCGGGACGCAACGTCTCGCCCGCCTTGAATTCGCGGTACTCCATGCGCGCGCGGAATATCTGCGGCGGCACCGGAAAGAGCGGCGACATCATGAACTCGCCGAGCACTCGGCGCAGCGTCATCCCCTCCACCAGATGCCCCGCCCAGAGCCGGAAGCGGTTCTGCGGCTTGAAAAACGGCTTGAAGAAAGGCAGCCCGGCGACGTGGTCGAAATGGGTGTGCGTGAGGAAGAGATCCGCGTCGATCGTATTGGCATTGGATAGAGAATTGCCGAGGTAGCGGAGTCCCGTACCTGCGTCGAAAAGGAGCATCCGCTCGTCGCAGCGCACTTCCAGCGAAGAAGTGTTGCCACCGTAGCGGGCTGTGCGCGGGCCGGAGCAGGCAATCGAGCCGCGTACGCCCCAGAAGCGAGCGCTGAAAGTCATGCTGAACTATAGCTTGTAAGATGCCGCCCTAGGGGACCCCCCGTGGACCGCAGCCTTTTCCGCTTCATCCTCAGGTACAGCAGGCGCGACCAGCTGCGCATCGTGCCGTTCGTGCTGCTGACGATGGTCGTCTATTACGCGTCGCTCGATCTGCCCAAGACCATTATCAACGAGGCGATCCAGGGCGGACGCTTCCCGCAGCCCGACGCGACGACAGGGTTATTCGGACTGGACCTAGGCCGGCTCGAATATCTCTTCGCGCTGTCGATGATCTTCCTCGGCCTCATCGTGGTGAACGGCTGGCTCAAGTTCCGCATCAACACGATGAAAGGCTGGATGGGCGAGCGCATGCTGCGGCGGCTGCGCTTCGCGCTCTACGACTACATCCTGCGCTTCCCGCTCGCGCGCTTCCGCCGCGTCAAGGCCGCGGAGATGGCGTCGATGATCAAGGACGAGGTCGAGCCGCTCGGCGGCTTCATCGGCGAGGCGCTCATCACGCCGCTCTTCCTCGGCGGTCAGGCGCTGACCGCGATGTTCTTCATCCTCTATCAGCACTGGGCCCTCGGGCTGATCGCGCTCGGCGTCGTGGCGATGCAGGCGTTCATGATCCCGCGGCTGCGCAAGCGCCTTCTGGTGCTTGGCCGCGAGCGCCAGCTCACCGCGCGCGCGCTCGCTGGGCGGATCGCCGAGACCGTGGACGGTGCCGCCGAGATCCACGCCAACGCCACCTCGAACTACGAGCGCGCCGAGATCTCGGCGCGCCTGGGACGCATCTTCCGCATCCGCTTCGAGTTCTACCAGCGCAAGTTCCTGATCAAGTTTCTGAACAACTTCCTCTCGCAGGTGACGCCGTTCCTTTTCTACACCGTGGGCGGCTACCTCGTGATCGTAGGCAGGCTCGACATCGGCGCGCTGGTCGCCGTGATCGCCGCTTACAAGGACCTCCCCGGCCCGGTGAAGGAGCTGATCGACTGGGACCAGCAGCGCCTCGACGTCGAGGTGAAGTACCAGCAGGTGATGGAGCAGTTCGCCGACGAGGAGGTGGCGCCGGCGGAGATGCAGGCTCTCGTCGACGCACCGCAGCTGCCGCGCACTGGCGCGCTGCGCGCAGCCAACCTGACGCTCGTCGACGAGGGCGGCGCCCGCGTGGTCGAGGATGTGTCGTTCGAGGCGCGCCTCGACCAGCACATCGCCATCGTTGGCAAGCCGGGCTCGGGGGCGAGCGAGCTCGCGCAGCTCCTCGCGCGCCTCGCGCACCCGACGAGCGGCTCGGTGGAGCTCGGCGGCGTGGATATCACGCGCGCCCCGGAGGCGCTCACCGGGCGCTCGATCGGCTATGTCGGGTCGCCGGCGTATCTCTTCCCGGCGAGCGTGCGCGACAACATTCTCTACGGGCTCAAGCACCGTCCGGTGCGCGAACGCACCTACGAGGGAGAAGCGAAGGCCGAGCACGACTTCCAGGCGCGCGAGGCCGAGCGCACCGGCAACTCCACGCTTGACGTGGAGGCGGACTGGATCGACTACGAGTGCGCCGGCTGCTCGGGGCCCGAGGAGATCGAGAGCCGCATCATCGAGCTCCTCGGCACCGTGGACCTCGAAGAGACCGTCTTCGAGCTCGGCCTGCGCAGCCGCGCACGCGAGGGCGGAGAAATCGCCGCGCAGGTGCTCAATGCGCGCCGGCATATACTGGAGCGCCTCGAGAGCCTGGGCATCCGGGACTCGGTCGAACGCTGGGACCCGAACGAATACAACCGCAACGCCACGCTCGCGGAAAACCTGCTCTTCGGCACGCCGGTGGGGCGAGTGTTCGACATCGATAACCTCGCCAGCAACCGGTACGTGCGCCGGGTCCTGGGCGACACCGGCCTGCACGAGCTCCTGATCCGTACCGGCCACAAGGTAGCCGAGACGATGGTCGAGCTCTTCAGCGGGCTGCCGCCGGGGCACGAGTTCTTCGCCCAGTACAGCTTCATCAGCCATGACGACCTGCCTGAGTTCGACGCCATCCTCAAGCACGTGGCCGAAGTCGGGCTGAAGGAGCTGCCGGAGGCGGAAAGCCGGGCGCTACTCGCGCTTCCCTTCAAGCTGATCGCCGCTCGCCACCGCCTGGGCCTGATCGACGAGAGCTTCGAGGCGAGAGTGATCGAAGCGCGCCGACACTTCTCCGCGAACTTGCCGCGCGAGCTTGCCGGCGCGGTGGAATTCTTTGACCCGGCGCGCTACAACAGCGCTGCGAGCCTCCAGGACAACGTGCTCTTCGGCAAGATCGTGACCGGGCAGGCCGGGGCGACGGAGCGTATCACCGCGCTTGTACGTGAGCTTCTCGACGATCTCGACATGCGGCCGATCGTGGTTCGCAACGGCCTCGATTTTCAGGTCGGCGTCGGCGGCGCGCGCTTGGCGGCCCCCGACCGCCAGAAGGTGGCAATGGTGCGCGCGCTGCTCAAGCGCCCCGTGCTCCTCGTGTTCGACCAGGCGGCGGCAGTGCTCGACCCTGCGTCGCAGCTGCGCGTGCTGGACCGCGTGCTGAACGAGCGCAAGAACCAGGCGGTCGCTTGGGTGCTATCGCGGCCGGAGTACGGGGATCGCTTTGGAGTGGTGTTGGTTATGGAGCGCGGGCGCCTGGTGGAAAGCGGTGCCTTCGCACAGCTGAAAAGGAAAACCGGATGAGCCTCGAACAGGAAGTCGAGCTGATCAGGCAGTTTCCCATCTTCGCGCAGATCCAGCCGGCGATGCAGAAGCTTCTGTGTTTCAGCGCCGAGCGGCTGACCTACAACGCCGGCCAGGTTATGTTCACGGCGGGCGACATGGGCGACGCCGCTTACATCGTGATCGAGGGCAAGGTCGAGATCAGCGTGCCGAGCTCTTCGGGCCCGATCGTGGTCAACATGGTCGGCCGCAACGAAATCATCGGCGAGATCGCCATCTTCGGCGACGTGCCGCGCACCGCCACCGCGAAAGCGGTCACCCGCCTCGAGACGCTGAGGATCTCCAAGCAGCTTTTCACCAAGATCATCCGCGAGAACCCCGACGCCGCGCTCGAGCTCATCCGCGTGCTCGCCGGGCGGCTCGCGAACACCACCGCTCAGCTCTCGCGCACGATCGGCCCCAAGTCCTGAAGACCTGAACGCGCTAGGAAACGGGGGTCTCGCCCTGGATAAGGGTTCGGGGATCGGACACCGCATAAACGGCGAGGCGCTCATTTCTGCCGCGCACGCGGACTTGGTGCGGCGCTGCGTCCCTTGGATCCACGCCTGCCTGCTGCAGTGCCTCCGCCGAGATCACCAGCATGCACTGGTAGGCCTTGGTCATGCCTTCGAGGCGCGCGGCGGTGTTAACCATGTCGCCGATCGCGGAGTAGATCGGCGCCTCGGGCGGGCCCATGGTGCCGACGATTGCGACGCCGGCGTGGATCCCGATGCCGATACGCAGCGGCTCCGCGAGGTCGGCGGCAAGGCTGCGGTTAAGGCGCTCGATGCGGTTCTGCATCTCGGCCGCGCCTTTGAGCGCGGCGCGGCAAGCGGCATCCAAGGGAGCTTCCAGGCCGTAGAGGGCGAGCAGCCCGTCGCCGCGGAACTGGGCGTAGTAGCCGCCGGTGGCGCGCAGCGCCGCGTTCATCTCGGCGAAGAACTGGTTCATGATGAAGACGACGTCATAAGGCAGGCGGCTCTCGCCCAGGCGCGTCGAGTCGCGCAGGTCCACGAACATCGCGACGATCGCGCGCTCGCGTCCCTGCGCGCCGCCGCGCGCCTCGAGCGCGCCGGCGGGTCCGGCGTGGGGCGGAAGGAGCGGCGTCACCGCGATGTCGCGGCTCGGGCGCGTCTGGCAGGCGAGGCGTACGTTGGGTGGAGCGTCGATCCGCGCGAGCGCCTGCCTTTCCTGGCGGCCCGGTGGCGGCAACTCGGCGAGCCCTTCGCTCACGCGCACCCGGCAGGTGGTGCAGCGCGCGCGCCCTCCGCACACCGAGGCATGCGGCAGCCCTTCGTCGCGTATCGCCTCGAGGATCGAGCGCCCCACCGGCGCGGTGATCAGGCGACCCGAGGCGTGGCGCACGCGGTAGGTGGCGCCGATGCGCGTGCGCAGCCAGCGGGCGAGGAGCGTTCCTCCGAGCAGGATCCAGAACCCCCATTCGAGGCCTGAGCGCCAGCCGGCCATCAACGCGCGGTCCTGGTCGCTCATGCCGGCGAGGTCGACGTTGTACTTCTGCATGCCGCCGACGTTCTCGATGCTTGGCCAGAGGTAGAACCCGGCGCTTGCGAAGCCGGAGAGCGCGAGCGCGGGCAGGAGCAGCGCGATCGCGAAAGCGAGCGGCTGCACGTCCCGGTACCACGAGCGCACTCGCAGCCAGTAGTGCAGCCCGAAGCATAAGTGCGCCCAGACGATGAGGAGGAGGAGCGACTGGCGGCTCGCGGACCACTCGCTCGACCAGAGCAGGCCCACCACGCGCTCATAGTCGATGGCGTGGCCGAGGAGCGTCCAAGTGAAACGCGTGCCGACAATGTGGGAAATGAGAAGCGGCGGGATCGCGAGCCCGAGCATGAGCTGCGCCGCTTCCCAGAGCGGCATGCGCAGCGTGCTGCGGCGGTAAAGGCTTGCCAAAGCCAAGAGAAAATGGGTGAGCAGCGAGCCATACAGGAGGAACGTGCCCACCGGGCTGCGCCACCAGGAGGCGAGGAAGAAGCGCAGGCGGTCCATCGCCTCGATGGACACCATGCCGAGCGCGTGGTTGGAGAAATGCCCGACCACGAAGCTGGCGATCACCAGCCCCGTGACGAGGCGCAGGAGTCTCATCCCTTCAGTTGCAGGGACTTATATTCGAGAAATTCCTCGAGGCCGTACACGCCTGCTTCGCGTCCGTGGCCGGACTGCTTGAAGCCGCCGAAAGGCGCGTTGATGTTGAACGCGCCGCCGTTCACGTCCACCTGACCGGCGCGGATGCGGCGCGCGACGCGCTGCGCGTGCGCTTCGTCCTTGGACCATACCGCCCCCGCGAGACCGTAGGGGCTGTCGTTCGCGATGCGGATCGCGTCCTCCTCGTCCTTGTACGGGATGATGGAGAGCACCGGCCCGAAGATCTCCTCCTGGGCGATGGCCATGCTGTTGTCCACTTTCCCGAAAACCGTCGGCCGGACGTAGTAGCCGCCCGCGGGCGCGCCTTCCGGCGGTTCGGCGCCGCCGGCGAGCAGCTCGGCGCCTTCGTCGACGCCCTTCTTGATGTAGCCGCGCACGCGCTCGAGCTGCGTGAGCGAGGTGAGGGGTCCGAGCCGGGTCGATTCGGCAAGCGGGTCGCCCACCGTGAAGCTTTGGGCGATATCGGCCGCGAGCTTCGCCGCTTCCTCGTACTTCGTTTGGGGAACGAGCATCCGCGTCAGCGCGGTGCAGGTCTGGCCGGAGTTGAGGTAGCAGCCGTTCAGCGTGCTCTTCACCGCAGTCGCGAGGTCGGCGTCCTCCAGGATCACCGAGGCGCTCTTCCCGCCCAATTCAAGGGCGGTTCGTTTTACGGATTGCGCGGCAAGCTCCGATATCCGCTTGCCGGCGCGCGTGGAGCCGGTGAACGAGATCATGTCCACGCCGGGGTGTTTCACGAGCGCTTCGCCCGCTTTCGGTCCGGTACCGCTGACGAGGTTGAACACGCCCTTGGGGAGGCCCGCGGTCTCGATCACCTCGGCGAGGACGAAGGCGTTCAGCGGCGCCACCTCGGAGGGCTTGAGCACCACCGTGCATCCGGCGGCGAGCGCGGGCGCGACCTTGAGCGTGACCTGGTGCAGCGGATAGTTCCACGGCGTAATCGCGCCTACCACGCCCACGGGTTCGCGCACGACCAGCGAATTGCCCACCTTCTGTTCAAAAGAAAACTCTCTTGCCAGCTTCGCGTAATTGGCAAAGTTCGCGATCGGCAGACCCACCTGGATGCGCGCCGAGAGCTTGAGCGGCATGCCGACTTCCTGCGCGATGAGCCGTGCCAGCTCTTCGCCGCGCGCTTTCAGGCCGGCGGAAATCTTCTCGAGGAATCCGGCGCGCCACTCGGCCGAGCCGCCGCTCCATCCGTCGAATGCCGCGCGCGCCGCGCCGACCGCGGCGTCGATGTCCTTTTTCTCGCCGAGCGGCACTTTTCCGAGCTTCTCGCCGTTGCCCGCGTTGTAGACGTCGATGGTCTGCTTGCTGGAAGGCGCGACCCACGCGCCGCCGATGAAGAAGCGATCTCTCGAGAGCATGACGATATTCTAGCTATACTCCGCGCGTGCCCCGGAATGCCAAAGCGGTCTTGTGCCGCGAACACAACAAGCCCGTCATTGTCGAGACGATCACGGTCGATCCGCCCAAGCGCGGCGAGGCGAGCGTCAGGCTCGCCGCCTGCGGCGTGTGCCACTCGGATCTCTCTGCGGTAACCGGCACGATCGCGTTGCCGCTGCCGCTCGTCCTTGGCCACGAGGGCGCGGGCGTGGTAGAGGAGGTGGGCGAGGGGGTGAGCGGGCTCGCCAAGGGCGATCACGTCATCTTTTCGTTCATCTACATGTGCGGCAAGTGCCGCTTCTGCGTAACCGGGCGCCCTGTGCTGTGCCTCGAGCAGGGAAGGGCGCTCACCACGCCGCTCGAGGGTACGCCGCGCGTGCGCGACGCGCGCGGCGCGCCGCTCAACATCTTTTCGGGCTGCGGCGCGATGGCGCAATACGCTACCGTGTCGGCCGAGAACCTGATCCGTATCGATCCGAAGATCCCGCTCGATTGCGCAGCCCTCGTCGGCTGCGGCGTCACCACCGGCGTGGGCGCTGTCTTCAATACCGCAAAAGTCGAGCCCGGCTCCTCCGTGGCGGTGTTTGGCTGCGGCGGGGTCGGCCTGTCGGTCGTACAGGGCGCGCGCATCGCCGGCGCTGAGCGCATCATCGCCATCGACACGCTTCAAGCCAAGCTGGACATGGCGAAAAAGTTCGGGGCGACAGATACGATTCTTTTTACGGAAGATCCCACCAAGGCCTTGAAGAAAATGACCGGCGGCGGGCCGGACTATGCGTTCGAATGTGTGGGCTCGGGCGAGCTGGCGGGCGCCGCCTACCGCGCAATCCGCCGCGGCGGGCTTGCGGTGGTCGTCGGGGTGGCAAAGCCGACCGACTCCACATCGGTGCGCACGATGACGCTGCCGTTCGAGGAAAAGACGCTGACCGGCAGCTACTTCGGCTCGTGCGTGCCGCGCGTCGACTTCCCGCGCATGCTCTCGCTCTATATGGCCGGGCGGCTCAAGCTCGAAGAACTGATCACGCAGCGCTACTCGATCGACGAGGCGCCGCAGGCCTTCGCCGACCTGCAGGCAGCAAAGAACGCCCGCGGCGTGATCGCTTTTCAATAGGGTTCAATGGGCATGGCCGCGCGCATCCTGGTCGTTGACGACCAGCGCACCAACGCGGAGATGGTCTCGGGGCTGCTTCGCAACCTCGGCTACGAGGTCGAGCTCGCGCTCGGCGGCGAGGAGGCGCTCGATCTCGTGCACACGAAGGGTCCGGATCTCGTGATCTCCGACATCCTGATGCCGGGCGTCGACGGCTATGAGCTCTGCCGGCGCCTGCGGGCGAACACCGCCACCGCGCTCCTGCCGGTGATCCTCGTCACCTCCGCCGAGCAAAGCGAGCGCATCAAGGGCATCGAGGCGGGCGCCGACGACTTTCTCGCCAAGCCGGTCAACTGGGCGGAGCTTTTCGGCCGGGTGAAGCGCCTGCTGCAGATCAAGGCGCTCCAGGACGAGATCAAGCAGCTCAACACGCGACTCGAGCAGCGCGTGCGCGACCAGGTCGCGCAGCTCGAGCGCCTTTCGCGCATGAAGCGTTTCTTCTCGCGCGCCGTGGCCGAGGCGATCGTAGCCGGCGGCGAGGAGCTGCTCGAGCCGCATCGGCGCGAGATCACCGCGGTGTTCCTCGATCTGCGCGGCTTCACCTCGTTCACCGACCGCGCCGATCCCGACGAGGTGCTCGAGCTCCTGCGCGCCTATCACGCGACGCTCGGGCGCACGGTCGACGAGTTCGGCGGCACGCTGGAGCACTTCGCCGGCGACGGTGTGATGATCTTCTTCAACGACCCGATCGAGGTCGACAACCCGGCCGAGCGCGCGGTTCGCATGGCGCTCGCGCTGCAGCGCGCGTTCAATCCCATTGCCGAGGCCTGGGCGAAGCTCGGCCACGACGTGGGCCTCGGCATCGGCATTGCGCAGGGTGACACCACCCTCGGCGTGATCGGCTTCGAGCAGCGCTGGGAATACGCCGCGATCGGCAACGTGCCCAACCTCGCCGCGCGGCTCTGCGGCGCGGCGCACGCCGGCGAGATCATCCTCGACCTGCAGACCGAGCAGGACATCGTCCACATCGCCGAAACGGAGTTCATCGGCGCGCTCACGCTCCGCGGCTTCTTGCAGCCGGTGCCCGCCTTCAAGCTGCGGCGCATGCGCGACTAAAAGGGGTCAGGACCCTTTTTCGCGCAGCTGCGCGCAGCACGCCAGAAAAAGGGTCCTGACCCCTTTTCTGCCTAGACCGCCTGCATCAACCCGCCGAGCGTGCCGATGAGGAGCACGAGCACGGCGAACGTCGCGAAGCGCTCCAGCTGCAGCATCCTCGGCGAGCGCTCCGGGAGGATGAGATGGCCGAAGCAGAGCCATCCCCCCCATGCGAGTCCCGTAACGAGAGCGACGCGGATAATCCAGACGAGAGCGTCGGCGAATTCGTTGAACATGCGCTCACGCTACGCTCGCGCGGGCGCACGCTCAATGATGCGCGGCGCGCAAATCCTGTGACGAATTACCAGCGCGGCGGCGGCTTGCGCGCGATGATGAGGTGGCCGTCTTCCCTGCGCACGTAGCCGCCTTCGGAGAGGTCGGAGAAGATGCGGCTGATCATCTCGCGCGACGCGCCGACGCGCGCGGCAATGTCTCGATGCGTCAGCGCCTCGTCGATCACGAGCTTGCCCTCCTTTTCTTCGGCAAGCTCGAGCAGCAGCCGCGCGACCCGCCCGTAAACATCCATGAGGGCGAGGCTGCGCACGTTCTCGGTCAGCTCGCGCACGCGGTGCGCGAGCTTCCGCACAATGTGCAGCGCCAGCTCCGGGTGCGCCTCGAGAAATGGCGTGAATTCCCCGCGCTTCACGATCGCGCAGCGCGTGTCCTCGATCGCCATCACCGAAGCCGAGCGTGGGCCGCCGTCCAGCGTCACCTCGCCGAAATACTCGCCGGGACCGAGCTGGTTCAGCTGCACCTCCCGGCCTTTCTCGTCGGCGACAAAGACGCGCGCTTTGCCGGACAGCACCACGTACAGGGAATCGGTCTCGTCCCCCTCCGTCACGATGATGGCGCGTTTGGGAAACGTGCGCACGGTGGCCACCGCTGCGATCTTTTCGAGCAGCGGCTGGGGCAGCACCTCCACCGTCCGGTCTCTCATGCGCCTCCTCGGGCCGACCTACTGACCATTGTGCGATCGCACAACCGCCGGGACAAGGCCCAGTTCAGCAACGGACGTAAATAGATCACTAGAAAGCGGCGCCGTGCTTCGCTGACGGGCCCCGGGCCGCAAGCCTACTCTGCCGACATCTTCTACGAGGAGCCGCACCATGACCAAGACCGAGCACCTCCAGTTCCTGGTTCTGATGATCCCGACTTTCGCGATCCTCGTCGCCGCGGCCGTCTCGATGGCGGACTTGAGCGTCCCGACACCGTCGTACGAGGTCTACCTCACCGCGAACGCCGCAGCCGCAGCTGCGGAGAACACCTCCGAATAAGCACAAATTCCCCTGGACCGGACAAGATGAATAAATTCCCGGGGAGGGCCATACTGCCCCGTTGAACGGGGTTTTTTTGGAGGAGGGGGGTCCTGAAACCGAATCGGCGCCGGCTGCTCGCCGGGCTCGGCGGCGTGCTTGCCGTGCCCAGCTTCGCGCTCGCGCAGTCGGCTCGTCCGCGGCTCGCCTGGCTGTCTCTGGTAAGCAGAAACGCACGGGCGAGCGGCCTTGAGCCATTCCTGCAGGGAATGGCGACGCTCGGCTACCAGGACGGCCGAAACTTCGATCTCGACGAGCGCTGGGGCGAGAACTCGCGCGAGGTGCTTGAGCGGCTGGTGCTCGAAGCGATGCAGCGTAGGCCCGCCCTGCTGGTGTCTCAGGGACCCGCCATCGAGGTCGTCCGCAAGCACGCGGGAAAGACTCCGGTGGTCTTCGGTACCAGTGGCGATCCGATCGAGCTGGGCATCGCCAAGAGCCTCGCTCGCCCAGGCGGCAACTTCACCGGTGTCACCTTCCTTTCCTATGCGCTGGTGGGCAAGCGCGTGGAGCTGCTACATGAGGTCGCGCCTAAGGCGACGCGCCTCGCGGTCCTATCGAACCCCGAGCATGGCGGCGATGCGAAAGAGCTTGCCGCGACGCGGGAGGCCGCGGCGAGCCTTGGGCTTCAGGTGTCGCACCATCCGGTGAAGAACGCCGTCGAGCTACACCGCGCCTTTACGGCGATCGCAGCGCAGCGGGGGGACGGGATGGTCGTGCACCCGGACGCGCTAATGGTCGAGCAGCGCGCAGCCATTGCACGCTTCGCGCTTGAACAACGCATCCCGGGCATCTCAGGATGGGCGGTGCTCGCCGAGAGCGGCAGCCTGCTCACCTACGGCCCAAACCTGCAGGAGTGCTACCGGCGACTCGCCTATTTTGCCGACCGGATCCTTCGCGGCGCGAAGCCAGACGAGCTTCCCATCGAGCTCCCGGGCACTGTGGAGCTCGTGGTGAACCTGAAAACCGCCAAGGCGCTCGGAATCACCGTCCCGCCGGCGCTACTGCTGCGCGCAGACCGGGTGATCGTGTGAGGCGCCGCGCGCTTCTCGCCGCAGTTGCCAGCGCGTTGTTCCCGCTGCGGTTGGGTGCCCAGAGCGCTGCGATTCCGCGCATCGGCTTCCTCGATCCGAGCCCAGCGTCGTCGTCTCGCGAGCGGGTGGAGCAGTTTCGCGATGGCTTGAAACGGCTGGGCTATCAGGAGAAACGCGACTACCTGCTCGAATACCGCTCGGCCGAGGGCCGGTTCGAGATCCTGCCGGACCTTGCCGCCGAGCTCGTACGCCTGCCAGTCAGGGTGATGGTGGTGCGCAATACGCCCGGCACCGCCGCGGCGCGCGCCGCCACCACCGCGATTCCCATCGTGATGGCCGACGTTGGCGATCCGCTCGCGCTCGGCTTCGTGAAGACGATGTCGCGGCCCGGGGCGAACATCACCGGGCTCAGCAATTCGACCCTCGAGCTGATTCGCAAGCGGCTGGAAGTGCTGCGTGAGCTGCTGCCAGCGCTCAAGCGCGTGGCCGTGATGAGCAACTCAGGCGATGCCAACACGCCGCTCCAGCTTGCCGAAGTGGCGCAGGCGGCGAAGTCGCTGCGCCTTGAAACGCGCGTGTTCGACGCGCGCAGCCTCGAAGCTCTGCCTTCGATGCTGGCGCAGGTGCGCGCCTGGCGCCCCGAGGGCGTGTTGCCGCTCGTGCAGCCGCTGCGGCCGGCGATGACGCCCTCGATCGTCGAATGGTCGCTGCGCGAGCGCATCCCGGTGATCTTCGCCGCGTATGACGATGCGCGCGCCGGCGGGCTCATATCGTATGCGGCCGATCTCTCCGACCAGTATCTGCGCGTGGCGCTCTACGTCGATCGGCTGCTGAAAGGCGCGAACGCAGCGGAGCTACCGGTCGAGCGCCCGACGCGCCTTGTTCTTTCAATCAACCTCAAGACCGCGCGCGCAATTGGCGTCGACGTGCCGCGCACGTTGCTCGTGCGCGCCGATGAGGTGATCCAGTGAAGCGTCGCGGGTTCCTGGCAGCTGCGCTCGCCATTCTGGGAACCGCTTTGGCGCAGCCGCGGCACCACCGCGTGGGCTTTATCACCTCGGCGTCGCCCGACGCCTTTCGCCCGGCGCTCCAGGCGCTGGTCGCCGCGTTGGCGGAACATGGGTACGTCGATGGGAAGAACCTCGTGCTCGAGCAGCGCTGGAGCGAG
>DATFEI010000241.1:0-10802 GCA_035251315.1 Burkholderiales bacterium | reverse complement strand
GAGCCGCACGCTCGCGAGCGAGGCCGGCTCCTGCCGCTGCGCTTCCGCGCCGGTGAGCGCCGCGCGCTTCATCTCGTCGAACTCCGCGGGCGAGAACGCCGGCTCGCGCAGAGCCTCCGCGACGAGCTCGAGAGTCGGCACCAGGTTTTCGCCGCGTACTTCGATGTGTGCGCCTTCTCCGCTGAGCTGCACGCTCGCGTTCAGGCGCTCGAACGCCTCCTTGAGCTCGGCGCGGCTGCGCGTGCGCGTGCCGCGCATGAGCATGGCGCCGGCGAAATTGCACGCGGTCTCACGGTGCATCAGGCTCTTCTCGTCGCCCCAGTGCAGCGTGAGCGTAGCGACCACCCGAGCGCCGCGCGTTAGCTTGGGGAGGAACGCAGCCCGGATCCCGTTGGACAGCTCCCGCTTGAGGGTGCGCTTTTCGATGTTTTGCGGTGAGGGATCGAAGGCCTCGCCGAGCTGCACGGTCGCACCGCTCGTGTAGCCGGCGAGCACGGACTGCAGATCCGGGGTCGGTGGGATCTCGGCACGGTCGGGGCGCTCGGTGGGGATGAACTCGCCGAGCACCCGATTGGCGGGTTTCAGGTACTGCCCGGCGACGCGCTGCATATCCTCGAGCGTCACCTTGCGCAGGCGGTCGCGGTACAGGAAGAAAAGCCTCCAGTCGCCGGTGGCGATGAACTCGCTGAGCGAGCGCACGAGCGCCGAGGTGTCCCGCTGCACTTTCTCGAACTCGTTAAGTAGCGTCGTGCGCGCGCGCTCGAGCTCTTCGGCCGTCACCTTCTCGCGCGCCACCCCCTCGACCACTTCGAGCAGCCGCTCGCGCGCATCGGCCACGCTTTGCTCCCTGCCGAGGTAAGCTCCGAAGAGCACGTAGCCCGGATCGTGCAGCGCGCGCTCGCCGCCCCAGGCGTGGGACGCGAGGCCTTTCTGTACGAGCGCGCGATGTAGCCGGCCGGCCGGGACGTCGCCGAGGACGTTGACCAGCAGGTCAATGGCGGGGTAGTCGGGGTGGCTGCCGGCGGGCACGCGATAAAGCGTGGACACGACCGGGTTATCCCCGACGCGCTCCAGGCGCACCCGGCGCTCTCCGTCCTGCGTCGGCTCGGCGGTGTAGTGGGTAGGCAGCACCCGCGTGGGCCGCGGGAGCGCGCCGAAATGTTTCTGCACCAGAGAAACCGCTTTCGCCTCATCGAAGCGCCCCGCAATGATCAGTACCGCGTTGTCGGGCTGGTACCAAGTGCGGTAGAAGGCCTGCAGCTTGTCGATCGGTACGTTCTCGATGTCGGAGCGGCTGCCGATGATCGGGTTGCCGTAGTTGTGCCAAGGGAAGGCGAGCTGCTGCATGCGCTGGACGAGCACCCCGCCGGGGTTGTTTTCGCCCATCTCGAACTCGTTGCGCACCACGGTCATCTCGCTGTCCAGGTCCTGCTTGGAAACGAACGAGTTGACCATGCGGTCGGCCTCCATCGCGATCGCCCACTCCAGGTTGTCGTCGGTGGCGGCCAAGGTCTCGAAATAGTTCGTGCGGTCGTTCGACGTGGTGCCGTTCCAGCGCGCGCCGCGGCGGGTGAACTCCTCCTTCAGGTTAAGATGGCGCTTCGACCCCTTGAAGAGCAAATGCTCGAGCAGGTGCGCCATGCCCTTCTCGCCGTAGCTCTCGTGGCGGGAGCCGACGAGGAGGGTGATGTGCACCGTGATCGTGTCCGCGCCCGGGTCGGGCAGGGTGAGGAGCTTCATCCCGTTGGTGAGACGCCACTCGGTGATGCCTTCGATCGAGACGCCTTTTTGCGGAAGCTCGGCGGCGAGAGCGCTTCCGAGCCAGAGGAAGAGGAGTACGGCGAAAAGATTTCTTAGGTGAGCCATGCGAAAAAGTGCAGTGCGGCAGGTCCCGCGATTATCGTAGCGAAGGCCATGCGCCAGCGCCACGCCACCGCTATTGCGACAGCGCCGGCTGCGAGTTGTTCATTTTGCGCCAGCAGTTTCGGCGTCTAGATGTTCCCAGTGGCGCTACGCCTCGCCGCGCTTCAGCGTCGCATCGCGGATGGCGTGGGCGGGGAGCCGCACCTGCTCGGCCTCTTCCTTGGACACCGGGATCTGGATCGACTTGATGTTCACCACTGGGAACATCATCAGTGTCCCGTCCGCGACGACCATCAGGAACGGGCTCTTCATGAATTCCTCGATCTTGAGCTGCTTTGCGGCCGCGTTCAGCCCTTGCTGCGGAAAGCCGAACGAGATCTTGCTGCCGTCCATGAAGGTGATCGTCAGTCCGCGGCTATCGTCCATGGCCTCTCCATGCGAGAGAGGCCATTGTAGCGGTTACGTCTTGCCGCGCTCGCGGCGGATACAGGCCCTGAGCTCGTCGCCCGTCTTGTCCTTGCACGCTTCGCGGATCCGCTCGCGTTGCGCCGTGCGCTCCTTGGCCTGCGCTTCGCATTTCGCTGGATCCTTTGTCTGCGCGCACTGCTCGCGCCGCATGCAGTCGCGGTACTCGGCTTGCTTGCCCTTGCTGGCCTCGCACGCCTTGGCGGCCTGGGCGTGCATTGCCTTCGCTTTGGCGAGCCGTTCTTCGCAGGCCTTGGGATCCTTGGCCTGCGAGCAGTCGAAGCGCCGCGCCTTGGGCGCATCGCCCTGCGGCGCCTGGGCTTGAGCGAAAGCACTGGCCGCGACGAGCACGGCCCCGATCAGCAGTGACGGTCTCATGAGGTCTCCTTGGGGAACATTTCCCGCTCAAGAAACGCGCTTCCGTTCCCCTTCGCCTACAGATGTCGTCGGATTCTTTTGTAACCCTTTGTATCAAGGAGCCCCAGATTCCGGGCCAAATTCAAAGCTGCTTGAGCATCGTGCCGGCATCCGAGACCTCGAATTTGCCGGGCGCTTCGACGTTCAGCTGCTTCACCACGCCGTTGTCGACCAGCATCGAGAAGCGCTGCATGCGCGTACCCATGCCGCGCGCGTTCAGGTCGAGCTCGAGCCCCAGCGCCTTGGTCCACTGCCCGCTGCCGTCCCCGAGGAAGCGGATCTTGCCGAGCGCCTTCTGGTCGCGGCCCCAGTGGGCCATGACGAAGGCGTCGTTGGTCGCCACGCACCATATCTCGCTCACGCCTTTCTTCGTCAATTGGTCGGAATTCTGCACGTAGCTCGGCACGTGCTTGGCGGAGCAGGTCGGGGTATACGCTCCCGGGAGCCCGAACACCGCGATCTTCTTGCCCTTCGCGGCCTCGGCGACGCTTACTTCCTTGGGCGCCATCGCGCACTGCGTCGCGGAGTCGAACTCGGTGGATTCCATCAACTTGCCGTCGGGCAGACGGTCGCCGACTTTGATCGCCATAGTGGAGTCTCCTGTAGGTCGTCTTTGGGGGAGGCGAAATGATACCTTTGGTGTAGGCGCATGCGACATGTCGGCACAGGGCTGATCGTCATCGCGGCGGCGGTCGGCGCCCTCGGGATGGGCATCTTCGTCACCGAGCGCGGCGTCGCGAACGAGATCAAGGGCTTCGTCCTCGTGCTGATCGCGGCGGTGCTGCTGGTCGGCGGTTGCGTGCTGCGGGAGCTGAGCGCCCTGCGCCGCGCCCTTGAACGGAAAGATTCCTGACCGCAGGAAGCTCGAGCGGCTCGCATGGCTGCTCGACAGCTCCATTCCGATCCCGGGCACGCGCTTTTCGATCGGCCTCGACGCGCTGATCGGGCTCGTGCCTTTCCTCGGCGACCTAATCGGCGTGCTGTTGTCCACCTACATCGTGGGTGAAGCGGCGCGGCTCGGCGCGGGCCGCAGCGTGCTCGCGCGCATGGTTCTCAACGTCGCGGTTGAAGGATTGGCGGGCCTCGTGCCCCTCGCGGGCGACGTGTTCGACGCCGCATGGAAGGCGAACAAGTGCGGCTCCTCGGGGCTTGGCTGGAGCACCCGGCGCGCGCGGAGCGCGCGAGCGCTTTTTTCATGACCGGACTCGCTCTAGCGCTTCTCGTCATTGCAGCGGCCCCGGTCGCTCTTGCGTATGCATTGCTACACTGGATCGTGACCTAGCCACGTGGGCGCAGGGTTTGCTGCGACACGGGAGCGATGCTGCTCAGAATCAGGGATCTGCGGGGGGACCGGATCCACGCCGAGGACGGTGAGGTAGGCTCGGTCGGCGAGCTCTATTTCGACGACGAAGCCTGGGATGTGCGCTACCTCGCCGTCGACACGCGCCGCTGGATGCCGGGGCGCAAGTACTTCATCTCGCCAGTGGCCATCGGCCACAGTCGGCGGTTCGCCGCACGCGGCGACATCCGCGTGGAGCTGACGCGCGATCAGATCAGCCGCTGTCCCACGGCGCCGCAGGCGAACCTGCGCTCGAGCACGGAAGTGCTCGGTTGCGGTATCGAGGCGCGCGACGGCGTGATCGGGACCGTCTCCGATCTCGTGGTCGACGACGAGACCTGGGACATTACCGATGTGCTCGTCGATTCGCGCGACTGGCTTCGGGGCCGCATGCTTCTCATCTCGCCCGAGGTGATCGAGCGCATCGACTGGCAGGAGAAGACGATGCACGTCAGCCTCGCGCGCGAGGATATCCTCCAGGCGCCCGAGGTGCGCCTGTAGCCGAATCCGGAATTTTTTCGCGGCGACGACGCGAAATTGGCTTCCGGCACGCAAAAGGGGTATTCTTAAGGTATCGTTTCATGAAACTTGGATAGGTACATGAAACAACTCATCTTTTTTGTGATCATGGTCTGCGCAACCCAGGCTTGGGCGCAGGAGCCGGCGAAAGAGGCGGCGACTCCCGCGCCCAAGAAGGAAGCCGCGAAGCCCGAGCCCGCGAAGCACGCGGTTGTCATTCCGCGCAAGCGGCGCTGGCACGAGGATGCGCGTCATTGCCTCGAGCGCCCGACCAACACCGAGATCATCAAGTGCGCAGAAGAGTATCTCTAGGCGGCGCGCCTTTCGGTACTCTGTCTGGCGCCCCGGCCGCGAAATCCATCGAAACGTAGAAGTCGCTGTGCCCGCGGCGCACCAGCAGTCCGATGCTGCCGCCCGCCTGTTGCGCAAGAAGCCGATTGAACTCCTCGAGGCTGCGCACCTGCTTGTGGTTCAACCCGTAGACCACGTCGCCGATCCTCAGCCCCGCGCGCTCGGCGACCCCACCCATCCGCACCACCGCCAGGCCGTAAGGTAGACCGAGAGAACGCAAGGTCGGCGGCGGCAGCTCCCGCAGGCTGAAG
Organism: Burkholderiales bacterium; assembly: GCA_035251315.1. Classification (GTDB taxonomy): domain Bacteria; phylum Pseudomonadota; class Gammaproteobacteria; order Burkholderiales; family SG8-39; genus SCGC-AG-212-J23. The sequence continues at coordinate 5,597 of DATFEI010000241.1, read as the reverse complement.
CCTGTTTCGGCGTTGTGGATCGTCACCAGCCGAAGATCCGCTTCCGGTGCTGGAGAGCAGGCACCGAGGCAGGCTAGCAACAGCAGGACAGCGCCACGCATCGAATGTATCCCGCTCCAACTCTCTGCAAGCGCCGCGCCAGGGGCAGGTGCGGCGCTTGCTCCATCCAGGCTAGCGAGCGCCGTGTAACAGGTTCCGGCGCATATAAGTTCTACAGAAGGAGGAAGAAGTGAAGACCATTTTCGACGTGAAGAGAATTATCTACCTCTCGTTCGCCGCGCTCGCGGCATGCGCTACCACGGATCCACCCCAGTCCGAGCTTTCCGCGGCGCGCGCCATGGTGGCGCAGGCGCAACCGGTGGCCGAGGCGGCCGCCCCCGCCGAGCTCGCGAATGCACAGGTCACGCTCGCACGCGCGGAAATTGCGATGCTGCACGGCCAATACGAGGATGCGCGTCTGCTTGCCTTGCGGGCTGAAGCCGACGCGAGACTCGCATGGACGATGGCGGAAAACGCGCGCGTACAGCGCGCTCTGCAGGAAGAAAGGAGTGCCCGATGAACAAGCCGCTCAAGCTCACGGTGCTCGCAGCCGCGCTCGCCGCCGGCTGCAGCACCGTCTCGCCGGTCGCCAATCAGAGGCTCGAGGAGGCGCGAGCGAGCTACCAGCGCGCCGCGGCCGATCCACTGGTCCAGCGCCATGCACAACCCGAGCTCCAGCGCGCGGCCAACGCCCTCGCCGAGGCGGGGCGGGCCGCCAAGGACGGGTCCTCCGAGCTCGTCGAGCACAACGCCTTCATCGCCGAGCGCTCGGCGCGCACCGCGCTAAGCACCGCGCAGGGGCGCCAGGCCCAACTCGACCTCGTTGCGGCACACGAGGAGCGCAGCAGGCGCCTTCTGCAAGCGGAGCGCGCACGCGCGGAGCAGGCGGAAGCGGAGCGCGCACGCGCGGAGCAGGCACGTCTGGAAGCCGAGGCGCGGGCGAGCCTTCTCGGGGAAGAAAAGGCAAAGCACGCCGAATTCGCGGCGGCGATCAGCGGCCTGGAGTCCACCGGCGTGCGCGCGCGGCAGACCGAGCGCGGCTGGGTCCTCACGGTGAACAACGATCTCCTGTTCGAGAGCGGTACGGCGCTGCACAGCGGGGCCGACCGCACGCTCGACACGCTCGCGCAATTCCTGCGCAAGCATCCCGAGCGCAGTATCGCGATCGAGGGATTCACCGACAGCATGGGGTCGGCGGCTGCGGCCGAGCGTCTCTCGGAGCGCCGTGCCGAGGCAGTGAAGTTTGCCCTGGTCCAGCGCGGTGTTGAGTCGCACCGCATTGACGCGCGCGGCATGGGGCCGAACTTTCCGGTCGCCTCGAACGACAGCGAAGCGGGACGGCAGCAGAACCGGCGGATCGAGGTGGTTATTCGGTCAGCGGGCGCACCTGGCGATAAGGCCGGCGAAGGCGCCACGACGCCGGAAGCACCGAGGCGCCAATAGGTGGGAAATCGGGGTCTGACCCCAGACCCCCACCCCGATCTTCCGCGGCTATCCTACTTCGATCGGGACGTAGACCGTCGCTTCGCCGCGGCGTACGAGGAGGGCGACAGTATCGCCCTGCTTGTGCTCGGCGATCAGGCGATCGAAGTCTTCGAGGCTCTTGATTGTCTCGCGGCCCACTCCGACGATCACGTCGCCGGGGCGCAGCGGGCTGCGCGAGGCGTCTGCGCTCTCGACCACAAGCCCGTAGTCGATGCCAAGTGCCTTGCGCTGCGCCGCAGGCAGCTCGCTCACCACCAGGCCGAGGCGGTTCGGCTTGGTCGACTTCTCGGCCGCGGGCTTGGCCGGCTTCGCGTCCACGACGAGCTCGCCGGCGGTGAACTTCACCTCCTCGGCCTTGCCGTCGCGCCAGATGCGCAGCGTCGCGCTTTGTCCAGGTTTGGTCGCGGCCACCAGGCGCGGCAACTTGTTGGTGTCGTCGATCGGTTGGCCGTTGTATGCCAGCACCACATCGCCGGGCTTGAGGCCCGCTTTGTCGGCCGGGCTTCCCGGCTCCACCAACGCGATCAACGCGCCGTCCGGCTCCTTGAGTCTGAACGACTGCGCGAGCTCCTTGGTCATGGGCTGAATACGCACGCCCAGGCGTCCGCGCGTCACCTTGCCCTCGGCGCGAAGCTGCTTCATCACGTCGAGCGCGACCTCGATCGGAATCGCGAACGACACGCCCATGTAGCCGCCGGTCTGGCTGTAGATCATCGAGTTCACGCCGACCACCTCGCCCGCGAGGTTCATGAGCGGCCCGCCGGAGTTGCCGGGGTTCACGGCAACGTCGGTTTGGATGAAGGGGACGTAGGTCTCCGCGGGCAGCGAGCGCCCGGTGGCGCTCACGATACCGGCGGTGATCGTGTTCTCGAAGCCGAACGGCGACCCGATCGCCGCCACCCACTCGCCGGGCTGCAGCTTCTCCGACTTGCCAAGCTTCACCGTGGGTAGCCCGGTGGCTTCGATCTTGAGAAGCGCGATGTCGGTGCGCTCGTCCGCGCCGATGACGCTCGCTTTGAACTCGCGCTTCGCATCGGCGAGGCGCACGGTGACTTCGCCGTCGCCGGCAACTACGTGAGCGTTGGTAAGCACGTAGCCGTCCTGGCTGACGATGAAGCCCGAGCCAAGGCCAAGCCCCGGGCCCGGCATGCGCTCCGGAGCGTCGGGCATGAAGCGCCGGAAGAATTCGAGCAGCGGGTCCTCCGGCGGCTGGCCCTGCTGTCCCTGCGCTCCGCGCCCGCTGCGCCCAGCCTCGCGCTTGGTGATCACGTTCACCACCGCGGGGCCCTGCTGCTTCATGAGCGAGGTGAAGTCGGGCAGGTTCCGGGCGGTCTGCGCCGGGGCCGCGGTCGTAAAGGCAGTCAATAAGACTATGAGGGCGAGCGGTCTCATGGTGAGAACCCCTCTGCAAGCTTCGCGCCTACGCGAGCGCCGCCGCGCGGCCGCGCTCGACGTCGATCCGTCGCAGCAGAAGCAGCCCGATCACGAAATAGAGGCCCGTGACGAAGATACCAAGGCGGTGGTTGCCGGCGAAGACAAGCGTGACCGCGCCGTAGGTGAGCGGGCCGAAGATCGAAGCCGCCTTCACCGCGAGTCCCCACAGCCCGAAGAACTCCGCCAGGCGTGCCGGCGGCGCGAGGTAACCGACGAGCGCCCGGCCCGCCGCCTGGGACGATCCCATGCAGAGACCGGCAAGGTTCGCCGCAAGCCAGAAGGACGAATGGCTTTGCGAAAGACCAGCTATGACGACCATCACGATCCAGCCCACCAGCGTGATCGCCACCGCACGCACGTGGCCGACCGCGTCTTGCAGGTAACCAAAACCGAACGCGCCTACCGCCGCGGTAATGTTGACGACGAGAATCAGCGTGATCGTCTGCTGCGTGGTGAACTTCATCGCCTGCTCGGCGTAGATCGCGGCGAGCGAGACGACGGCGGTGATGCCCGCCTGGTAGAAGAGCAGGCAGAGCAGGAAGCGCCGGAGGTCCCGGTACTGCTGCGCGTGCTGCAGAGTCTGCTTTACCCTTGCCCAGGGGTTCTCCATGCGCGGCTGCGGCACGGCGCGTTCGCGCAGGAAAAGAAAGGTCGGGACCGCGGCAAGGGCGAAGAACGCCGCGGTGATGAGCATGGTCACGGGGACGAAACGTGAAGCCGGTTGTTGAGTGCTGCTGATGTACAGCAGACATATTCCGAGCGCAGCGAGTCCACCGAGGTAGCCGAAGCTCCAACCCCAGCCCGAGACCCGGCCCATCGCGCGCGAGTCCGCGAGCTCAGGCAGGAATGCGGCGATCAGGTTCTCTCCCGCACCAAAGAAGTAATTCGAAAGGATCAGGAAAACCAGAGAAAGTGCGACCGCGCCGGGTTGCGCGAAGTAGAGAGCCGCGGTGAAGAGCACGCAGCCGAGCGTGGTGGCGAAGAGCAGCCGCTTCTTGGCTGCGTGCGCGTCCGCCCAAGCCCCGATCAGCGGTCCGGTAACAAGGATTGCCGCGTAGGACACGGAGAGCGCCGCGGTCCACGTGAACGTCGCCCATGCTGCATTGCCGGCGACGCCGGCAACGAAATAGGCGCTGAAAACCGCCGTGATGACAACGGTGGTGTAGGCCGAGTTCGCGAAATCGTACATGCTCCACGCCCAGACCTCGCGCACGCGCACTTCGGGGGCCAGGGCGCGGAGCATACGAACGGGGTGGCCGCCGCTTTTCAGCGGGGCGCGCGGTAGCCGGCCTCGCCCGCCTTGCGCATCGCCTGCATGCCTTCTTCGACCGACATGAGCGGTGTCGTCTTCAGCGACTTGACTGCGCCGCCGCCCGCTGCAGCGAGCGACGCGGCCGCCGCCGACACGTTGTCGGGCATCTGTACGATGACGACTGCGTCCGATTCGCCGAACGCGAACCAGTAGCCGATGAGCTTGCCGCCGAGCTTCTCGATCATCGGCCGGATCGACTGCTCGCGGTTCTGTGGCTCCTGCACCATCTTCGCCCACGCTTCGGATGTAAAGGACGCCTGGAACATGTAGTGCGCCATGACTGCCTCCTCTGTCCCCGGAATGGGGATTGGCAGTCTATTTCAAAGTAGCGAGGTAGGCCGCGATGTCGCGTGCGTCGCGCTCGCTTACCCCGAGGCCAGGCATTGCGCCTAGCGGCGAAAATTCGTGAGGAAAACGGATCCAGCGCACCATGTTGTCCGGGGAATTCGGCAGCACGCCACCGAGGAACTGGCGCGAGCCGATGCCCTCGAGCGGCGGGCCCACGCGCGCCTCGGCGCCGGTCACCCCGGGAATGCGGTGGCACGCCACGCACGCGTACTGCTGCAGCGCCTCGCGGCCGCGATCAGGATCGGGGGCATGGGAAGTTGACGGAAGCGTTGCGATCGGCGGAGCACGCAGCGTTGCATATTCTTGCGGAGAGACGTACGGCAGCTGTTCGCGCATGAACGCGACGAGCGCCCAGATCTCTTCGTCGGCGAGGCGGTACTTCCACGCCGGCATGGCCGTCATCTTGATGCCGTGCTTCACGACCCAGAAGATCTCCCCCGACGTCCATTCGCGGCCGGTCTGCACGAGCGGTGCCGGAAGCGGCGTGAGGCCGAGCGCGAAAGGCTCGGGCGCGACGCCGGGCGCGCCGTGGCATTGCACGCAATGGCGCCGAAAGAGCGCGAGGCCGCGCGCGAGCTGCGCCTCGCCGCCGAGCTGCGGTACCGGGATGTCGGCGCCCCGTTTCTCCACCGAGCGCCGCATCGTGAGCTCCATCAGGTAATAGGTCGGCGGGAGGTGCTGGTCGGTGGCGGAAATGTCATAAAGGCCAGAGCCTACGAACGCGGCGCCGCCGGCGAGCGCAGCAAGGAGAAGCGCGAAAACCGGTTTCAGCATGTTCACTTCAGCGAGTACAGGTAAGCCACCATGTCGCGCGCGTGCTCCTCGGTAACGCCGAGGGTCGGCATTGCAGTACGCGGATCTGCGCTTTGCGGCGCGCGGATGAACTGCGCCATCCGCTCCGGCGTATTGGGCAGCACGCCCGCTATGTAGACGCGGCGCGCGATGCCGCCGAGCGGCGGTCCTACCTTCCCGTGCGCAG
>DATFEI010000232.1:0-4932 GCA_035251315.1 Burkholderiales bacterium | reverse complement strand
CCTTCACACGGAAGGGGCCAGTGGTTCGATCCCACTAGCACCCACCACACCCACCACTTCCGAAATGCTTGACTTGCCTCGCTTGCAGGCGCAGCCTGCATTCGGATGGAAAAGCGGCAAGAGAGCAAGCAACAGAGGACCCGGCTGGTCGCCGACCAGGCGAAGCCCGTGCCGCTGCACGTCGCCGCCTCGGTCGTGCACCAGCAGCTCTCGGGCTCATCGCGCAACTGGAAGGACGAAACCTACAACGCCATCCTCGACAGCACGGCGCTCGCTCTCAGCCACGTCTCTGACATCTACTACGTCGACACGAAAGGCAAGCTCCGAGGCATCCCGGACGAGGAGCTCGCGGTCGGCATGTTCGAAGGCGGCGCACGCGTGTTCCGCACGCGCTCGGGCAACGCTTACGAGTCGCTGTCCATGCGCCGCCGCGACATGAGCGACGCCATCACGGTGCTCAAGAACGCGCGCGGTGCGCTGCACGGCGCGGGCGAAACGGCCGCCGGCGTCAGAAAAGCCTGAGCTAGGTCGGCAGGCGCTGCGGATCGTTCCAGAGCGGCGCGCAATGGTGAGCCGCCTCGAACTCGCGCAGGAGCTCGCTGTGCCGGCGGTCCGGATCGTCGGCGACTTCCCAGCTGCAGCGCAGGCTTCCTTTCGAGCTCCACTGCCGCGCATTGAACTGCTCGGCGAGCGCTCTGCGGATCGTCGCCGATCCGGCGCAGGCCTTGCCGAGATAGATGACGCCCCCGTTCTGCCACAGCGCGAACACGCCCACGGTATCGGGGGCGGCTTCGATCAGCGACGGCGTGAACGGCAGGCTCTGGGACTTGATCGACATTGGCGTGCTCCCGCGATTGGCCGCAAATGGTACGCCGGTTTTGGTGCTGCAATGCGACACCTGTCGACGATGTGCTACAGGTCGCTGGTACGCGCTTTGCTCCGGATACGGCATGCCGATAAAACCCAACGCAAGTACGTGCTCGATCAAGGAGCAGATTGTCGAGGACGCGCCGAGCGGGCTGGTCCTTCAGTTCGAATGTCAGAACGGCAGGACGCGGCTGGTGATCGCCGGCCGTGCGCTGCCCTTCGGCAACCGCGAGATCATCTTCGACAAGGAAGGCAGGGAAGCTGCGGCCGGAACGCTGGTGGGCGAGTTCCGCCGGCCCTCCTGGCTGAAGGACGTTTCCTAAGCCGCTTCGTTACCGCGCGGGCGCCTGCCGAAAGCCCGCTCGTGCTCTTGCAGAAGCTCGGCCTCGCGCGCCGCGGGATCCGCGCACACCTCCCAGCTGTAGTGCGTCGGCCGCTTGCGGTCTTCGTAGTAGTGCGCGAGCAGTCGTGAGCGGATCGTGCTGCCGCCGCTTTGGTGCTTGCCGTCGGCGCGGCCGTAATAGATAACCTCGTCCGCATCCCACAGCGCGTACACGCCGGCTTCTTCCGGAGCGCCCGAGATCACGATGCGCGTGAAGCGGTAGCGGCGCGCCGGGCGGCCCGTTTCGCCCAGCCAGCGCTGCGCTGCCTGTTCGTCGCGGAACGCGCGCACGTTCACGCCCTGCTGACGTGCGACGAGTTCGATGTATTCGTTCGCGCTGTTCACTTCGTCGGTGTCGCCCAGCAGCGCGATCTGGCACGCGGGCGTGACGAGCTCGTTCGCGTAGCCGCGGTTTTGCGCCGCCAAGCCGTAGTCCTCCGGCTTAAACATGGCGCGCGAGCGCCGCACGGCGAGCAGGATCTTGGACGAGCCGTGCTTGCGGCAGGCTGCGTGCACGGCGAGCAGGAACTCGCGCATTTCGTCCGCAGTATCGCGGTTGTACACGGTGGCGTGCAGGTAGCCCTCGCGCACCTCGATCGAGAACTTCATTGATCGAGGAGCTGCCGCAGCCACTCGCGTGCATCGGAGGCCGCGCCCGCGGGCAGGTTCATGCAGCGGTCGCGCATGTTGGCGAGCACGTGCTCGATCATCCCGCCGCGGTGCTCGGGCGCCAGTGTGTCGAGCGCGCGAGCGAAGGCATGGGCGAAGTGCGTCTTGTCCACCACGCGCTGCTCGTGCAGCGTCTCGATCAGCACGATGTTCGCTGCGGCGAGCCCGGCGAGCGTGTCGAGCAGGGAGTCGAAATCCCGGTTCAAAAGACCAACCCCCTGCTCGCGCCGCTCGCTTCCGCCCTTGTCAGGAGGGTAAAAGCGAAGCCGCTCACGCGGGCGCCGGCTGCACTGCTTTCGCGAGCGTGGCGAGCAGCACGTCGACGTTCACGGGCTTGGCGAGGTACTCGCTCGCGCCGGCGTCGAGGCATTTCTCGCGGTCGCCCTGCATCGCCTTGGCGGTCACCGCGATGATCGGCACGCCGCCGTAGCCCTCCAGCGTGCGCACCATGCGGATCGTGTCGAGGCCGTCCAGGCCGGGCATCATCACGTCCATAAGGACGAGGTCCACGTTGCCTTCGCGCTTGAGCGTCTCGACCGCTTCCCGGCCGCTGTCGGCGTGCAGCACCGTCATGCCGTGCATTTCGAGCGCGCTCGTCATGGCGAACACGTTGCGGATGTCGTCGTCGACGACGAGGGCCTTGCGGCCAGCGAGCGCCTGCCCGGCCTCGGGCGCGATGGCGGCGGATTCTTCGCCGCTAGCGCCCGCGGGACGTTCTTCCATCGCTGCACCCTTTTGCTCGCTTGTTTGCGGAGCCTTTCCGGAGATGTGGTGCTCGGCGGGCAGGTATAGCGTAAACGTGCTGCCCACGCCCGGCTTGCTCGCCACGCGGATCTCGCCGCCCAGCAGGCGCGCGAGCTCGCGGCTGATCGAGAGCCCCAGGCCGGTGCCGCCGTACTCGCGGCTGGTGGAGCCGTCGGCCTGCTGGAACGCCTCGAAAATGAGACGCTGCTTGCTCGGCGGGATGCCGATGCCGGTGTCGGATACAGAGAACGCGACCACCGCGCCGCCGCGGTCGAGCACCGGGTGGCCCATGCTCCACCCGGAGCTCACCTGCTCGACGCGCAGACGCACCTCGCCCTTCGCCGTGAACTTGAACGCGTTCGACAGGAGGTTGGCGAGGATCTGCTGCAGCCGCTTGCCGTCGGTCTGGATCACCTGTGGCAGGTGCTCGTCGAGCACGATGGGGAACTCGAGGCCCTTGTCCGCCGCTACCTGGCGGAAAGTGCGCTCCACCGAGTCGGCCACGTCGGCGAAGCGCTCGGCGGCGATGTTGAGGGTCACGGTGCCCGACTCGATCTTCGCGAGGTCGAGGATGTCGTTGATCAGCGCGAGCAGCTCGGCGCCCGAGGAATGGATGGTGCGGGCGAATTCCACCTGCTTCGGCGTGAGGTTGCCGCCGGTGTTATCGGCGAGCAGCCGCGCGAGAATCAGAAGGCTGTTGAGCGGTGTCCTCAGCTCGTGCGACATGTTGGCGAGGAACTCGGACTTGTAGCGCGACGAGAGCGAGAGCTGCTCGGCCTTCTCCTCGAGCGCGGCACGCGCTTGCTCGATCTCGCGGTTCTTGAACTCGACCTGGCGCATCTGCTCCGACAACTGGTGCGCCTTGTCCTGGAGCTGCTCGTTCGCCGAGCGCAGCTCGTCCTGCTTCGATTTCAGGAGCGCCTCCGATTTTTGCAGGTTCAGCGCCTGCTGCTCCAGGCGGTCGTTGGTCTTCTTCAGCTCCTCCTGCTGGCTCTGCAGCTCGGCGGTGAGCGACTGCGACTGGTGCAGGAGGTACTCGGTCTGCATGTTGGCCGCGATCGTGTGGAGCACGACGCCGATGGATTCCGTGAGCTGGTCGAGGAAGGTCTGGTGAATCTCGCTGAACTTGGAGAACGACGCGAGCTCGATCACCGCCTTCACCTGGCCTTCGAACAGCACCGGCAGGATGATGATCGACGCCGGCGCGCCCGAGCCGAGCGCGGAGCCGATGCGGATGTAGTCGCCTGGCGCCGCGCTGAGAAGGATGCGCTTTTTCTCGAACGCGCACTGGCCGACCAGGCCCTCGCCGAATGCGATTTTGCGCGGCAGCGTCTTTCCCTGGCGCTGCGCATAGCCGGCGAGGAGCTCGAGCTGCGAGTCGCCGCTCCTGTGGTCGGCGACGTAGAAGGCAGCCTGTTGCGCGTTCACCAGAGGAGTCAGTTCAGACAGAATCAATCGAGAAACAGTGACAAGGTCGCGATGACCCTGCAGCATGCGCGTGAAGCGTGCGAGGTGCGTCTTCAGCCAGTCCTGCTCGGTGTTTTTGCGCGTGGTGTCCTTGAGGTTGCCGATCATCTCGTTGATGTTGTCCTTCAACGAGGCCACCTCGCCCAGTGCCTCCACGGTGATCGAGCGCGTGAGATCGCCCTTGGTCACCGCGGTCGCCACCTCCGCGATCGCGCGCACCTGGGTGGTGAGGTTCGCCGCGAGGCGGTTCACGTTCTCGATCAGCTCGCGCCAGGTGCCGGCGGCGCCCGGAACGCGGGCTTGTCCGCCGAGCTTGCCTTCGGTACCCACCTCGCGCGCCACGTTGGTTACCTGGTCGGCGAAGACCGCGAGCGTGTCGATCATCCCGTTGATGGTGTCGGCGAGCGCGGCAATCTCGCCTTTCGCCTCGACCGTAAGCTTGCTCTGAAGGTTGCCGTGAGCCACCGCGGTGACCACGCTCGCCACGCTACGCACCTGGCTCGTGAGGTTGGCAGCCATCGAGTTCACGTTATCGGTCAGGTCCTTCCACACGCCGCCGACGCCCTTCACCTGCGCCTGGCCGCCGAGGCTGCCCTCGGTGCCCACCTCGCGCGCGACGCGCGACACCTCGGAGGCGAAGGCGTTCAGCTGGTCCACCATGATGTTGATTGTGTTCTTGAGCTCGAGCAGCTCGCCCTTCACCTCCACGCTGATCTTTTTCGACAGATCGCCGCGCGCCACGGCGGTGGTGACCTCGGCGATGTTTCTCACCTGAGCGGTGAGGTTGGCAGCCATCGAGTTCA
>DATFEI010000075.1:0-12049 GCA_035251315.1 Burkholderiales bacterium | reverse complement strand
CGCGCCGCGCCGCCCACAGGCCGATCGCCACGGTGACGAAAAGATACAACGCGACGAACGTGATCAGCATGCGCGCCCGATCATAGCGCCGCTTTCATGCCTGCCAGATCGCGACCAACGCCGCGAGCGCTACGACGAAGATCAGCACGGTAAGCAGGCGGTTGCGCCGGGCGTTCTGCCTCGCGAGACCTTCGACGGCGAGCTGCAGAGCGCCGAGGCGGTCTTCGGCAAGGGCGCGATGCACGAGCCGGGGCAGCTGCGGCAGCGTCGCCGCCCAGAAGGGCGCTTCGTGCCGAATGGTGCGCACGAACCCGCGCCAGCCGACCTGCTCGCGCATCCAACGCTCGAGGAAGGGCTTGGCCGTCTGCCAGAGATCGAGCTCGGGATCGAGCTCGCGACCCAGGCCTTCGATGTTGAGGAGCGTCTTCTGCAGCATCAGAAGCTGCGGCTGCACTTCCACGTTGAAGCGCCGTGAGGTCTGGAACAGGCGCAGCAGCAGCTTGCCGAAGTAGATTTCCTTGAGCGGCCGTGCGAACACCGGCTCGCACACGGCGCGGATCGCGGCCTCGAACTCGTCGATACGCGTGCTCCCGGGCACCCAGCCTGCATCAAGGTGCGCCTGCGCCACTCGCCGGTAGTCGCGGTTGAAGAATGCAAGAAAGTTCTGCGCAAGGTAGTTCTTATCCACCTCGGTAAGCGTGCCCATGATGCCGAAGTCGAGGGCGATGTAGCGCCCATCGTCCGCCACCCGGATGTTGCCGGGGTGCATGTCTGCATGGAAGAAACCATGGTGGAAGACCTGGGTAAAGAAAATCTCGACCCCAGCGCGCGCCAGCGCAGGGATGTCGATTCCCTTTTCCCGCAGGACCTGCACTTGCGAGATCGGCGTGCCATGCATCCGCTCCATCACCATCACGCGTTGCGCGCAAAGGTCCCAGTACACCGCGGGCACAATAAGGAGCGGCGACGCCGCAAAATTACGTCCGAGCTGGCTTGCGCTCGCGGCCTCGCGCATGAGGTCGAGCTCGTTGTCGACATGGCGCGCGAACTCGGCGACCACATCCCTTGGGCGCAGGCGCTTGCCGTCGGCCCAAAGCCGCTCCACGAGCGCAGCACCGGTCTCCAGCAGGGCGAGGTCACGCTCCACAGCGGCCTCGACGCCGGGCCGCAGCACCTTTACCGCGACTTCGGCGCCGCCGTGCAGCCGCGCCAGGTGCACCTGCGCGATCGAGGCGCTCGCTACAGGGCTCTCTTCAAACTGAGCGAACACCTCATCAAGTTTCCTGCCAAGCGAGCGTTCCACCTCGGCCATCGCGAGCTCGGACGGGAAAGGCGGCACTTGGTCCTGGAGCCTTGCGAGCTCGTCGGCGATGTCGATCGGAAGGAGGTCCCGTCGGGTTGACAGCACCTGGCCGAACTTGACGTAAATCGGACCGAGCGTTTCGAGCGCCTCACGCAGCCGCTGGCCGCGCGGCTCGTGGGTTCGGCCGGCGAGCGCGCGCACCACGATATTTCGGCGAAACCGGGGGACGAATTCATGTAGACCGAAGCGCAGGCCGACCGCCAGGATGCGCGCGGCCCGGCCGACCCTAATCAAGCTGCTCGATCCGTTTGTCCAGCCTTGCGATGCCGTCCCGCAACCGCGCGACCGATTCGCCGAGCGCCTCGAGCTCCGCGCGGCGCGCGAGGAGCTCCTTTTCGTCGGTCAGGTAGTCGCCAAGAGCGGCGATCAGGCGGCGGGCCCCATCCACGTGCCAGGCCGCAAAAGCGCGGCCGGCGTCCGCGAGCCGATGCGCCGCGACGTCGCCGATCAAGCGCGAAAGCGCTTCCTCCGCGTCCCAGCGCAGATGCCGTACGAGCACGAGGATCTCCGCGCCAAGCCGGGCATCCCCTTGCACCTCCACCGCGCGCGCGACGTGCTCCTCCCCGCGGGCAAGCGCGAAAACCAGGTCCGGCTTGAACGTCATCGTCAAGCTCGGTTCTGCGTTGCCTGCCTCCACGGTTCCCCCCTCAAGGATGCGCAAGCGTAGCGCGGGAAGCGGCGGTGCGCGCAGCTCGACGGTCTCGCCGGCGAAGGGCAAGAGCCGCAGCCGCGCCCAGGGTTCGCCAGCGAGCAAGCGGTTCAGCAGAAAACAAAAGGCCACCGCGGGGGTGGCCTCAGAGACGGGGAAAATCGGGGTCAGACCCCGATCTTCGGTACTTGTCAATGCATCTGCTGGATGCCCGCGAGCAGCCAGCCGCTCGACCCGTCGGCGGGCTTCACGAGATTCCAGACTTCAGCGAACGGCTCGGCCGCCGCGCCGTGCGCCTCGCGCACTGCGCCTGAAAAATGCACGCTCGCCCAATGGCGATCGCCCTCGGTCGCTACCTCCAATAGCTGCGCCTCGAGGCCAAGGACCTCGGTCTCACCTCTATGGCCGAGCTCGCTCTTCAGCTGCGCGTAGAGCTCTTCGGTCGTGAACTCGCGGATTTCCTCCAGCCGGCCGGCGTCGTTCGCGGCCTGTAGACGGAGGAAGTTGTGCTTCGCCGCCCGCAGGAAGCCCGACGTATCGAACCCGGCGGGCAGTCTTGCGTTCGAAGTTGCCGGCAGCTCGTCTCTCACCGGGACGGAAACCGTTTCGCGCATGCCGGCGAACTGAACGGGTTGCGGCGCACCGCTGCGCCGGTGCATCAAGGCGCGCACGCCGACGACCGCGGCGATCGCGAGAAGCGCGAGGAGCAGGAAGCCGAGAAGGCCGCTGCCGCCGAAGAGGTAGCCGAGAATTCCGCCGAGCGCGAGCCCGCCGAGGATGGGCGCCCAGCGGCTACCCGTCGAAGCAGGGGCTGCCTGCTGCGCGCCCTGCTGTGCCGGCGCCGCCTGCTGCTGCGCCGGCTTGGCCGGCGTCTGCGCGGGCGGAGCTGTGACGTTGCGCTGCGCGCCGATGGTGCGGCCGCCGCCCAGGCGCCGCGCTTCGACTTCGGTGGCGAAGAAAACTCCGCTGAATACGAGAACTGCCGATGCGAGAAGCCACTTGCTCATAAGTCGTTCCTCCGAGCCGTGAATGCTATCAAAAACGGTACCCGCGATGAATCGCAACCACTCCGGCAGCAAGGTTAAACACCTCGACATCAGCGAGGCCCGCCGAGCGCAGGAGCTCGGCGAGCGCAGCCTGGTCGGGATGCGCGCGAATCGATTCCGCGAGGTATCGGTAGGCGTCGGCATCGCCGGCGACAAGGTCGCCGAGCCACGGCAACACCTTGAACGAATACCACTCGTACGCCCCCTCGAGCGGCTTCCACACCTTTGAGAACTCCAGGACGACAAGACGCCCGCCGGGCTTTAGGACGCGCGCCATCTCGGCGAGGGCGACATCCTTGCGCGTCATGTTGCGCAGGCCGAACCCCACTGTGACGCAATCGAAATGCGCCGCCGGAAATGGCAGCCGCTCGGCGTCGCACTGCACCGCCCGCAGCGCGAGCCCGCGATCGAGGAGGCGGTCGCGGCCGCGCTCAAGCATGCGCCGGTTGATGTCGCTGATCCATACCTCGCCGCCGGGGCTTACCTTGCGGCTCAGCGATAGCGCGAGATCGCCGCTGCCGGTGGCGATGTCGAGCACGCGCTCGCCCGGCCGCGGGCGAGCGACCGCGATCGCGGCCGCCTTCCACGCGCGGTGCAGCCCGAGCGACATGAGGTCGTTCATGACGTCGTAGCGCTCCGCAACCGAATCGAAGACGCGCCTTACCGTTTGCGCTCTATTCCCTGCTGGCACCGGCGACCTTAAGCTTGTTCAGATATTGCGACCAGAGCTGGTCCTGGTTCTCTCCGAGCTCGTAGAGATACTCCCAGGAATAGATTCCGGTATTGTGCCCGTCGGAGAACTGCGGCTGCACGGCATAGGAGCCGACCGGCTCGAGCGAGCGGATCTCGACGTTACGCTTTCCGGCCTGCAGAACCTCCTGCCCCGGACCGTGACCGCGCACTTCGGCTGAAGGCGAGTACACGCGCAGGAACTCGTACGGCAGGCGAAAGCTGCGGCCATCGGAAAAGGCGATTTCCATGACGCGCGACTTCTGGTGCAGAGTGATCGCGGTCGCAATCCGCTCGCTCATAGAAGAACCCGCTCGATACCGCCCGCGTTCGCCTTGGCGACGAACTGCGGAAGCCAGTCCTCGCCGAGCATGCGGCGTGCGATCTCGACCACAATGTAGTCCGCCTGCGCGCCGGTGTCATCCTCGAAGCGCGCAAGACCCTGGAGGCAGGAAGGGCACGAGGTCAGGACCTTGACGGGTTTGCCATCATTGCCAAGCGCGGCGATTCCCCTGCGTAAGGATTCCTCCTTACTGAACCGCACCTGGGTCGCGACGTCCGGGCGGGTCATGGCAAGCGTGCCAGATTCACCGCAGCAGCGCTCCGATAGCGGCACATTTCCGCCCAGCAAGCCGTTCACCACGCTGAGCGGCTTGGCGGTCTTGATCGGCGTATGGCACGGATCGTGGTACATGTAGCGGACACCGGACGCATCGTTGACCTTCACGCCTTTCTCTAGCAGGTATTCGTGGATGTCCAGAAGCCGCGCGCCGGGAAAAATGGAACCGAAGTCGTAATTCTCGAGCTGGTCCAGGCAGGTGCCGCACGAGACGATGACCGTGCGGATGTCCAGGTAATTGAGAGTCGTAGCGAGGCGGTGGAACAGAACCCGGTTCTGCATCGTGATGCGCTCGCCCCTGCCGGACTCGCCCGCCGCGATTTGCGGGTAGCCGCAGCACAGGTAGCCCGGCGGCAGCACGCACTGCGCACCCACCGCGTAGAGCATTGCCTGCGTAGCGAGCCCAACTTGGGAGAACAGGCGCTCAGAGCCGCAGCCCGGAAAATAGAACACCGCATCGGAGTCTTCGCTGACTTTGGCCGGATCGCGGATGATCGGCACAACTCTCGGATCCTCGATGTCGAGCAGCGCGCGTGCGGTCCGCTTCGGCAGCCGCCCCGGCATCGGCTTGTTAATGAAGTGGACCACCTGCGCACGCAGCGTCTTCTGCCCGGTCGTGAGCGGGGGCCGAGCCGTCTGCGCTCTCGAAAAGGACTTCAGAAGCCCATGTGCAAGGCGCTGCAAACGGTAGCCCCACTCGATCATTGCGGTGCGCGCGATCTTCACCGCGCGCGGATCGGTGAGGTTGAGGAACAGCATCGAGGCCTGCGTGCCCGGGTTGAAGCGCCGCTTGCCCGCGCGGCGCAGGTAGTTTCGCATCGTGATGGAGACATCGCCGAAGTCGATGTCCACCGGGCAGGCCGGCTCGCACTTGTGACAGACCGTGCAGTGGTCGGCTACGTCGCCGAACTCGTCGTAGTGCGCGAGCGCCACGCCGCGCCGCGTCTGTTCCTCGTACAGGATCGCTTCGATGAGCAGTGAAGTGGCGAGGATTTTGTTGCGCGGGGAGTACAGCAGGTTAGCGCGCGGCACGTGGGTGGCGCACGGCGGCTTGCACTTGCCACAGCGCAGGCAGTCCTTGATCGCGGCGGCGACGCGGCCGAGATCGGTCTGCTCGAGAATCAGCGACTCGGCGCCGATGAGCGCGAAGCTCGGCGTGTAGGCGTTCGCGAGGTCGCCGCCGGCGAGCAGCTTGCCGGCGTTGAACCGCCCGTGCGGATCGACCGCCGTCTTGTAGGCACGGAACGCCTCGATGTCGGCCGGGTTGAGGAACTCAAGCTTGGTGATGCCGATGCCGTGCTCGCCCGAGATCACGCCGCCAAGCGCGCGCGCGAGCCGCATGAGCCGCGCCACCGCGCCGTAGGCGCGCTGCAGCATCTCATAGTCGTCGGAGTTGACCGGAATATTGGTGTGGACGTTGCCGTCGCCGGCATGCATGTGCAGCGCTACAAACACCCGGCCGCGAAGCACGCTCCTGTGAATGATTTCCGCCTCGTCGACGACATGGCGGAACGCGTCGCCGTCGAAGATATGACGCAGCTCATCCCGCACCTCGCTTTTCCACGACAGCCGTAATGCGTACGACTGCAGGCGATCGAAGTAATGGTCGAGGTCGCCGCCGATTGCCTGCCAGCGGCCGCGCACGCGACGCAAGAGCTCGAGCGCGCGGGCAGCCCGGTCGCCAGCGAGTTCTCGATCCTGTATCCGCAAGTCGCCCGAGAAGTAATCCTCGAGCGCTTGCAGAAGTCGCAGCTTGTTGGCGATGGAGAACTCGATATTGATGCGCTCCACTCCGTCGGTGTACTCGCCCAGCTTCTCCAGCGGTATCACCACGTCCTCGTTGATCTTGAACGCGTTGGTGTGCCGGGCAATCGCCGCGGTGCGCGCCCGGTCGAGCCAGAAGCGCTTGCGCGCCTCCTCCGACACTGCGATGAAGCCCTCACCGCCGCGCGCGTTGGCGATGCGCACCACCCCCGAAGCGGCGGCGGCGACCGCGTCGACGTCGTCCCCGACCAAATCGCCGATCAGCACCATGCGCGGGCGCTCGCTGCGGCGCGACTTGGTGGCGTAGCCGACAGCCTTGACGTAGCGCTCGTCCAGGTGCTCCAGACCCGCGAGCAGCACCAAGTTCGATTTCTCGACGTAGTTCTTTATCTCGACGATCGCGGGAACCGCGTCGCGGGCCAGGCCGAAAAACTCGAGGCAGACGGTGCGCGTATGCGCCGGCATGCGGTGAAGCAAGAACCGCGCGGCAACGATGATGCCGTCGGTCCCCTCCTTCTGCACCCCGGGCAGTCCAGCGAGGAACTTGTCGCTCACGTCCTTTCCCAGGCCCGCCTTGCGGAAGTGCGAGCCCGGGATCTCAAGGATGCGCTCCTCCCTGAGCTTCCTGCCTTCGAGGTACTTCAACCGGAAGCGCGCATTGGGCGTGTCGTGGATCTTGCCGAGGTTGTGGTCGAGACGCTCGACCTCGAGCCACTCGCCGCGCGGTGTCACCATGCGCCACCACACGAGGTTGTCGATCGCCGTGCCCCACAGCACCGCCTTCTTGCCGCCCGCGTTCATCGCCACGTTGCCGCCGATGCACGAGGCGTCCGCCGAAGTCGGGTCCACGGCGAACACGAGGCCGTCCGCATCGGCGGCGTCCATCACACGCTTGGTGACCACCCCGGCCGCCGCGCGAATGGTCGGCTGCGGCCGCGCTAGGCCCGGGAGCTCGAGGTGCTCGATCTCGCCGAGCGCCTCGAGCTTCTCGGTGTTGATGACCGCCGAACGGCGCGAAAGCGGCACCGCGCCCCCGGTGTAGCCGGTGCCGCCGCCGCGCGGAATGATCGTCAGGTTCAGGGAAAACAACTCCCCTACGAGCGGCTGGATCTCCTCCTCCGAATCCGGGGTAAGCACCACGAACGGCAGTTCGACGCGCCAGTCGGTGGCGTCGGTAACATGCGAGACGCGCGCGAAGCCGTCGAACAGAATGTTGTCGCGCCGCGTGACGCGCCCAAGGCGCCGCAGCACTCTGGCGCGCAGCGCGCGCGTCGCGGCAAGCTCGGCTTCGAAGGCGTCGACCGCGCCACGCGCGAGCTCAAGCAGCCGGCTCACCTTCGCCGCGCCGGCGCGGCGGGCATCAATCTCGGCGAGCCGCCGGCGCATGCCGCCGAGCGCTTCGGCGCGGCGCTGCGGCCGGTTCACAAGCTCGTCTTCGAGGTACGGATTGCGCTGAATCGCCCACATCTCGCCGAGCACCTCGTAGAGCATGCGCGCCGAACGCCCGGTGCGGCGCTCCGCACGCAGTTCGCTGATCAACTTCCAACCCTCGGCGCCGAGCAGGCGAAGCGCGATCTCGCGGTCGGAGAACGAGGTGTAGTTGTAGGGGATCTCGCGGATGCGGTTCATGAGGTCCCCGGGTCCGGGCGGAAGACGTCACGGTAGCTCGCGTAGAAGCTCGCGAACAGCGTCGGCAGCAGCACGATGAGGAGCGGAAACACGAGCGACATCGCCGGCAAGCCGAGCGAGGCGAGCGCCACGACCGACACCACCGCAAGCGGCAGTGCCAGCGCGACGACAGCCGTGACCGCGCCGTAGGCGAGGAAAGCGCGCCAGTTCATGAGGCAGGCGAAAAAGCTGAAGAACAGCGCCTTTGCGGGCGCGGTGCCGTGCCAGGCAGCGAGCGGCGGCGCGAACCAGAACATCATCAGCACCGGGGTGTACAAGGCCGCGGCTGCACCGAGCGCAGCGAGAAACGCATCGGAGTGAAGCACTTCCTCGTCTGGCCGACGGGCGGAGAGCATCCAGCCGGCGAGCGCACCACCATCGGCGAGCGCAGTCGCGGCGAGCACCAGCGCAAGGCAGGCGAAGTAGCCCACGCCGAGGATCAGCTGGCTACGGAGGTGATTGCGAAACCCCTCGAAGAGCAGCACGAGTTCCACCGGACCTTTGCGCGCAGCCGCGCGCGCCGCCGCCATGAACCCGACCGAGAAGGCCGGCACCATGATCGACGCGGCGGCAACGCCGACAAGCGGCACCACCGACACCAGTGTCATCAGCAGCCAGTAGGCGAACACCATGGCGAGCCACCCGAGTGGCGCGGCCCTGAACAAGCGCCAGCCTTCGAGAAGCCACTGCGCGCCCCGCGCCGTCTGCACGATGCGCGCCTGCATCAGGCGATCCAGGGCGCGTCTACAGCGACGCGGGACTCCAACACGCGGCGGAAGTGCTCCGGGTCGTGGGCGTGCACGAGCATTCCCGGGCGCGGCAGGTGAAAGTCATAGAGTCGCGACAACCAGAAGCGCAGCGCCGCCGCACGCAGCATCGGCCGCCAGGCCGAGCGCTCGAGCGTGGTGAACGCCCGCACGCTGTGGTAGCTGGAAAGGAGCGCCCCGACCCGGGCCTCGTCAAAAGCGTTGTTCGGTCGCAGGCACCAGTCGTTCGCGCATACGGCGATGTCGTAGAGCAGGCAGTCGACGCCCGCGAAGTAGAAGTCGACCACGCCGGAGAGGCGCGCGTCGTCCCACAGCGCATTGTCGCGAAAGAGATCGGCGTGCACCGGGCCGCGCGGCAGATCGGGAAAGCGCTGCTCGGCCTGATAGGCAAGTTCCTTCTCGAGAAGATCTTTCTTCGTTGAATCCAGGAGAGGCAAGATTTCTCTGGCGGCGGATCGCCACCACTTCGGACCGCGCGGGTTCTCGAGGTAGGCGCTGTACGAGCGCCCGGCGAGGTGCATGCGGCCGAGGAGCGCGCCGAGCTCCTCGCAGTGCCGCACGCCGGGCTCATCGAGCGAGCGCCCCGGCAGTCGTGTGACCAGCGCCGCCGGCTTGCCGTTCAGGCGCCCGAGGTACTGGTCGGAAAGATCGGCGATGGGCGCCGGGCACGGGATGCCGTGGCGTGCGAGATGCGCCATGAGATCAAGATAAAACGGTAGCTCCTCGGCCGGCAGCCGCTCGAACAGCGTCAGGACGTAGCGGCCCTGGGTGGTGGTGACAAAGTAGTTGGTGTTTTCGATGCCCGCCTTGATGGGCTCGCATGACGCGAGCCGGCCGACGGAGTAGTTCCTGAGCCATTCGCGCAGCTCGGCCTCGGAGACGGGGGTGTAGACGGACAAGGCGGGGAGAGGCTCAGTCCCACGTGTGGATCGGCCACATCGGCACGCGCACCCCGTCGTCGAGCGAATCGCGGCGCATCCAGTTGCCGTTGCCCGTGGTGTCGACAAGGTAGTAAGGCTTGCCGTGCGGCGGCGTTACCTTGAGCATCACCACGCGGCCGCCTTCGCGCACTTCCTCGACCTTGTCGCCTTCCTGCACCGGGATGCGCACTGCGGGCTCGTCGACCGACATCGGCGGAGGCGGCGGGGGCTCGGGCAGCGGCTCGAGCTTGGGCGGACGCCTTTGCGCTTGTGCCGGCGAGGCGAACAGGATGAAGAGAAGCCCTACCAGCAGCGCACGCCGCATTGGATCGATTCTACTAGAGGTTCAGCAGCACCTCGCGCTCAGCAGGCGACGGGGCGAAGCCTCGCTTCTCGTAGAACGCGAATATCGCGTCCACTACCTGCTGCGGCTCGTCATAGACCTGCACGAGGTCGATGTCTGCGGGATCGATCATCCCTTCGGCGGCGAGCCGCTCGCGCATCCAGGCGAGAAGGCCGCGCCAATACGGCTCGTGGACCAGGATGATCGGCATCTGGCGCGTCTTGCCAGTCTGCACCAGGGTGAGGGCCTCGAACAGCTCATCGAGCGTGCCGTAGCCACCCGGCAGAACGATGAACGCGGTCGCGACCTTGGCGAACATGGCCTTGCGCGTGAAGAAATGCTTGAAGCGCAGGCTGATGTGCTGGAAGCGGCTCGCAGGCTGCTCGCCTGCCAGGTCGATGTTCAGGCCCACCGCGAGTCCGCCGCCGCCGAACGCGCCCCGGCTCGCCGCCTCCATGAGGCCCGGGCCGCCGCCGGTGACGACCGCGAAGCCGGCGTCGGAAAGCCGGCGCGCCGTTTCTTCCGCGAGCTGGTAGTACGGCGTTCCCGGCTTGACGCGCGCGCTGCCGAACACCGAGACCGCGGGATGGATTCCCACCAGGCGCTCGGTCGCCTCGACCAACTCTGACATAATGCCGAAAACCCGCCACGCCTCGCGCGCGGGAACCTCTTTCGCCAGCTCCGCCAGCTTCGGTTGCCTGTCCTGATTCATGTCGGGAAAAAATCCTGAGAAAACGTTATTGCTGGTCGACGGCTCGTCATACCTGTACCGCGCTTTTCATGCGCTTCCGGGGCTGAAGAGCCCAAAAACCGGCGAGCCGACCGGCGCGATCTACGGGGTGCTGAACATGCTGCGCAAGCTTGCCGCCGATTATAAGCCGACCGCTCTCGCCTGCGTGTTCGACGCCAAGGGCAGGACCTTCCGCGATGCGGACTATGCCGATTACAAGGCGAACCGCTCGCCGATGCCCGACGACCTCGGTGTGCAGGTCGCGCCGCTGCACGAGGCGGTGCGCGCGCTCGGCTGGCCGGTGCTCATCATCGAAGGAGTCGAGGCGGACGACGTCATCGCCACGCTCGCCGAGACGGCCAAGCGCGACGGCTGGCGCACGGTGATCTCGACAGGCGATAAGGACTTCGCCCAGCTCGTCGACGAGTGCGTGACGCTCGTCAATACCATGTCGAACGAGCTGCTCGACGTCGCGGGAGTTAAGAGCAAATTCGGCGTGCCGCCCGAGAAGTTCCTCGACTATTTGACGCTCATCGGCGATCAAATCGACAACATCCCTGGGGTCGACAAGGTCGGCCCCAAGACCGCGTGCAAGTGGATCGAGAAATACGGGTCGCTCGAAGATGTGCTCGCGCACGCCGATGAGATCACCGGGCTCGCCGGCGAGAACCTGCGCAAGATGCGCGACTGGCTGCCGAAGGCGCGTCAGCTCCTCACCATCAAACGCGACGTTCCGCTCTCCGTATCGATTCACGACCTTCACCTGAACGGCAACCCCGCGAAGCAGCGCGAGCTCTACGAGCGCTTTGGCTTCAAGACCTGGCTGCGTGAGGTGCAGGGCTCTGCGCCGCCGTCGCCCGCGCCCGCCGCTCCGGCCGCCGTTGCGCCGCGTAGATACCGCACGGTGCTCACCGAGGACGACCTCCGGGACCTAGTGCTGACGATCCAGTCAGTGGACCTTGTCGGCTTCGATACCCTCTGCGACGGCGAAGAACCCATGACTTCGCGCCTCGCGGGCATGTCGTTCGCATTCGGCGACGAAGCCGTCTACCTGCCTCTTACTCACGACTACCCAGGTGCCCCGAAACAGCTAGATCTTTCCACCGCATTTACATTGCTGAAGCCGTGGCTCGAGCGGGCGGACTGCAGAAAGGTCGGCGAGGACGTGAAGTTCGACACCCACGTCCTCGCAAACCACGGCGTGCGCCTCGCGGGCTGCGTGCACGACACGCTGCTCGAGTCCTACGTTCTCGAAGTCCACGAGAAGCACGAGCTCGCCGTGCTTGCGCAGCGCCATTGCGGTCGTACGGTGCTAAGCAGGGAGGACGTGACCGGCAAAGGGGCGGGGCGCATTCTGTTCGCCTCGGTCGACATCGCGCGCGCCACGGAGTACGCGGCGCAGCGCACCGACTGCTCGCTTTCGCTGCACGCGCTGCTCTTCAGGAAGATTC
>DATFEI010000175.1:0-3442 GCA_035251315.1 Burkholderiales bacterium | reverse complement strand
CTGGTCGACGAAGATGTAGTCGCCGGCGACTTCGTCGCCGCCGCGGTTCACGCGCGCGGAATCGAATAGCTCGATTTTCTGCTCGCGGTCGCTGAGCTCGATGCGCAGCGCCTCGCCTTCGACCCAGATGCCTTCCTTTTCACCCGGCTTGGGATCCTGCCGCTGGCGAAAGCGCGCCGGCCTGCCGGTGGCGCTCGCCGACTGGAAGCCTTCGGCGTCCTGGCGCACCACGAGGCGCTCGGCGGTGAGCCGCATGGTGCCCTTCGTGACGACGACGTCACCCTCGAAAATATTCAGCCGGCGGGCATCGTCCGCGCTCATGCGGTTTGCTTCCACCTGAGTGGGCTTGTCGCGATCGGCCTTCTCGCCAAGGACGATTGCGGGAGCGAGCACCACCAGCCCCGCCAGAAGGGCGCGCTTCATTCGGCGTCGTTCTGCTCGAAACGCGCAACCACGTCGCTGCGCAACACGAGCTCGCGCGACGCGTTGTTGTACTCCATGCCGCGCCCCGAGAGCGAGCGGCCGGCTTCGACGATCTTCACCGGGCGGTCGGTGCGCAAGAGCGAGCGATCGCGCAGAACGTGAAGGAACTCGGTGCTCATCCGCGCCTCGGGGCGCTCTGCCGAGGCGTCGCGCACGAGCAGCACATCGCCGTAAAGGAAGATCTCGTCCCCGTCGCGCGAGAGCTGGCCGCGCTCTGCGCGCACGCTGAAGCGGGGCTCGTGCGGCTTCGCCTGCACCACGCGCGGCGCGAAGAGCTCTGTAGTATCGTCGTCCGGGTAGTGCACCATGCGCTGCGCCGACATGATGCTTTCGACCGCGCCTTCGCCGTTGTACGTCGTAGTGGTGAAATTCACAACGAAATAGTCCGGGTCATGGCGCCGCTCCGCGGGCGGCGCGTCCTCCTCGCGCACCGTGCGCTCGAGGTAGAAGGTGAGCAGCGCCAGCGCAAGCATTACGCCCAGCGGGAAGAGCCGCGTCGTCGAGAGCATCAGCCGAGGTAGCCGCGCAGCGCGGGCTCGAGGGTGCTTTGCGCGCGCATTACCAGCTCGCACACCTCGCGCGCTGCGCCGCGCCCGGCGGCCGCGCGCGCCACATAGTGCACGCGGCTGCGCACGGCCTCGGGCGCCTCGCGCGGCGCGCAGGCAAATCCGCAGCGGGTCAGCACCGGGAGGTCGACCAGCTCGTCGCCCATGAAGCCAATCTGCCCCAGAGGAAAACCGAGCTTCTGCGCCGCGGCGAGCTTGTCCTCGATGCCCTGCAGTACCTGCTCGATGCCCAGCTCCGCGGCGCGCCGCTCGACCGCCGCCGAGCGCCGGCCGGAGAGAAGCGCGCACGCCACGCCGCTTGCGGCCAGCATCTTGAGGCCGTGGCCGTCGTGCGCCGAGAACGCCTTTAGCGCTTCGCCTTTCGGGCCATAGAGCAGCGTGCCGTCGGTGAGGACGCCGTCGACGTCGAAAATCATGAGGCGCACGCCGCGCGCTCTGTCGAGCGTTTGCTGGGAAACCTCGCTCAAATCACCCTGGCGCGGAAGAGGTCGTGCATGTTGAGCGCGCCCACCAGCACGCCCTGCTCGTCCAGCACGAGCACCTGGCTGATCTTGTGCTCCTCCATGACGTGCACCGCCTCCGCGGCGAGCGTGTGGCACCGGACGGTGCGCGGGTTCGTCGTCATTACGTCGTCCACGATCAGGCTGTTGAGGTCGGTACTCTTCTCGATCGTGCGGCGCAGATCGCCGTCGGTAAAAACGCCTTTGACCAGGCCCGCGGGATCAAGCACCGCGGTCATTCCGATGCCGCCGCGCGACATCTCGATCACCGCCTGCCTGAGCGGCGTGCCGGCGGCGACTTTGGGCACATTGTCGCCCGTGCGCATCACGTCTTCGACATGCAGCAACGCCTGGCGCGCCAGCGCCTGGCCGGGCAGCCCTCCGCGTGGGTGGGTGCGCGCAAAGTCGGCTGCGGAGAAGCCGCGCATGTCGAGCAGCGCCACGGCGAGCGCGTCGCCCAGCGCGAGCGCGGCCGTCGTGCTCGCGGTCGGTGCCAGGTTGTGCGGGCAGGCTTCCTGCGCGACCGCCGCGTCGAGGTGCACGTCGGCCTCGCGCGCGAGCGCCGAGTCGGGCTTGCCGGTGATGGCGATCAGCTTCGCGCCGCGGCGCTTGATCTGCGGCACGATCTGCACGAGCTCCTCGCTCGCACCGGAGTAGGAGATGGCGATGAAGACGTCGCCGTTCTCGATCATGCCAAGATCGCCGTGGCTCGCCTCGGCGGGATGAACGAAGTAGGCCGGCGTGCCTGTGCTGGCGAGCGTCGAGGCGACCTTTCGCGCGATATGCCCCGACTTGCCCATGCCGCTCACCACTACGCGGCCTTTTCTCCTGATGATCAGCTCGACCGCCGCGGCGAAGCGGCTGTCGATGCGCTCGATCAGCGCGCGCACCGCGTCGGCCTCGATCTCGAGCACCCGCCGCGCGAGCTGCAGGGTATCCGCGATGCCGCTTTTCCCCACGCTGCGGGCTGCCTTTATCATGGCCGGGGAGTATAGCCCATGGATCCCAGCGCAGTCGGCTTGCAGTCGGTGCTCGTGCTGCTCGCGTCGAGCGTGATTGCGCTCGCCGTGTGCCAGAGCCTGCGGCTGCCACCGATGGTCGGCTATCTTCTCACTGGCCTCGCCCTCGGACCGCACGTGCTCGGCGTGGTCTCGGAGCGCGAGGAGATTCACCAGCTCGCCGAATTCGGCGTGGTGTTCCTGATGTTCTCGATCGGGCTGGAGTTCAGCCTGTCGAAGCTCAAGTCGATGCGCCGGCTGGTGTTCGGCCTGGGACTTGCGCAGGTCGGCGCCACCGTGATGCTTGCGGTAGGCGCTGCGGCCGCCCTCGGGGCGTCGTGGCAGATCGGGCTTGCGCTCGGCGGCATCGCCGCGATGTCATCGACTGCCATCGTCAGCAAGCTTCTCGCCGAGCGCGGCGAGCTCGACAGCTCGCACGGCCGCCAGGTGATCGCGGTGCTCCTTTTCCAGGATCTCGCCGTCGTCCCGCTACTCGTGCTGATCCCGGTGCTCGGCCAGACGGCCGACGCCATCGGCATGGCGGTTGTCGCGGCGCTGGCGAAGGCGGCGGCCGCGCTCGCGCTCGTGATCGTCGGCGGGCCGAGGCCGATGCGAGCGTGGCTGCGCGTTGTCGCGCGGCGGCGCTCGAACGAGCTATTCGTGTTGAACGTGCTGCTGATCACGCTGGTCGCCGCTTTCATCACGGCCGCAGCCGGCCTGTCGCTCGTGCTCGGTGCGTTCCTCGCCGGCATGTTGATCTCCGAGACCGAGTACCGCTTTCAGGTCGAGCAGGACATCAAGCCCTTCCGCGACGTGCTGCTGGGCCTTTTCTTCGTCACCATCGGCATGCTTCTCGACCCACGCCTGGTCGTCGCGCGGTGGGGAACCGTGCTCG
>DATFEI010000108.1:0-36502 GCA_035251315.1 Burkholderiales bacterium | reverse complement strand
GCTCGCCGGCTGCGCGCTCTTTCCGCTCAAGGAATCCGACTGCGTCGGCGTGGACTGGCGCAAGCGCGGCTACGCCGACGGCTACGCCGGCCATCCGCAGCAATTCCTCCGCCTGCAGCAGGAATGCCCCCGTTTCGGAGTCGAGGTCAATGAGACCGAATACTTCGCCGGCTGGAAAGACGGTTACGACGAGTGGTATCGGCTGATCGGGTCGATGGACCGCATACGTCGATGAGTCGAGCCTGCGCGGCTCTGGCGCTTACGCTGATGGCAGGCTGCGCCGCGTTCGATCTCTCCGAGGCCGATTGCCGCGGCATGAACTGGCACGCGCGCGGCTACGCCGACGGCTTCGGCGGCCATCCGCCGCAGGATCTAAGGCTCGACGCGGCGTGCCGCCGCGTCGGAGTCGCAGTGGACGCGAACCGTTACCTCGCCGGTTGGCGTGATGGCCACGATGAGTGGTACCGGATCATGGGCTCGATGGGGCTGGATTAGCGGGGCGTGGCGTTCTGATCGCCGAGCGCGTCCTCGACGTAGAGCATTCCCACCGCCACCATGATCGCCGCCGCGAGCGGGGTCGCGACCGCGACGCCGAGCGCGCCGACGATGGCGCCCATCAGCACCTGTGCGAAGAGGATCGCCCCCGGCGGCAGGTGCACCGCCCGCTGCTGCACCAGCGGCGCGAGCACATAGCTCTCGACGAGCTGCACGCCGATGAAGAGCAGCGCGACGTACAGCGCGAGCTCAGGCCCGTTTGCGAAAGCTACCATCACCGCGGGTATCGCGGCGAGGAACGGGCCGATGTACGGCACGAACTCCATCAGGCCGGCGAGCAGCGCGAGCGCGAAAGGAAACGGCGCACCGAGTAGCACCAGGCCGGCGCCAGTGAGGATCGCGACGCAGACGGCGAGCACAGTCTGCCCCACGAGCCAGCGGCGCAGCACGCGCCCGATTTCGCAGAGGACCTCGCGCACGCGATCGCGTTTCTTGCGCGCGACTAGATGCAGCGCGCCTTCGACGTACATGCGCGGCTGCGCCGCCATGAACACCGCGAAAAAGACCACGATCAACACGTTGGCCACCACGCCGAAAGTCGATCCGATCAGGCCGAGTCCGCGGCCGAGGACCTGGACGCCGCCGCTCGAGAACATGCCGCTCATATCCGCGAACGCGACGAGCCGGCTGCCGAGCTCGCTCTTGCCGAGCTCTTCCCTGAAGCCCTCGATGATCTGCGGGATGCGGTCGACGAGTGCGAGCGCCTGCGACAGGATGCCGCGGCCGAACAGCGCACCGCCGGCGATGAGTATCCCGAGAAGCACAGCGCCGACCAGGGCGAGCGACCAGGCTTCGCTCCAGCCGAAGCGCTGCGCGAGCCAGTCGGCCGGCGCGCGCAGCAGGATCGCGGCAAGCACGCCGACGAACGCCAAAAGGACTACGTCGATCGCGTACCAGAGAAGGACCAGGATCACTACAACGGCCACCGCGATCGCGACATAAACCAGCGCGTGCTGGGCGGTGTCCTTGCGCTCGGCCTGGTCCATGGTTTGATGGACCCCGGCCGCCCCTTCGAGGTTCTATTTCAATCTGATCGGTCTACCGGTCTGGCTGGATTTCCGCGCAGCCTCGGCGAGGACTAGCACTTGCCGGCTGTCCTCGGGCCCGACCTCGACCGGCTTGCGAGTCTTGACGCTTCGGATGAACGAGGAGAGCTCTGCAGCGTAGGCCGCGGCATAGCGCGTCTGGAAATTGGGCCAGGGATTGTCCACGCAGGTCGCCTCGGCGCCGAAGCGCTCGACGCTGGTTGGCGCAAGGTTCGCTGCGCGCAGCATGCCTTTCGCGCCGAGCACCTCGATGCGCTGATCGTAGCCGTAGACTGCGCGGCGCGTGTTGTTGATGTGGCACATTTTGCCGCTCGCGGTACGCAGCAGAAGCATAGCGGTGTCGATGTCTTTCCCCTCGGTGCGCACGCGCGGATCGACGAGCACCGCGCCCCGGGCGAACACTTCGACCGGCTCCTCGCCGAGCAGCCAGCGCGCCATGTCGAAGTCGTGGATGGTGAAGTCGAGGAAGAGCCCGCCCGAGGACGCGAGGAAGCGCAGGTCGGGCAGCCCCGGGTCGCGGTTGGTGATGATCACCTGTTCCAGCTTGCCGATCGCGCCGGCGTCAAGGCGCTTCTTCAGGTCGCGGAAGCTCGGGTCGAAGCGCCGGTTGAAGCCGACGAACATCGGCACCCGCGCTTTCCTTACTTCCTTGATGCACAGGTCCACCTTCGGTAGCGTGAGATCCACCGGTTTCTCGCAGAAGATGGCCTTGCCGGCGCGCGCCGCGGCGATCGAGAGATCGGCGTGGCTGCCGGTCGACGAAGCGATCAGGACGGCATCGACTTGGGGATCGGAGAACGCCTCTTCCGCGGCGGCCTGCCTCGCGCCGAGCGGCTCGGCGAGCGCACGCGCGGCCTCGGGCTTGGTGTCGACGACATAGACGAGCCTCGCGTCGCTGCGCTGCGCGAGGTTCTCGGCGTGCATGCGCCCGATGCGTCCGGCGCCGAACAGCGCGAAGTTAACCAATGCGGATTGCCTGCTTCTTCTTGTGCGACTGCAGAGCGGCTTCTGCGAGAACCAGGGCCTGGCGGCCGTCTTTCGCGCCGACAGGCATGGGCGTGCTTTGCGTAAGGGCACGGACGAATGCGGCCATCTCGGCGCGATAGGCGTCCGTGTAGCGCTCGAGGAAGAAATCGAGCGGCCGGTCGGCGACCGTGCCGCGCGCGCCGAAGTGCTCGACCGTGGTCTCGCCGAGATTCTCCGCGCGCAGCATGCCTCTAGCGCCGAGCACCTCGATGCGCTGGTCGTAGCCATACGCCGCGCGGCGCGAATTGTTGATGTGGCACATCCGGTCTGACCCGGTACGCAGCAGCACCATCGCGGAGTCGATGTCCCCGGCGGCGCCGATCTTGCGATCGACCAGGCACTCTCCCATGGCGAACACCTCGACCGGCTCCTCGCCGAGCAGCCAGCGCGCCATGTCGAAATCGTGGATCGTCATGTCGCGGAACATGCCGCCCGAGACCTTGATGTACGAAAGCGGCGGCGGCCCCGGGTCGCGGCTCGAGATCACCACTTGCTCGACCGCGCCGATCTCGCCGGCGTCGAGGCGAGCCTTGAGTGCGCTGAAGCTCGGGTCGAAGCGGCGGTTGAAGCCGACGAACATCGGCACGCCGGCCTTATCAACTTCCTGAAGGCACGAATCCACCTTCGAAAGCGAAAGATCGATCGGCTTCTCGCAGAAGATCGCCTTGCCGGCGCGCGCGGCCGCGATCGCGAGGCGCGCATGCGTGTCGGTCGACGAGGCAATGAGCACCGCTCCCACCTCGCGATCGGCGAGCGCATCGCGCTCGGCCACGACCCTGGCGCCGTAGCGCGCGGCGAGCTTCCGGGCGGCATCGGCGTTCACGTCCACGATGTAGCGCAACCGCACGTCCTTAATGGCGGCGATGTTGCCGGCGTGGATCTGGCCGATGCGTCCAGCCCCGAACTGGGCGATTTCCAGCATTCTTGTTTGTGTATGATAAATCGAGAGAGGGGAGGCGCGTGGCAGCGGTTCGCATCACCATGGCGGAAGCGCTGGTTCGTTTCCTGGCGAGCCAGGAGATCGATGGCGTGCCGCTTTTCGCCGGCGTCTGGGCGATTTTCGGGCATGGAAACGTCGCGGGTCTCGGGCCGGCTTTGCACGCCGCGCGGCGCAGGCTGCCGACGCTGCGCGCGCATAACGAGCAGGCGATGGCGCACGCCGCGATCGCGTTCGCGAAAGCACACGCGCGCCGCCGCATGATGGCGTGCACGACCTCGATCGGCCCGGGCGCGAGCAACATGGTGACTGCAGCGGCGGTGGCGCACGTGAACCGCTTGCCGGTGCTCTTTCTTCCCGGCGACGTGTTCGCGAGCCGCCACCCTGACCCGGTGCTGCAGCAGCTCGAAGACTTCGGCGACCCGGGCGTCTCGGTCAACGACTGCTTCCGGCCGGTCTCGCGCTACTTCGACCGCATTGCGCGTCCCGAGCAGCTCATCGTCAGCCTGCCCGCCGCGCTGCGCGTGCTGCTCGATCCCGCCGACTGCGGCCCCGTTACGCTCGCGCTGCCGCAGGACGTACAGACCGAGGTTTACGACTACCCTGCCGAGTTCTTCCGCCGCCGCATGCATCGAATAAGGAAACCGCCGCCGGACCCCGCCGAAGCCGAAGCGGGTTCGAAAGCGCTTCGTGCTTCCAGGAAACCGCTGGTCATCGCAGGCGGCGGCGTCAAGTACGCGCTGGCGGAAAAGAGCCTTGCCGAGTTTGCCGACGCCCACGGCCTTCCTGTGGCGGAAACGCAGGCGGGCAAGGGATGCCTCGCCTGGGACCACCCGTGCAACGTCGGCGCGATCGGGGTCACCGGAACACAGGCGGCGAACGCGCTTGCCGCTCGCGCCGACCTCGTCCTCGCCATCGGCACGCGCCTCGGTGATTTCGCTACCGGCTCGCGCGCCCTCTTCCCCGCGGCGAAGCTCGTGCAGCTGAACGTCGGCGCCTTCGACGCTGCGAAGCACGGCGCGCTATCCCTCGTCGCTGACGCGGATGCAGGCCTCGAGGCGCTCGGACGGGCGCTCGGTGGCTGGCGGGCTCCGTCGGCGTGGACAGCTGAAGCCGCGCGCCTCGCACGCGCCTGGAACGGCACAGTCGAGCGCGTTACCGCACCCGAAAGACGAAAGAGTGTAAAGGCAGGCAAGCCGACCGATGCCCAGGTACTTGGTCTCGTCAACAAGACAATGCCGAAGACGGGTGTGGTGGTGTGTGCCGCCGGGGGGCTGCCGGGTGAGCTCCACAAACTCTGGCGCGCAACCGACTCGACCGGCTATCACCTCGAATACGGCTATTCGTGCATGGGCTACGAGATCGCCGGCGGGCTGGGCGTGAAGCTCGCGCATCCCCAGCGTGAAGTGTGTGTGCTGGTGGGCGACGGCAGCTACCTGATGCTCAACTCCGAGATAGCGACCTCGGTGGCGCTCGGCGCGAAGCTCGTCATCGTGGTGCTTGACAACCGCGGCTTCGGCTGCATCGAGCGGCTTCAGGCCGCAACCGGCGGCGCTTCGTTCAACAACCTGCTCGGTGCCGCGGCGCCGCGCGTGGATTTCGCAGCGCATGCGCGAAGCCTCGGTGCCGCAGCGGAAAAGGTGGAAGGTCTTTCTTCCCTGAACGGCGCTCTCGAGAGAGCCCTGCGGGCGCGCAAGACCTACGTCATAGTGATCGAGACCGACCCGCGGCGCGGGACCGCTGAAGGAGGCGCCTGGTGGGACGTCGCGGTCACCGCAGCGCCGCGCACCGCCGGACAGAAGAAGGCTCGTGCAGCTTACGAACGCGCCCGCAAGCGCCAGGGGCTTCGCGCATGAACGTGCGAATCGGCATCAACCCGCTCACTTGGACCAACGACGATCTGCCGGAGCTGGGCGATAACAATTCGCTGGAAACCTGCCTCACGGAGGCGAAGCTCGCGGGATATGATGGGGTCGAGCTTGGCCGGAAGTTTCCCCGCGACGCCGCTGTCCTCGGCCCGGTTCTCGGCAAGCACCAGCTCGACCTGGTCACCGGCTGGTACAGCGCGCGCCTGCTCGAGCGCTCGGTGGAAGACGAGATCAAGGCGATGCAGCCCCATACCACTCTCCTCAAGAAGCTTGGCGCCACCGCCATGGTCTTTTGCGAGGTATCGCGCTGCGTGCACGGGGACCGCAAGGTGCCGCTGTCCAAGCGACCCCAGCTCGCTGGCAAGGAATGGATGCCTTTTCTCGAGCGGCTCGACGCGGTTGCGCGTCACCTCGAAGACGACGGGATGAAGCTCGCCTACCATCACCACATGGGAACGGTGATCCAGTCCGAGGACGAGGTCGAGCGCATGATGGATGGCACGAAAGCCGTCGGCCTTTTGCTCGACACCGGCCACCTGACGTTTGCCGGCGGCGATCCGATGCGTGCGCTCAAGCGCCACGCGAAGCGCATCGTGCATGTCCATTGCAAGGATATCCGCAAGGACAGGCTCGAGCAGGCGAGGAAGAAGGACTGGAGCTTTCTCGACTCGGTGGTCGGCGATGTGTTCGCGGTTCCCGGTGACGGCTCGATCGATTTCGAGCCGATCCTCAAAAACCTGGCGAACGCCGGATATGCCGGGTGGCTGGTTGTGGAAGCCGACCAGGATCCCGCAAAAGCGCACCCCCTTACCCATGCGCGCATCGGCCATGATTGCCTCAGGCCACTCACGCAGCGATACTGGAAAGCATGAAGGAGGGGGAGCTCGATGCGAGGGAGGCTGCGCTCGCTGCTGTCGCGCGAGAAGCGGGGGAGCTTGCCAGGAAGTACTTCGAGTCAGGTGTTTCCACCCAGCTAAAGGGTAAGCAGGATTTCATTACGGTCGCCGATGGAGAGCTCGAGCGACTCATCATCGAGCGCTTAAAGGGGCGCTTCCCGCGCGACGCGTTC
This sequence comes from Burkholderiales bacterium, assembly GCA_035251315.1. Classification (GTDB taxonomy): domain Bacteria; phylum Pseudomonadota; class Gammaproteobacteria; order Burkholderiales; family SG8-39; genus SCGC-AG-212-J23. The sequence continues at coordinate 30,001 of DATFEI010000108.1, read as the reverse complement.
CTCGGCGAGGAGGGCGGCGCCGAGGGAACGGGAGACGCCGTCTGGGTGATCGATCCGATCGACGGCACCGCGAATTTCGCGCACCGCATCCCGCATTTCTGCGTTTCGATCGCGTTCAGCTCGGCGGGCCAGCTTCTCCTCGGCGCGATCGCGGCGCCGATGTACGGCGAGCTGTACCGCGCGCGCCTCGGGCGCGGCGCGTTGCTGAACGACCGCGCGATGCGCGTCTCCGACGAAACCGACATTCGGCGCGCGATCATCGAGCTCGGCTGGTCTGCGCGCCGCCCGGTGCGCGCCTATACCGGGTTGCTCGAGCGCGTGCTCGACGCCGGGGCGATATTCATGCGCGCCGGCTCCGGCGCGCTGGGCCTCGCCTACGTCGCCGCCGGGCGAACGCACGGCTACTGCGAGCTGCATATCAATTCCTGGGACACCCTTGCCGGCCTGCTCCTGGTGCGCGAGGCGGGCGGCTGGACCAACGACTACCTAGCGGGCGACGGTCTCGCCCGCGGCAACGCGGTGCTCGCCTGCGCCCCGGGCCTCAAGGAAGCGCTGGTCGCGGTGACCGGAGTCGGGCAAGCTAACGAAAACCTGAAGAGGAGGATGTCATGAAGCGATTGATCCTGGCCCTGGCGCTGGCTACGCCGGGATTTGCCTTTGCTCAAGGCAACCTGGTGCTGTACTGCACGGTGCAGGAGGAGTGGTGCCGCGCCATGGTCACAGCCTTCGAGAGGAAAACCGGCATCAAGGTCGCAATGACGCGCAAGAGTAGCGGCGAGCTCTATGCGCAGGTCAAGGCGGAGGCTGCCAATCCCCGCGGCGACATCTGGTGGGGCGGAACCGGCGATCCGCACCTGCAGGCGGCCGAGGAGGGGCTGACGCTCGAATACCGCTCCCCGATGCTGAAGGACTTGGCGCCTTGGGCGGTGAAGCAGGCCGAACAGTCGAAGTACCGCACGGTCGGCGTATACGCCGGCGTGCTCGGCTTCGGCTACAACAGCGAGCTGCTGGCGAAGAAGAAGCTGCCCGAGCCGAAGTGCTGGAGCGACCTCCTGTCCGACAGGTACAAGGACGAGGTTCAGGTCGCCGATCCGAACTCTTCCGGCACGTCGTACACGATGCTCGCGACGATCGTGCAGCTGCACGGCGAGGATAAGGGGTTCGACTTCATGAAGCGCCTGCACCGCAACATCAACCAGTACACGAAGTCGGGCGCCGCCCCGGCCAAGGCCACCGCGAGCGGCGAAACCCTCATCGGCATCACCTTCATGCACGACCTGGTGACCTTCGCGGTGCAGGGCAACCCAATCAAGGTGGTTGCACCCTGCGAGGGCACCGGCTACGAGGTCGGCTCCATGAGCCTCATCAAGGGGGCGCGGAACCTCGACCAGGCGAAAGCGTGGTACGACTGGGCGCTCACGCCGGAAGCGCAGAGCATCGGCGCCGAAGCAAAGGCGTTTCAGATCCCGTCGAACAAGAACGCCAAGGTCCCGCCGCAAGCGCCGCGGCTCGACCAGACCAAGGTGATCGACTACGACTTCGCGAAGTACGGCTCGTCGGCGGAACGTAAGCGGCTCCTGTCGAAGTGGGACAAGGAAGTCAAGGCACTACCCAAGTAGTCTGGATCGCCGCCACGGCAGCAGGCCTCGCGCTGCTGCCGTGGTACGCGGTCGAAGGCGCGCGCTGGGGCGCGCCGGCGTTCTGGCATGGCTTCCAGGGGAAGCCGTGGCTGCTACCGCTCTTCTTGCCGCTGATCGGCGCTGCAGTGATGCGGCCTTGGGCGCTGGGGCGCCGCAGCGCGGGTGTCGTCTTGATTGTCACGGGCGGTGTCGGGTTAGTTCTGTTGCTCCTGCAAGGGTTTCTGTTCCGCCATCACAACGTCGTCGGTGCGTTGTCAGCGGCAGAGCAAGCGCTAGTCGTCTTGCGGGGATTTTTCTTTGTCCCTTCACCTGCCGACGTTGAGCCGTCCAAGTTCCCGACGCCGGGAATGGGATACGGTGCCTTGGTCGCCGCGGCGGGCTATCTGATGCTTTTCTGCCAGGGGTGGGCGCTTCGCGGGTTTTGCCGCGGCGATGCCTTCGTCGTCGGCGCGATTGGGCTGGTGGTGGCATCGATCGCCGCGTTCGTATTCTTCCCAATCTTCGTGATGCTGGAGAGCGCGTTCCGCGACAACGCCGGCCAGCTCGCTCCCTCGGCGTTCGTCACGAGCTTTTTCGACCGCTCGGTGTGGGGCCTCGACTGCCTGACCTCTAGCCTGCGCTGCGGCGTGGCGTGGAACACGGTGTTTCTCGCGGTGGTAGTTGGCGCGGGCTCGACGTTTCTCGGCCTCGCGTTCGCGCTGATCGCCGCGCGCACCGCGTTCCGCTTCAAGGGCGTGCTGCGCGTGATGAGCGTGCTGCCGATCATCACGCCGCCGTTCGTCATCGGCCTCGCCGTGATTCTGCTCTTCGGCCGCGCCGGCGCGGTGTCGACGCTTCTCTCCGACTGGTTCGACATCCCGCGCTCGCGCTGGATCTACGGCCTTCCAGGCGTCGCGCTCGCGCAGCTCCTCGCCTTCACGCCGATCGCGTTCTTGGTGCTCGTCGGCGTGGTGCAGGGCATCAGTCCCTCGCTCGAGGAGGCCTCGCAGACCCTGCGGGCGCGCGGCTGGACCACGTTCCGCACGGTCACCCTGCCACTTCTGCGCCCCGGGCTCGCCGCCGCATTCCTGCTCGGCTTCGTGGAGAGCATGGCCGACTTCGGCAATCCCCTCGTGCTCGCGGGCAACTTCGAGGTGCTCTCGACCAAAATCTACTTCGCGGTAGTCGGCGCCTCGCACGACCAGAGCCGTGCGGCGGTGCTTGCGCTCGTCCTTCTCGTCTTTACGCTGGCGGCGTTCTGGGCGCAGCAGCGCTGGCTCGGGCGCGCGTCCTACACCACCGTGACCGGCAAGGGGGACGCCGGCCTGCCGGTGCCGCTGCCGAGGGGCTTGCGCTGGCTCTGCTACGGGATCGCGCTTCCCTGGGCAGCCCTCACGCTGGTCATTTACGCGACCATCTTCATCGGTGGCTTCGTGAAGTCCGTGGGCCGCGACTACAGCTTCACGCTTGATCACTTCCTTGCCGGCTTCTCGGTCGAGATGGCGAGCCGCGGGCTGCATTTCACCGGCGCGGCCTGGCCGTCGCTCGCCACCACGGTCACGATTGCGACCATTGCCGCGCCGCTCACCGCGGCGATCGGGTTGCTCACCGCCTGGCTCCTCTCGCGCCAGGATTTCGCCGGCAAGCGATCCTTCGACTTCGGCACCATGCTGTCGTTCGCCATTCCCGGCACCGTGGTGGGGATCAGCTACATCCTCGCTTTCAACGTGCCGCCGATCGAGCTCACCGGCACGGCGGCGATCCTCGTCATCTGCTTCGTGTTCCGCAACATGCCGGTCGGCGTGCGCGCCGGCATCGCGACGCTCGCGCAGATCGACAAGTCGCTCGACGAAGCCTCGCACACGCTCGGCGCGCGTTCGGCGATGACCATCCGGCGCGTGGTGCTACCGCTCCTGCGCCCGGCGATCGTCGCCGCGCTCGTCTACAGCTTCGTGCGCGCGATGACTGCGGTGAGCGCCGTGATCTTCCTTGTCAGCGCCGAGTACAACATGTCGACCGCGTACATCGTCGGCCGGGTCGAGGCGGGCGAGTTCGGGCTTGCCATCGCGTATTCCTGCGTGCTTATCGTCATCATGCTTGCCGTAATCGGCCTCATCCAGCTCGGCGTGGGCGAGCGCCGCCTAGGGCGCCGCGAAGCCGTCGCGATGCCCGCGACCGCCTGATGGTTGAATTCAAGAACGTCACCAAGCGTTACGGCGCCGTGACGGCGGTCGACGATGTTTCGTTCCGCATCGAGCCGGGGACGCTCGCGACGCTCCTCGGCCCGTCGGGCTGCGGCAAGACGACGACGCTGCGCCTCATCGCCGGCCTGGAGATGGTGAGCTCGGGCAGCATCACAATCGGCGGCCGCGACGTCACTTCTGCCCCTGCTTCCGAGCGCGATGTCAGCATGGTGTTCCAGTCCTACGCGCTCTTTCCTCACATGAACGTGCTCGAGAACGTCGCCTACGGGCCCACGGTGAGCGGCGACCGGGCGGCGAAGCACAAGGCGATGGAGAAGCTGCGCATGGTCGGGCTGGAGGCGCTGGCGGGCCGCATGCCTTCCGAGCTTTCCGGCGGGCAGCAGCAGCGCGTGGCGGTGGCGCGTGCGCTGGTGCTCGAGCCGCAGGTGCTCCTTTTCGACGAGCCGCTCTCCAACCTAGACGCGAAGCTCCGCCGCCGCGTGCGCGAGGATATCCGCGAGCTGCAGCAGAGCCTCGGACTGACGGTGGCCTACGTGACGCACGACCAGCAGGAGGCGCTCGCGGTTTCGGACCGCATCATCGTCATGTCGAACGCGCGCATCGCCCAGATAGGCGAGCCGCGCGAACTGTACGAGGCGCCGCGCGACCGCTTCGTCGCCGATTTCATCGGGGATGCCAACCTCGTCGAGGCCGAGCTCGGCGCGCATCGCGGCACGCGCGCGCCGCTGCGCCTCGGCGGCGTGGAGATCGAGCTTGAGCACCGGGGCGCCGCTCCCGGCCCGGTGCGCGTGGCAATCCGGCCCGAGTCGATTATTTTGAGCCGTCAGAATTCATCCTCGCTCCGCGGCGTGGTCAGAAAGACGGCCTATCTCGGCACGCACATGGAGTACACGGTGGAGGCGCCGATCGGCCAGCTGTTCGTCGTCGACCGCGACGTGGCCCACCCCATCCCCGCGGGCGCCGAGGTGGCGATCAATCTTTCGGACCACGGCGTAGCGCTCGTTCCCAGCTGAGATTCGATTTCGATCCCGCGCTGCCGATCAGCGCCCGGCGCGACGAGATCCGCGCCGCCGTCGAGGCGCACCGGGTGGTGATCGTTTGCGGCGAGACCGGCTCGGGCAAGACGACCCAGCTACCGAAGATGCTGCTGGAGATGGAAGTGGAGAAAAGGCGGCTCGCTCGCATCGGGCATACCCAGCCGCGGCGCATCGCCGCGCGCTCGGTAGCGGCACGCATTGCCGAGGAGCTCGGCACCGAGCTCGGCGACCGGGTGGGCTACAAGGTCCGCTTCCAGGACCAGGTCGGAAGCCGCACCGCGATCAAGCTCATGACCGACGGCATCCTGCTCGCCGAGACCCAGGGCGATCGCGAGCTGCGCCAGTACGACCGGCTGATCCTCGACGAGGCGCACGAGCGCAGCCTGAACATCGATTTTCTTCTGGGATATCTGAAACGACTCTTGGAGATAAGAAGAACTTTGAAAGTCGTTATTACGTCCGCGACGATCGACGCCGAGCGCTTCTCGAGGCACTTCGACGGCGCGCCGGTCATCGAAGTGTCCGGGCGGCTCTACCCGGTCGAGATCCGCTACCGCCCGGTCGCCGGCGACGCGGAGGACACGACGCGCGATGAGGAGGAGCAGGCGCTCGCAGATGCGGTCGACGAGCTGTGCCGCGAGGGGCCAGGCGACATACTGGTGTTTCTTCCGGGTGAGCGGGAGATCCGGGATGCCGCGCAGGTATTGCGGAAGAACTTTCATGGCGAAATCCTGCCGCTCTATTCGCGGTTGTCCGCTGCAGAGCAGGACCGCGTGTTCAAGCCGGGCAAGGCGCGCCGCGTGGTGCTCGCCACGAATGTCGCCGAAACCTCGCTCACCGTGCCGCGCATCCGCTACGTCGTGGACACGGGCGATGCGCGCGTCAAGCGCTACAGCTATCGCAACAAGGTCGAGATGTTGCGCGTCGAGCCGATCTCGCGGGCCGCCGCGCAGCAGCGCGCCGGCCGCTGCGGGCGCGTCGCCGACGGCGTCTGCATTCGGCTCTATTCGGAAGAAGACTTCGCAAAGCGCCCCGCGTTCACCGATCCCGAGCTGCTCCGCTCCTCGCTCGCTTCGGTGATCCTGCGCGCGAAAAGCATCGGGCTGGGCGAGGTGGAAACTTTCCCGTTCCTCGATCCGCCCAGCCCGCGCGCCATTGCCGATGGATACGACCTGCTCGCCGAGCTCGGGGCGGTTGATGAGGAAAAAAAACTTACCCCGATAGGCAACGAGCTCGCGCGGCTGCCGCTCGATCCTCGGGTCGCCCGGATGCTCGTCGCCGCGCGCGAGGAGCGCTGCCTCGCGCAGGTGCGCATCATCGCGGCAGCGCTCTCGGTGCAGGACCCGCGCGAGCGGCCGCTCGAGCGCGCTGCGACTGCGGACGAGCGCCACGCGCGCTTCGCCGACGAGCAATCCGACTTCCTCGCCTTCCTCAAGCTGTGGAAGCTGCAAGAAGAGCCCGGGTTGCGGCGGCTGTGCCGTGAGAACTTCCTTTCTTACCCGCGCATGCGCGAATGGCGCGATGTGCACCGGCAACTCGAGGAGGCTCTCGACTGGCCGCAGTCCTCGGTGAGGCCCGAGAAGCCGGAAGGCTATCGCGCGATCCACCGCGCGCTGCTAGCCGGGCTGCTGGGGAACGTCGGGATGAGGGACGAGGAGGGTGCGTATACCGGAGCGCGAGGGATCAAGTTCTGGGTGCATCCTGGATCGTGTACCAGAAGGCCGGGCAAGTGGATTGTGGCGGCGGGGCTTGTGGAGACCACGCGCCTTTTCGCGCGCACCGTGGCTGCCATCGAGCCGCGCTGGCTCGAGGAGATCGGCGCACACCTTCTCAAGCGCAGCCTGAGCGACCCGCACTGGGAAAAAGACCGTGGCGAAGTCGTGGCGCTCGAACGAGGCACGCTCTACGGTCTTGCGGTCTATGCGAACCGGCGCGTGGCGTTCGCCCCGCACGATCCGGACCTCGCGCGCGACATCTTCATCCGCTCGGCGCTGGTGGAAGGCGACTTCGACACGCGCGCGCCGTTTTTCGCGCACAACCGGCGCCTGGTCGCCGAGATCGAGCGCCTGGAGCACAAGTCGCGGCGCCCAGACATCCTGGTCGACGCCGACCTGATCCACGCGTTCTACGAGGAGCGCGTGCCGAAGGACGTGCACGGCGCAGCCTTCTTCGAGCGCTGGCGGCGGCAGGCAGAGGCGGTGCGGCCGCGGCTGCTGCACCTCGCGCGCGAGGACCTGATGCGTCATGAGGCCGCGGGTATCACGACGCAAAACTTCCCGCCGGTGCTCGAGCTCGGCCCCAACCGCTACGCGCTCGAATACCACTTCGAGCCCGGCTCACCGGGCGACGGCGTGACGCTCAACGTGCCGCTCGCGCTCCTCAATCAGGTGCCGGCTGCGCGCACCGAATGGCTGGTGCCGGGTTTGCTCAAGGAGAAGGTCAAGGCGCTTGCCAAGTCGATGCCGCAGCGCCTGCGCCACAAGCTTGGCGCGGCCGACGAGTTTGCCGCGCGCTTCACCGCGGCCGTGCCGCCGTCGGACCTGCCGCTGACCGAGGCGCTGCGCCGTTTCATCCGCAACGAGCTGAACCTCGAGGTGCCGGTCGATTCGTTCCGGCCCGATTCGGCGCCGCCGCATCTGCACATGAACTTTCGCGTCCTCGACGAGCACGGCCGCCAGCTCGACATGAGCCGGGACCTAGCCGCGCTCAAGCGCGAACATGGCACAAAGACGCAGGACATCATCCACAGTGAAGCTCCGATCGAGAAGCTAGAGCGCTACACCGGCTGGACCATGGGCGATCTGCCCGAGCTGATGGAGATCGACCGCGGCGGCCAGACGCTCGTCGGCTACCCCGCCCTCGTCGACGAAGGAGACGGGGTGACGCTGCAGGTGTTCGAATCACCGGAGAAGGCGCGCGAGCTGCACCGCGCCGGAGTATTGCGGCTCCTCGCTATTGCGTTCCGCGACCGCATCCGCGATCTCGAGCGTTCACTCGAAAAAAATGTGGCTCTCGGCGCGCTCAAAGCGGACGTGGTCGCCGCAGCACTTACGCGTACGTTCCTGCAGGATTCGGTCCCTACCACCCAACCCGACTTTGCTAGACGGCTCGACGAGGGCCGCAGCCGGTTCAACCTGATCGCGCAGGAAATTGCGCGCACCGCGTCGGGCATCCTCGCGGAGCGAGCTGCGATCGAGAAGAAACTGAACTCCTTTGAGAAAGCATATCCACAGGCGGTTCAGGATGTGCGCCAACAGCTGTCCCGTCTCCTTGCTCCGGGATGGCTCGCGCGCACGCCGTGGGAGCGGCTGCAGCACCTGCCGCGTTACCTGAAAGCGTCCTCGATGCGGCTGGACAAGCTGCGCGCCGACCCGGCGCGCGACGCGCGCCTTGCCGCCGAGCTCGCTTCGCTCGAGCAGCCGTACCGGCGCGAGGCCGCGGCCCGCGCGCGTTACGGCGCGGCGAGCGCGGAATTCGAGCAGTTCGGCTGGCTGCTCGAAGAGTTGAGGGTGTCGCTTTTCGCGCAGGAGCTGAAAACTCCGGTCCCTGTCTCGGTCAAGCGTCTCACGAAACTCTGGCAGACTGTGCGGCGATGAATGTGCTTGCTTCGCTCGGTTTCGGCCTGGTCAATGTTTTCCACCCGCGCATGCTCTGGCTGATGATCTGGCCGATGCTGGTATCGCTCGCTGTATGGGTGACGGTTGCATTCTTTCTCTGGAGCCGGCTCGCTGTTTGGATCGCGGAAGTGCTGAAGCAGTGGGCGGCTCCGATCGCGGGCTGGGCGCCGTTCGATCTCGGCACCGCGGCCACGTTCATTGCCAATTTCATGCTGCTGGTGCTGTTCTTTCCACTGGTCTACCTGACAGCGCTCTTCCTGCTGGGCATCTTCGGCATGGACAAGATGGTCGATCACGTCGCTGCCCAGATGTCCCCGTCTCCAGAGAGGCGTCAGGGTGGGGGTACCGCCGGCAGCATTTGGAACGGCATCGTCTCGCTGACGGGCATGGTGCTGTTGTTCCTCGTAAGCCTACCGCTATGGCTCGTCCCGCCGCTCGGGCCTATTGCTGTGCTCGCTATCCTTTCCTGGGTTAACCAGCGCCTTCTGCGCTACGACGCCGTCTCCCAGCACGCGGACAAAGGCGAAATGCACCGCCTCTTCCGCGAGCGTCGTGGTGGGCTCTACAGTCTCGGCTTGCTGCTGGCCCTGGCGGGCTACATCCCATTTCTCAACCTCCTCGCGCCGGTGCTCTTCGGGCTCGCGTTCATCCGGTATCTGTTGGGCGCCCTGATTGAGCTTCGCTATGAATCCAATCCGAACAAAGCATTGGCTGGAGGGAACGCACCTCTTTAAACTGAGTCCATTCTTTTTCGAAAGGATTGGACAGTGCTGCAAAAAAACCGTGAAGGCCAGAGGGTTCCCCAAGCCACCTTCCGCACCCGCACCGAAAGCGGGGATTGGAAACCGATCACTACCGATGACTTTTTCAAAGGCAAGACGGTGGTAGTGTTCTCGCTCCCGGGGGCGTTTACCCCGACTTGCTCGTCCACGCACGTGCCGCGCTATAACGAGCTCGCGCCGGCGTTTTTTGCGAACGGCGTCGATCGCATCCTGTGCATTTCGGTCAACGATGCCTTCGTCATGAACGAGTGGGCCCGGACTCAGGAATGCGGCAACATCCTGATGGTGCCGGACGGCAACGGCGAATTCACCGAGAAGATGGGCATGCTGGTCGACAAGACCGATCTCGGCTTCGGTAAGCGCTCGTGGCGTTACTCCATGCTCGTCAAGGACGGTGTGATCGAGAAGATGTTCGTCGAGCCGGAGAAGCCCGGCGATCCGTTCGAAGTGTCCGATGCCGATACCATGCTCGACTACATCAATCCCAAGGCGAAGAAGCCCGATCAGGTCGCGATCCTGACCCGCGAGGGCTGCGGCTATTGCACGAAAGCGAAAGCGCTGCTCAAGGAGCTGGGATACGCTTACTCCGAAGTGAGGCTCGATCACAGCGATCGCTCGCGCGTTGTCGGCGCCATCACCGGGCGCGGCACCGTGCCGCAGATCTTCATCAACGGCCGCCATATCGGGGGCCTGGAAGACCTGCAGCGCTGGAGCAAGAAGGCAGCCTGATTGTTCGGCGCTTTCATCATCGGGGATGAAATCCTCGTTGGCAAGCGCGAAGACAAGCATCTTTCCTTCCTGATTGCAGCCCTCGCCAAACGGGGGCTGCGCCTTTCCTGGGCCCAGTACCTGGGCGACGACCCGGCCCGGCTGACCGAGGCGCTGCGGCGCAGCTTTGCCTCGAGCGACGTCGTCTTCAGCTTCGGTGGAATCGGCGCGACGCCCGACGATCACACGCGGCAATGTGCCGCCGCTGCATCAGGTGTTACTTTGAGACTTCACCCGGAGGCGGAACGAGAAATCCGGGCCCGCTTTGGCGGCGAGGTGACACCGCAACGCCTTCAGATGGGCGAGTTCCCTGCCGGCGCGGACGCGATTCCGAACCCCGTGAACCGCATCCCGGGCTTCTCGCTGCGCGGCCATCATTTCGTGCCCGGCTTCCCGCAGATGGCCTGGCCGATGATCGAGTGGGTGCTCGATACGAAATACAAAGAGTTCTTCAACCGGGACGAATGGGCGGAAAGCTCTATCTTGGTATTCGAGGCAGGCGAGAGCCAGCTCATTCCGGCGATGACGGCGGTCGAGGCTGGCTTCAAGGGCATCAAGGTTTTCAGCTTGCCGTCCATGGGCGCGGACGGCAGCCGCATCCACGTCGAGCTCGGCGTGCGCGGCCCGCCGGTGCAGGTGGAGCCGGCGATGCAGGAGCTGCGCCGGCTCGTGCGCGCGGCGGGCTTTCCCTACAAATAAAAAGCCCGCCTTAGCGGCGGGCTTTTTTTTGCTTCCTTTTTTTTGCTTCCTGCTTCCTGCTTCCTGCGCTAGATCGGGCCTTGGCTGGGCCCGGTTTGGCGCTTAGGCGGCCTTTTTTGCTTTCGCGAGGCCCTTCACCGTCTCGGTCGCGGCCGTGACGTTAGCTTCCGCGATTTCGGTCGCCTGCTTCGCGACCTTGGTGAGGTTGTCGTAGGCCGAGTTGCCGGCGGCAAGCATCGATTTGATCGCGGCGACCGCGACGTCCGAGCCGGCCGGGGCGTTCTTCGATACCTTGTCCAGCATGTTGACGAAGTTCTCGTTCCACTCGGCGACACGGCGCTCGGCAACCTTGCTGAGCTCGGCGTTCGCTTCGGTCGCGACTTCGTACACGCTCTTCGAATAGGCAATCGCCTTCTCCATCGCGGGCTGGGCAAAGGCGTTCTGCAGCGTCACGAACTCCTGCACGTCCTTCGCGCCCAGGAGGGCACGGGTATTGGCAATCGAGTCTTCGAACGCGCTCTTCACGGCGCCCGCGCTGATGTTGGCCAGCTTTTCGAGGGCCGAAAACTGAGCGTTCGCCACGGCGAGCAGAGCCTCGACATTCGCCTTATTGGCGGTTTGAATCTGTTCCGGGGTCACGTACATTTCGTTTCTCCTGAGGGTCTGTAGAAATCTGGTTTTGTGCATTGCAGCAAAACGAATTTTAGACCGATGGTCTGTAAAGTCAAGACCTTTGTGCATAGCAACATCAACTACGAATATTAGAGTTAGTGGTTACTCTCGACTACAGGCCGAACGATCCTGAGGTTCTTTCCGATCCGTTTCGCCTCTACGCGCGCCTGCGCGACGAGGATCCGGCCCATTGGAGCCCCCGGCTCCGGGCCTGGGTGCTGACGCGATACGACGACGTAAAGCGAGTGTGCCTCGACACGGCAGGCATGTCGTCCGACCGCCTGCGGCCGTTCTTCGCCACGTTGCCACCAGCCGAAGCGCAACGCCTCGCCGAGCTCGCGCACTATCTCACGCTGTGGATGGTATTCCGCGACCCGCCCGACCACACTCGCCTGCGCCGGCTTGCGGCGAAGGTGTTCCACGTGCGATCGATGCACGCCCTGCGCCCGAACATCGAGTCACTGACCCAGTGGCTGCTCGACTCGATCGGCGAGCGTAGAGAGTTCGACTTCATCGCCGACTTCGCCGGGCCGCTGCCCGCGCTGGTGATCATGGACATGCTCGGCGTCCCGCGAGACGAGCTCGGGCGCCTCAAGCGGCTGTCCGACGAGATGGCGCTTTTCATCGGTAGCTCACGCGATGTGCCGGAGAAGTACGAGCGAGCGGCCGCGGCGACCCGCGAGATGGCGGATATCTTCCGCGAGCTCGTGAGTGCGCGGCGCGCAGCGCCGCAGCGCGATCTCTTGACCGAGCTCGTGGCCCTCGACGAAGGCGGCGAGCGCTTGTCGGAGGACGAGCTCATTGCGACCTGCATGCTCTTGCTCTTCGCTGGGCACGAGACCACCACGCATCACCTCGCCAACGGGCTGCGTGCGCTGCTTGCTTTTCCGGGTGAGCTTGAGAAGCTGCGCGCCGACCCGTCGCTCGCTCCGGCCGCGGTCGAGGAGCTGCTGCGCTACGACGGGCCGATCGGCGCCCAGGTGCGCATCGTGCAGGAGCCGCATACCCTGTACGGCAAGGCGCTGCGGCCGGGCGAGCGCGTGTTCCTGCTCATGAACGCGGCAAACCGCGATCCGCGCGCGTACCCGGAGCCCGACCGACTGGATCTGCGGCGCAACGGCGTGCCGCACCTCACTTTCGGCTTCGGCGCCCACATCTGTCTCGGCTTCCCGCTCGCCCGGCTGGAAGGGCAGATCGTGCTGCCCGGCGTGCTCGCGCGCTGGCGGCGGCTCCAGATCGCGGCCGAGCCGCAGTGGATGGATTCGATGGTCCTGCGCGGAATGAAAGCGATGCCGCTGCGGGTTGCGAGGTGAGCGCAGAACCCGACCACCTGCCAAAGCGGCTGTGGTGGGTGCTCGCCAGCCTCACGCTCGCCTGGGGCTTCAATTGGACGGCGATGAAGGTCGCGCTGGCCCAAGTCCCGCCGTGGACCTTCCGCAGCCTGTGCCTGGGGCTAGGCGCGGCGGTGCTCTTCGCCGCCCTGCGCGCAGGCGGACAGCGCCTCGTTCTTCCGAGCGGGCAGTGGCGCCGGTTGTGGATGCTCGCGCTTCTCAACATCACGAGCTGGAACATGCTGATCGCCTTCGGGGTCGGCATGATCCCTTCGGGCCGCGCCGCGATCCTCGCGTACACCATGCCGGTGTGGGCAGTACCGCTCTCAGTGTGGCTGCTCGGCGAGCGCATCACCCGCGCCAAGCTCGCCGGCCTCGCGCTCGGCCTTGGCGGGCTCGCGCTGCTGCTCGCAGAGAGCTTCGCCGGCTTGGGCCGCGCGCCGCTCGGCTCGCTGCTCGTGCTCGGCGCGGCTCTGTCATGGGCGCTCGGTACGGTGCTGCAGAAGCGTTTTCCCGTGCGCCTCCCGGTCGGTCTTTACACCGCGTGGATCATGCTGCTCGGCGGAGTACCCATCTTCGCTGGCGCACTGATCTTCGACGACTGGGGCGCTCTTCGGAACGTGGGTGTCGCGGCCTGGCTCGGCACCGCCTACAACGTCCTGATCGCGTTCGCGTTCGCCCACTGGGCGTGGATCAAGATCGCCACCTCGGTGCCCGTCAGCGTGTTCTCGATCAGCATGCTGCTCATCCCCGTGGTGGGGGTGGTGTGCGGGATGCTCTTCCTCGGCGAGCGTCCGGCGTGGGCGGAATACGCGGCGCTCGGGCTCATCCTCGCGGCGTTGCTTACCGTGCTGCGTCCAGGGCGCGCTGCTGCGCGATAAGCGTCGGGTTCCAGTTGGCTACCGCTTCTCCGAGGTCCTCGGTCTGCGGCTGGCCGAGAAAGGAAAGCGCGCGGCGCAAGTCGACTGTGCCTTTCGCCACGGGTAGCGCGCCGGTCTGCTTGGAGAGCTTCTCGCCGGCCGCGTTCACCGCGGCGGGAATGTGCAAATAACGCGGCTGAGGATAGCGGAGCTGCTGCTGCAGATAGAGCTGCCGCTGCGTCGAGTCGAGCAAGTCCGCCCCGCGCACCACGTCGGTGACCCCTTGCTCGGCGTCGTCCACCACCACGGCTAGCTGATAGGCGAACTGCCCATCGGCGCGATACAGGACGAAGTCGCCGACGTCGCGCTCCAGCACTTGCTCTTGCCGGCCCTGGAGCCGGTCCGTGAACGCGACGCTGCCCGAGGTTTTGATGCGCAAGGCGCGGGGCGACTTGCCTGGAGCGACTCCGTTGCGGCATGTGCCCGGGTAGATCTGCGCGCCGTCCGCAGCTAGGCCGAGCGAGGAATCGGCGATTTCACGTCGTGTGCAAGCGCACCAGTACGTGTATTCGGCAAGCTTCTCCAGCGCTTGCCGATAGAGCGGCAGACGCCGGCTTTGATAGGCGACTGTGCCGTCCCATTCGAGCCCGAGACGGGCGATCGTGCGCAGGATGTCTTCCGCTGCGCCTGCCTGGATGCGCGGAGCGTCCAGGTCCTCGATGCGCACCAGCCAGCGCCCGCCGGCCGCCCTGGCATCGAGCCAGCTCGCGAGCGCCGCAACCAGCGAGCCGAAATGCAGTGCGCCGGTGGGCGATGGCGCGAACCGGCCGACGTACATGGCTGTCTAGAGTACACTGCCGCCCTTTTCGTAAAAGGACACTCGTGGCCACCGTCGAGCTCACCAAAGAGAACTTCGAGAAGACCGTCACCGAGAACCCCATGGTGATCGTGGACTTCTGGGCGCCATGGTGCGGGCCGTGTCGCGGTTTCGCGCCGGTCTACGAGAAAGCCTCGGAGGCGCATACGGACGTTGTGTTCGCAAAGGTAAACACCGACGAGCAGCAAGAGCTCGCTGGCGCGTTCAACATCCGCTCGATCCCGACGCTGATGGTATTCCGCGAGAAGGTGATCTTGTTTCAGCAGGCGGGCGCGCTTCCCGGCCAGGCGCTCGAGCAGGTGATTACCGAGGCCAAGGCGCTCGACATGACCAAGGTCCACGCCGAGATCGAGGGGCAGAGACAGAAGCAGCCGCAGTAACATTAGGCCGCGATGAGCGGCTCCCGGCTCGAAAAGGACAGCTTCGGCACTATCGAAGTGCCAGCCGACCGGCTTTGGGGCGCGCAGACCGAGCGCAGCCGGCGCTTCTTCCGCATCTCGGGCGAGCGCATGCCGTTGCCGGTCATTTACGCCCTGGCGCTGGTCAAGAAGGCAGCCGCTGCTGTGAACGCGGAACTGAATCTTCTTGCAAAGGACAAGGCTGAAGCCATCCAGCGCGCGGCCGACGAAGTGCTCGCCGGCCGGCACAACGGCGAGTTTCCACTGGTCGTCTGGCAGACCGGCTCGGGCACACAGACCAACATGAATGTCAACGAGGTGCTCGCGAATCGCGCCTCGGAGCTTCTCGGCGGCGAGCGCGGGCAGAAGCGCCTGGTGCATCCGAACGACGACGTGAATCTCGGCCAGTCGTCAAACGACGTATTTCCGAGCGCCATGCACGTTGCCGCGGCGCGTGCGTTGCGCGAGGACGTATTGCCGGCGACCGAGGCTTTGCGCTCCACGCTCGCGGAGAAGCGCGAAGCCTTCGCTTCGATTATCAAGATCGGACGCACTCACCTCCAGGATGCGACGCCGCTTACTCTCGGGCAGGAGTTTTCCGGCTACGTGGCGCAGCTCGAGCAGGCGCAGAGCGCGCTGCGCGCGGCGCTGCCACCGCTCTACGAGCTCGCGATCGGCGGCACGGCGGTCGGCACCGGCCTGAACACGCACCCGGAATTCGCTGCCTGGGTGTGCCGGCGACTTGCGCGCGAGACCGGGCTTGCGTTCGCCGAGGCGAAGAACAAGTTCGCCGCCCTGGCAGGCCACGAGCCGCTCGTCTTCGCGCACGGGGCGCTCAAGACGCTGGCGACGGCGCTTTCGAAGATTGCGAACGACGTCCGGCTGCTCAGCTCTGGGCCGCGCTCGGGCCTGGGCGAGTTGCGGATCCCGGAGAACGAGCCGGGCAGCTCCATCATGCCGGGCAAGGTCAACCCGACCCAGGCCGAGGCGTTGACCATGCTGTGCGCGCAGGTGATCGGCAACGACGTTGCCGTGGCGATCGGAGGCGCATCGGGGCATTTTGAGCTGAACGTATACAAGCCGATGATCATCCACGCTTTCCTGCAGAGCGCGCGCCTGCTCGCCGACGGTTGCCGTTCCTTTGAGGAGCATTGCGCGCGCGGCGTCGAGCCGAACGAGGCACGCATCCGCGAGCTGCTCGAGCGCTCGCTGATGCTGGTGACGGCGCTCGCGCCGCACATCGGCTACGACCGCGCCGCCGAGATCGCGAAGAAGGCGCATCGCGAGGGCACCACGCTGCGCGAGGCGGCGCTGGCCCTCGGCTACGTGAGCGCCGCGGACTTCGAGCGCTGGGTGCGCGCCGACGCCATGATCGGGCCGGGCCGATGAAGCGTCGCCAGTTCATCCTCGGAAGTATCGCGGTCATGGGGTTTGGCGTCCATGCCGCGGTCGAGGAGAGATTCGGCCGCGGGCTGCTATGGCGTGTCGCGAAGGACGGCGTTCCGGCGAGCCACATCTACGGCACGATCCACGTGCCCGATCCGCGGCTTGCCGAGCTGCCGGCGGTGGTGCGGCAGCGCTTCGACGCGGCGACGAGCCTGATGCTCGAATTCGTCCCCGACCCGTATTCGCGCAGCCGCTTCCTCGAGGCGGCGATGTTCCTCGACCGGCAGACGCTTGCCGAGAAAATCGGCGCGGAGGACTTCGAGCGCGCGGTGGAGCACTTGACGCCCATCGGCCTTCCCCGCGAGGTGGTGAACAAGCTCAAGCCCTGGGGGGTGCTGCTCAACCTGCGCAATCCCAGGCGCGCGGAGCAGGGCGCGCCGCTCGACAGCCAGCTGCTCGAGCGCGCGCGCGCGCGTCGTTTGCCGCTGCATCAGATCGAAGGCGTCGAGGAGCAGATTTTTACGTTCGACGAGTTCCCGATGGAGTCGCAGATCGCGCTCCTCAAGCATAGTCTCGCGCATCGCGACGAGCTCCTTGAGCTCGCCGAGCGCACGATGGAGGCGTACCTCGAGCGTGACCTGGCGGCGATCTGGCGGTTGCGCGAGCAGTTCATCGCGCGGCACCCCGCAATCGCGGCGCACCAAGCGGTGATGACCAAGCGCGTCGTGTACGACCGCAGTGTGGTGATGGCCTTTCGCATGCAGCGCGAGCTGCGGCGCGGCGGTGCGTTCGTCGCTCTCGGTGCGCTGCACCTTTACGGCGACAAGGGCGTGCTCGCGCTCCTCGAAGCCGACGGCTATCGCGCCGACGTGGTGTTCTAGCTTGGTCGTCGTCCTCATCTCCGGGCGCGGCAGCAACATGCAAGCGCTCCTCGACGCCGGAGTGCCGGTGAGCGCGGTCATCAGTAACCGCGCCGACGCCGAAGGCCTCGCGATCGCGGAGGCGCGCGGCATCGCGACGCGGGTCGTGGACCATCGCGGCCGCGCGGCGCGCGAAGACTTCGACGCCGCGCTCACCGCGGAGATCGAGCGCTTCGCGCCTCGTCTGGTGGCGCTCGCGGGCTTCATGCGCGTGCTGACGCCGGGATTCGTTGGGCGCTACCGCGAGCGGCTCCTCAACATCCATCCTTCGCTCTTGCCTGCCTTTCCCGGTTTGCACACCCATGAGCGCGCGCTCGCGGCCGGGGTCAAGGTGCACGGCTGCACGGTGCATTTCGTCACCGCAGAGCTCGACCACGGCCCGATCGTGGCGCAGGCGGCGGTGCCGGTGCGCTCCGGCGACGACGCCGCCGCGCTGGCCGCGCGCGTGCTCAAGCAGGAGCACGTAATCTATCCGCGGGCGGTCCGCTGGTTCCTGGAGGGCAGGCTCGCGCTCGCAGACGGCGTCGTCCGCGTCCGGGGTGATGATGCGCAGCTCGTTCTGGCTGCTGATTAGCCTGCCGGTCGCGCTCTCCGCGGCCGCGCAGAGCACGCCACCGGCGCGCGTCGAGATTCATTACGAGCTTACGCACAACGGCAGCGTCATGGCCGAGGTGGTCGATCGCCTGGAGCACGGCAACGGGGCCTACGAGCTCACCGAGACGTGGAAGGGCCGCGGAATCTACCGGCTTCTCGGCCGCGCCACCCGCGTGAGCAAGGGCGAGCTCGCTTCCGCCGGGCCGCGGCCGCGCGAGTTCGTAGACGAGCGCAGCGGCCGCGACACGCAGCGAGTCTGGTTCGACTGGAGCGCGAACACCATCACCCGGCGCTACAAGGGCGAGACGCGCACCGAGCCGCTGGCGGCGGGTACGCAGGATCGGCTCTCGTTCCTGCTCGCGCTGAGCTATTTCTCGCAGAAAGGCGAGCCGGTCAGCTTGTACATCGCCGACGGGCGCGGGATGTCGCAGCACACGTACAAGCCCAACGGTCGCGAGCGGCTCGCGACGCCAGCGGGCGAGTTCGACGCGGTGAAGCTGATCCGCCGCAAGGACGAATCCGGCGACGTGTCGGAGATCTGGCTGGCGGCGGATCTCGGCTACCTGCCGGTGCGCATCGTGATCCTGGAGCACGACGGCACGCGCTTCGAGCACATGGCGACGCGTATCGTTCGGTGAGGATCACCCGCGCGGTCATCGCGCATGCCTGCGCAGCGCTCGCGGGGATGCTGCGCTTCGACGCCCCGGCGGACACGATCCTGTCGCGCTACTTCCGCAACCACCGCGAGCTCGGGCAGGCCGAGCGCGCCTTCATCGCCGAGGCGGTGTTCGCCGTGCTGCGGCGCAAGCGCTCGCTCGAAGCTGCCGCCGGGTCGGCGAACGCGGAGGCGCTGCTCGCCGCGGCGTTAATGCGGGTGCAGGGCCTGTCGGGCCGGGTGTTGGAGGGTGTTTTCGACGAAAGCCTGCTGCGCAATCTGCGTCAGGCATCCCGGGACGCGCTGCCCGCCGCCATCCGCGCCGACCTGCCCGATTGGCTGTGGGAGCGCCTGACGCGCGAGCAGGGCGTCGAAGAGGCGCTGCGCATCGCGCACGGCCTGCTGAATCCGGCGCCGCTTGACCTGCGCGTCAACCTGGCGCGGATCGACCGCAGCGCGGCGCAGGCCGAGCTTGCCGCCGACGGCTTGCACGCTGCCCCGACGCCATACTCGCCCGCGGGACTGCGGCTTGCCGGAAAACCTGCGATCAATCGCCACCGGCTATTCGCAGAGGGCCTGGTCGAAGTGCAAGACGAAGGAAGCCAGCTGCTTGCCTGGCTGCTCGCGCCGCGGCGCGGCGAGATGATCGCCGATTACTGCGCCGGCGCGGGCGGCAAGACGCTCGCGGCCGCCATGCTGATGCGTGGCACCGGCCGTATCTATGCCATGGATACTTCGGCCAAGCGCCTGGCGGCGCTCGCGCCCCGCGCCGCGCGCGCGGGAGTCACCAACGTTCACACCCTTGTGCTGGGTGAGGACGAGGCGCGCGCAAGACGGCTCGCGGGAAAGCTGGACCGCGTGCTCGTCGATGCGCCCTGCAGCGGCTTCGGCACGCTTCGGCGAAACCCCGACCTGAAATGGCGGCACGACCCGGGCGCGATCACCGAGCTGGCGGCGAAGCAGCGCAACATCCTCGGTGCCGCGGCGCGGCTGGTGAAGCCCGGCGGACGCCTCGTCTACGCTACCTGCAGCATCCTGCAGGAAGAGAACGAGGCGGTCAGCACCCAGTTCCAGCGCGAGCACCCCGACTTCATTGCGCTTTCCTGTGCGGAACTGCTCGCGGCGCAGCGCATCGAATTGAGTACCGGCGAGCAGCTGCGACTTTTTCCCCACCTGCACGGCACCGACGGCTTCTACGCGGCCGCCTTTGAAAAAAGCCCTTTTGCCAAAGGCGCTTAGGAAGTGGGGCCAGGCATGGCGCATTCGCGTAAAATGGCGGCCGCTCCTCAACCCATAACCAGGACAAACCTGACCTGATGCTTTTTTCCGGCCTGCTGGACCTCCCTTGGTGGGGGTACGTGATTGCCGCTCTCGCGCTGACCCACGTGACGATCGCGTCGGTCACGATCTACCTGCATCGTTGCCAGGCGCATCGCGCGCTCGAGCTTCATCCCATCGCGGCGCACTTCTTCCGCTTCTGGCTGTGGCTTACCACCGGCATGGTCACCAAGGAATGGGCTGCAATCCACCGCAAGCACCACGCGAAGGTCGAGACCGCCGAGGATCCCCACAGCCCGCAGATCTACGGAATCAATCGGGTGCTCTGGCTGGGCGTATTCCTCTATGTCAAGGAGGCGTATAACCGCGAGACGCTGGAGCGCTACGGGCACGGAACGCCCGACGACTGGTTGGAGCGCAATGTCTATACGCCGCACTCGCTTCCCGGAGTTTTACTGCTCCTCTTGGCGAACCTGCTCATCTTCGGCGTGGTTCCGGGGGCGTTGATCTGGTTGACGCAGATCGCCTGGATTCCGTTCTGGGCGGCCGGCGTCATCAACGGTATCGGACATTACTTCGGCTACCGCAGCTACGACGTACCCGACGCAAGCACCAACATCGTCCCCTGGGGCATCCTGATCGGCGGCGAGGAGCTGCACAACAACCACCATGCGTTCGCTTCTTCGGCCAAGCTTTCCACAAAGTGGTACGAATTCGACATCGGGTGGATGTACATCTGCATCCTGGAGTCGCTCGGCCTGGCGACGGTGAAGCGCCTTGCACCGACCCCGCGCTTCGCGCGTCCGAAACCCGCAGTCGACCTCGATACGTTGCACGCGGTGATCGCCAACCGCTACGACGTGCTCTCGCGCTATGCGAAGTCCTTCCGCCGCACCTATGCTGAAGAGCTCGAGCGGCTGCGTCACTGGTCGCCGCGCGACGCCGAGCTCCTGCGCTCTCTCAAGCGGGCGCTGCTCCGCGGGCAGGCCGCCGCCGGCAGCGAGCGCGCACGGCTCGCCGAGGCACTGAAGAACTCCCGCGCGCTCGCCACTGCGCTCGCCATGCGACATGAGCTTGCGGCGCTTTGGGATCGCTCCAGCGCCTCCAAGGAGCAGCTGCTGCGCCAACTGCAGGACTGGTGTCGGCGCGCGGAAGCAAGCGGGATCGCGCCGCTCGTGGATTTCTCGCAGCGCCTGCGCTCGTACGCGCTAGCGTAGCAAGAGGCCCACTCGCCAGAAAGCCCGCGTGCGCGGGCTTTTCTATTTCAGCTTGGTCTCTTTATAGAGGACGTGCTTGCGCGCCTTGGGATCGTACTTCTTCATCTCCAGCTTGTCGGGCGTGGTGCGCTTGTTCTTCGTGGTGGTGTAGAAGTGGCCGGTGCCGGCCGAGGACTCCAGCTTGATCTTTTCGCGCATGGTCAGGCCTTCTTTCTGGCTTTGATTTCAGCGAGCACGGCTTCAACGCCAAGCTTATCAATGCGGCGCAGACCTGCGGTGGAGACGCGCAAGCGCACCCAGCGGTTCTGGCTTTCGACCCAGAAACGCCGGTAATGGAGGTTGGGCTCGAAAGTGCGCGTGGTCTTGTTGTTGGCGTGCGAGACGTAGTGGCCCTTCATCGGCTTCTTGCCGGTGACCTGGCAGACACGGGACATCGGGTGCTCCGGAGGCGGTTTGCCTGAGTTGCGAAAGGCGGCGATTCTACTATACCAATCCACGCTCCGCGAAGGAGATTGCCTGGTTGCCCGCGACGATGAAGTGGTCGAGCACCTTGACCCCCACCAGCGCGAGCGCCTCTTTGAGCTCGCGCGTGAGGAGCTCGTCGGAGTGACTGGGCTGGGCGACTCCGGAGGGATGGTTGTGCGCAAAGATCACCGCTGCCGCATTCCGCGCGAGCGCACGCTTCACGATCTCGCGCGGATAAACGCTGGTCTGCGTCAGCGTTCCCTGGAATGCCTCCTCGATGCCGATGACTTTGTGTTGCGCATCGAGCCAGATGCAGACGAAGACCTCATGGGGCCGATGGCCGAGCGCGACGCGCAAGTAGTCGCGCACAGCGCCCGGGGAAGTGAGCGCGCTTCGCTCCCTTAATTCCTCCGCCATGGCGCGACGCGCCAGCTCGATTGCAGCCGCGAACTGCGCCATCTTGGCCTGGCCGAGTCCCTTTATCTCGAGCAGTTCCGGTCCCGCGGATAACAGCCGCGTGATGCTGCCAAAGCGCGCAAGAAGATCGTTGCCGAGATCCACGGCGCTCTTGCCATGCACACCGGTGCGCAGCAGTACGGCGAGCAGCTCGTCATCCCGCAGCGAGTCCGGGCCCTTGGCAAGCAGCCGCTCCCGTGGCCGCCGGTCAACGGACCAGTCTGAAATCGCCATGTCCGGGGTTTCCCTTATAGAATCGTTTCCCCCTTAACGAGGGTCGGTTCAATGGGGTTGACCGGAAAGCGGATTCTTCTCGGCATCACCGGCGGCATCGCGGCGTACAAAGCCGCCGAGCTCACTCGCCTGCTGGTGAGGGACGGTGCGGACGTGCGGATCGCCATGACCGAGGCGGCGACGCACTTCATCGGTACCGCGACTGTCCAGGCGCTTTCCGGCCAGCCGGTGTGGACGGATCTTTGGGATGCCCGCGTCAACGACGCAATGGGGCATATCGAGCTCTCGCGCGATCGGGAACTGATAGTCGTCGCGCCCGCATCGGCCGACTTCATGGCGAAGCTCGCGCACGGCCTCGCCGATGATCTGCTGTCCACGCTTTGCGTGGCGCGGCGCTGCTCGCTGATGGTGGCGCCGGCGATGAACGTGGAGATGTGGCAGAACCCGGCGACCGTGCGTAATGCCGAAACGCTGCGCGGCGACGGCATACAGATCGTCGGGCCCGCGTCCGGAGGCCAGGCTTGCGGGGAGATGGGCATGGGCCGCATGACCGAGCCCGCCGACATCTTGGCCGACATACGGTTTTTTTTTCAGCCGCAGCGTCTAGAGGGGAAACTGCGGGGCAAGCGCGTCGTCGTCACGGCGGGTCCGACCGAGGAGCCGATTGACCCGGTTCGCATCCTCACGAACCCGAGCTCGGGGAAGATGGGTTACGCGGTCGCGCGCGCCGCGCGTGAAGCCGGTGCTGACGTGACGCTGATCAGCGGCCCGGTTTCGCTGCCCACCCCGGCCGGCGTGTCACGCGTCGACGTGCGTACTGCGCGCGAGATGTTCGACGCGGTGAAGAAGGATGCAAAGGACGCTGACATTTTCATCTCCGTCGCTGCGGTCGCCGATTACCGGGTCAAGAATCCCGCCTCGCAGAAAATCAAGAAAGGCAACGGCCACCTCTCGCTTGAGCTCGAGGAGAACCCGGACATCCTCGCCTGGGTTGCCGCGCTGCCGACGCCCCCGTTCTGCGTGGGCTTCGCCGCGGAGAGCGAGAACCTGGCGCACAACGCAAGAGCGAAGCTGGCCAAGAAAAAGCTGCCGCTGATCGTCGGCAACCTGGCGCAGGACGCCCTCGGTGCCGACGCCAGCGCCATCACGCTCTATGACGCGAGCGGCGAGCACCCGCTCGGCCGCGGGCCGAAGCTCGAGCTGGCGCGCAAGCTCCTGGAGCACGTTGCGGGCATGCTGCAGCAGAAAAACGCGGTGAAATGAGGAAGCTCGAAGTCAAGGTCCTCGACGAGAGGATCCGCGGCATGCTGCCGCATTACGCGAGCGCGGGTGCTGCCGGCCTCGACTTGCGGGCCTGCGTTGACAGGGAACTTGTGCTCGGGCCCGGCGAAAGCCAGCTCGTATCGTCCGGCATTGCCATTCATGTGGCTGATCCGGGCTACGCTGCCGTCATCCTGCCGCGCTCAGGCCTCGGCGCGAAGAACGGCATCGTGCTCGGTAATCTGGTCGGGCTCATCGACTCCGACTACCAAGGGCCGCTGACGATCTCGGTATGGAACCGCGGCAAGAGCGCCTTCACGATCCAACCTCTCGACCGCATCGCGCAGATGATCGTCGTGCCGGTGGTGCAGGTCGAGTTCGAGGTGGTGGAGGAATTCGCCGCCAGCGCGCGCGGCGCCGGCGGCTTCGGGAGCACAGGGAGGAGTTAGGCGAAAGAGTCGGCCCAGATGTTGCGGGCCCAATTCCACGTATAGGTTGCCTCGGCTTCGCTGCGCGCGGCGGACACGCCGCCCGCGCCTTTCACCGGCACCAGGGTGCCTTGCGCATCGCTCCACTCGTGGACCGAGGAGACGCGGATTGCTTCTTTCTCCGCGACCAGGCTGTAGCACGTGTTGAGGATCTTCACCGGCGCGGGCTGGCGGCCGTTGAGGAGCTGGACAATCGCCGCGGCGGCGATCTTCGCGTGGTTGTTCGCCATGCTGGCCGATTTCGGCATGCCGGGCGCGGAGAGCGTTGCGTCGCCAAGGACGTGGATGCCCTTGACCGCCTTCGACTCCATCGTGCGCCAGTCGACGTCGCACCAGCGGTTGTTGGTGGTGATGAGCCCCGACTTGGCGGCGATATCGCCCGCGCGATGCGGCGGCACGACGTTCAGCACGTCGCCCTTGATGGTGTCGAACTCGGTGCGCACGGCGCCTCCTTCCACCGCCACCACGTTGGCGCCGCCGCGGTACTCGACGATGCCGGCATAAAGCTCGCTCCAGGCGCGCTTGAAGAGCGGCCCCTTGGAGGTCACGTCCGGATTCGCGTCGAGCAGCAGCACCTTCGAGCGCGGCTTTGCTTTCTTGAAATACGCCCCCACCACGCTCACGCGCTCGTAAGGTCCGGGCGGGCAGCGGTACGGGGCGAGCGGCACGGAAAGGATGTAGACACCGCCGTCGCGCATCTGCTCTAGCTTCTGGCGCAGCGCCACGGTCTGCGCGCCGGCTTTCCAGGCATGCAGCACGGCGCCGTTGCGCATCGCCGCCTCGTAGCCCCGCACGTCGCTGAAGTTGAAGTCGATGCCGGGCGACACGATGAGCCGTTCGTAGGCCACGTCGCCACCGCGCGCCAGGCGCACGGTTTTCTTCGCCGCGTCGATGGCTACGGCCTCGTCGTGCACGACAGTCACGCCGTGGCGGCGCAGGCCGTCATAGTTGTGGGTGAGCTCCTGCACGGTCGTGAAGCCTGCGAGCGCCGCGTTGGAGATCGGGCAGGAGACGAAGCTCGTGTCGCGCTCGATCAGCACGACGTCGATCGACGGATCCCACATGCGGATGTGCTTGGCCGCGGTTGCACCGCCGAAGCCGCCGCCGATCACCACCACGCGCGCCTTGGAGGGCGCGGGCGTTGCACACCCGGCGAGTCCCAGCTCGTTCACCGCGACTGTCGCGCCTGCCAGCTTGAGAAAGTCTCTGCGTCTCATGGTGTCCCCTAGCGCTTCTGCGCGGCGAACCAGGCCGCCATGGCGTCGATTTGCGCGTCGGTATACCCCTTCGCGATTTGATGCATCACGGTGGCCGGCCTCGAGCCGTCTCGGAAAGCGCGCATCTGGCTCGCAATCAGGTCCCGCGGCATGCCGGCGAGCCCCACCAGCGGTGCGTTGGGCAGCGCACGGCCTCCGGTGCCGTGGCAGATGGCACAGGTGGAGGCGAGATTGCGCGCGTCGGTATCCTGCGCGACTGCGGGTGCGGCAGCAAGGAGCAACGTGGCCGCCAAGCCGAATGGTGTTTTCATGGATCCTCCCTCGGGCGCAAAAGTTAAACCTGTGCCCAGAAAAAAGCAAAGGCCGCTGGGCGCGGCCTTAATGCTTTTCTGCTATTTATGGATAGCCGTCAGGTGACCGCCGCGGCCGGCTCTTCTTCGAACTTGAGCCTGAGCTTCTCGTCCTCGCCGATGTCGATGGTCACTTTCCCGCCGTGCTGCAGGCGGCCGAAGAGCAGCTCGTCGGCGAGCGCGCGCCGCACCGTGTCCTGGATGAGGCGCGCCATCGGGCGCGCGCCCATCAGCGGGTCGAAGCCCTTCTTCGCCAGATGGAGCTTGAGCTCGGGCGTGAACTGCGCTTCGACCTTCTTCTCCGCGAGCTGCTCCTCGAGCTGCATCAGGAACTTGTCGACCACGCGGAGGATGATCTCGTGGTCGAGCGCCCGGAACGAGATGATCGCGTCGAGCCGGTTCCTGAACTCCGGCGTAAACATGCGCTTGATCGCCTCCATCTCATCGCCCACCTTGACCGAGGGCGTGAAGCCCATCTGGGTGCGCGCGAGCGACTCGGCGCCGGCGTTGGTGGTCATGACGATCAAGACGTTGCGGAAGTCGGCCTTGCGGCCGTTGTTGTCGGTCAGCGTGCCGTGGTCCATGACCTGAAGCAGCACGTTGAAGATGTCCGGGTGCGCCTTCTCGATCTCGTCGAGGAGCAGCACCGAATAGGGCTTCTTGGTGATCGCCTCGGTGAGCAGTCCCCCCTGCTCGAAGCCGACGTATCCCGGCGGCGCGCCGATCAGCCGCGAGACCGCGTGGCGCTCCATGTACTCCGACATGTCGAAGCGGATGAGCTCGATGCCCATGCAGTAGGCGAGCTGGCGCGCGACCTCGGTCTTGCCGACCCCGGTCGGCCCGGAGAACAGGAAGTTGCCGATCGGTTTCTGCGGGTTGCCGAGGCCCGAGCGCGCCATCTTGATCGCGGAGGCGAGCGCGTCGATCGCCTGGTCCTGGCCGAACACCACCGCCTTCAGGTCCCGGTCCAGATTGGCGAGCGCGCTGCGGTCGTCGGTCGACACGCTGCGCGGCGGGATGCGCGCGATCTTGGCGATGATCTCCTCGATCTCGGACTTGCCGATGACTTTCTTCTGCTTCGCCTTGGGGGCGATGCGCTGCGCCGCCCCGGCCTCGTCGATGACGTCGATCGCCTTGTCGGGCAGGTGGCGGTCGTTGATGTAGCGCGCCGAGAGCTCGGCCGCGGTGGTGAGCGCGTTCGCCGTGTACTTGACGCTATGGTGCGCCTCGAAGCGGCTCTTCAGCCCCTTCAGAATCTCGACGGTCTCGTCGACCGAGGGCTCCACCACGTCGATCTTCTGGAAACGCCGCGAGAGGGCATGGTCCTTCTCGAATACGCCGCGGTACTCGTTGTAAGTGGTGGCGCCGATGCACTTGAGCTGCCCGGTGGAAAGCACCGGCTTCAGCAGGTTGGAGGCATCGAGCGTGCCGCCCGATGCCGCGCCCGCGCCGATCACGGTGTGGATCTCGTCGATGAAGAGAATCGCGTTCGGGTTGTCCACGAGCTGCTTCAAGACTGCCTTGAGGCGCTGCTCGAAGTCGCCGCGGTACTTCGTGCCCGCGAGAAGCGCGCCCATGTCGAGCACGTAGACGGTCGACTTGGCGAGGAGGTCGGGCACGCTACCCTCGACGATGCGCCGCGCGAGCCCCTCGGCGATGGCGGTTTTGCCGACGCCCGCCTCGCCGACGAGCAGCGGGTTGTTCTTGCGGCGACGGCACAGCGTCTGCACCACGCGCTCGAGCTCCTTGTCGCGGCCGATGAGCGGGTCGATCTTGCCGGCGAGCGCGAGCGCGTTCAGGTTCTGGGTGTAGTTGTCGAGCGGGCTGTTGGAGCCCTCGCCCTGGCTCTCCTGCTCGGCGTCCTGCTCGGCGCTCTTGCCCTGGTGCGCTTGCGGGGTCTTGGTGATGCCGTGCGAGATGTAGTTCACCACGTCGAGGCGCGCGATGCCCTGCTGCTGCAGGAAGTACACCGCGTGCGAGTCCTTCTCGCCGAAGATTGCCACCAGCACGTTGGCGCCGGTGACCTCCTTCTTGCCCGAAGACTGGACGTGGAGGATGGCGCGCTGGATCACGCGCTGGAAGCCGAGGGTCGGCTGGGTGTCGACTTCCCGGTCGGCCGCGATGCGGGGGGTCTGCTCAGTGATGTGCTGCGTCAGATTCTTGCGCAGCTCGTCCATGTTTGCGCCGCAGGCGCGCAGCACCTCGGCCGCGGTCGGGTTGTCCAGCAGCGCGAGCAGCAGATGCTCGACGGTAATGAACTCGTGGCGTTTCTGGCGCGCTTCCACGAACGCCATGTGCAAGCTGACTTCGAGTTCCTGGGCAATCATTTCCTAGCCGGTCCTTTGTATCACGTCTCTTCCATTACACACTGCAAAGGATGTTGATGCTTCCGGGAGTATGCCGCGACTTGCTGCACTTTGGTGGAAGCCACATCCCGGGGATAGACCCCACACACGCCGATGCCTTCCCGGTGCACCTTCAGCATGACCTGGGTGGCCCGTTCCCGCGTCATGGCGAAGAACTTCTGTAGCACCAGCACCACAAACTCCATCGGGGTGTAATCGTCGTTGAGCAACATGACCTTGAACATCGGCGGAGGCTTCAGCTTCGCCTTCTGGGCCTCCAGTATCGTGTCGTCCTTGTGCTGCGCCATGGCCTCCGGTTGCCTGCCCGCGACCTATCCTAATCAATGTGGGGGGGCGGTGCAATGCGACGAAGAGCACGCAGTGCGGAAATACGGCTTTCTTTCAGGGTCTTGACGAATCCCCATGGGGGCGCGTAAAAGGCGCCTGTGTTTGGATACAGGCTGTCTGTTTGCCATTACAGGGCGGCGCGGCGTGGTTCAGGCATAGCACGGGTACAAAACGCCCGGTTGCTCAATCAACAATCAGGGAGAAAGTATGGCAACAGGCACCGTGAAGTGGTTCAACGACGCTAAAGGCTATGGGTTCATCACGCCGGACGACGGCAGCGAGGATCTGTTCGCCCATTTCTCGGCCATCAACATGTCGGGCTTCAAGACCCTCAAAGAAGGTCAGAAGGTGAGCTTCGACGTGGTGCAGGGCCCGAAGGGAAAGCAGGCGTCGAATATCCAAAAGGTCTAGAAGAACACCGGAAACAAAAAGGCCGCCCTCGGGCGGCCTTTTGCTTTAAGCCTTTTTCTACATTCTTTCGATCATGGCCTGGCCGAAGCCGGAGCAGGACACCTGCTTGGCGCCCTGCATCTGGCGCGCGAAGTCGTAGGTCACGATTTTGTCGGAGATCGCCTTCTGCATCGACCGGATGATGGCATCGGCGGCCTCGACCCAACCCATGTGGCGCAGCATCATCTCGGCGGACAGGATCTCGGATCCCGGGTTGACGTAGTCCTTGCCGGCGTATTTTGGCGCGGTGCCGTGGGTGGCCTCGAACATGGCGACCGTGTCGCTCAAATTGGCCCCGGGCGCGATGCCGATGCCGCCCACCTCGGCGGCGAGACCGTCGGAGATGTAGTCGCCGTTGAGGTTGGTGGTCGCGAGCACGTCGTACTCGGCCGGGCGCAAAAGGACCTGCTGCAGCATCGCATCGGTGATCACATCCTTGATCACGATGTCGGGGCCGCCCTTGGGGTTCTTGAAGCTGTGCCAGGGTCCGCCGTCCAGCGGCTTCGCGCCGAACTCCTTGACCGCGAGGCGATAGCCCCAGTCGCGAAAGCCGCCCTCGGTGAACTTCTGGATATTGCCCTTGTGCACCAGCGTGACCGACTTTCTCTTGTTGTCGATGGCGTACTGGTACGCCCTGCGAATCAGGCGCTCCGATCCCTCGACCGACACCGGCTTGATGCCGATGGCCGAGGTGTTCGGAAAGCGGATCTTCGTGACCTTCATTTCCTTGATCAGGAAGTCGATGACCTTCTTCGCTTCCGGAGAATTCGCCGGCCATTCGATGCCGGCATAGATGTCCTCCGAGTTCTCGCGGAAGATGACCATGTCGACCTTTTCGGGCTCCTTGAGCGGCGAGGGCACGCCCTTGAACCAGCGCACCGGACGCAGGCAGACGTAGAGATCGAGCTCCTGGCGCAGCGCGACGTTGATCGAGCGGATGCCGCCGCCGACCGGCGTGGTGAGCGGGCCCTTGATCGATACGACGTATTCCTTGGCCGCCTCGAGGGTTTCGTCGGGCAGCCAGACGTTCTCGCCGTACACCATGCAAGACTTCTCGCCGGCGAACATCTCCATCCAGACAATCCTGCGCTTGCCGCCGTAGGCTTTCTTCACCGCGGCGTCGACCACCTTCAGCATGACCGGGGTGATGTCGACGCCGGTGCCGTCGCCCTCGATGTAGGGAATGATGGGGTTGTCGGGGACGGAGAGCGAGAAGTCCTTGTTGACCTTGATTCTCTCGCCGCCGGAGGGGATTTTGATGTGTTGGTAGGCCATAGGGGCCGGAATTATAAACACTCTTGGAAACAAATGGTTAGAATGCGCCCCGCAGTTGCCGCACAGGGAGATCGGGCCCCGGGGTCAACCGCTTGCGCCGCTCGCGCGTTATTTCCAGCCGGGTAGCTGAGGAGGTTGGCTCGGCCCGTGTTCGAACATTAACCAGGAGAGGGAAATGAAAAAGCTGCTGTCCATGATC
>DATFEI010000116.1:0-16720 GCA_035251315.1 Burkholderiales bacterium | reverse complement strand
CTCGATGCCGATCATGCTCGTGTTCACGTACCGCCATATGGCTGAAGTCGACCTCGCGGCGTTCGGCCCCGCGATCTGGGCGGCGCTCTTCTGGGCGCTCGTGATCTGCTCCTTCTTCGGCTGGCTGCTCTGGACCTGGGTGAACAGCGTGCGCGGCGTCGCGCGCAGCGCGCCCTTCATGTACCTGATGCCGCCGGTCGCGGGCGTCATGGCCTGGCTCACCCTCGGCGAGACCTTCACCTGGCTCAAGCTCGCCGGCGCCGCGATCACGATGGCGGGGGTTGCCTGGGCGCAGTTCGGCGGCGGCCCACCTCCCAAGGAAGCGGGGCAGCCCGACTCGGCGTGAGGATCCCGCGCACAGTCTGGGCGCTCGGCGCTGTGTCGCTGTTAATGGACCTCTCCTCCGAGCTCGTCCACAGCCTGCTTCCGGTTCTCATGGTGACCGTGCTCGGCGCGAGCATGCTGGCGGTCGGCGTGGTGGAAGGCATTGCCGAGGCGACTGCCTCGATCGTGAAGCTTTTCTCCGGCGCGATTTCCGATCGGCTAGGACGCAGAAAACCGATCGTCGTGATCGGCTACGGCTTGGCCGCGCTCTCGAAGCCGCTCTTCCCGCTCGCCGCATCGGTGCCGCTCGTGCTCGCAGCGCGCTTCATGGACCGCGTCGGCAAGGGAATCCGCGGCGCGCCGCGCGACGCGCTTATCGCGGACGTCACGCCCGAAGGCGCGCGCGGCGCCGCCTACGGGCTGCGCCAGGCGCTCGATACGGTGGGCGCGGTGCTCGGCCCGCTCGCCGCGATCGGCCTGATGTTCCTGCTCGCGAGCGACGTGCGCAGCGTGCTGTGGTGGGCGCTCGTGCCGGCGGTGCTGGCTGTGATCGTCCTCGTCGTCTTCGTCGAGGAACCGCCGGGCGCGGTGGCGCCGCTGCAGCATCCTGTGTTCAAGTCTTTTCATCGAATTGGGATGCGCACCTGGCTGGTCGTCGCCGTGGGCGCGGTGCTCACCCTCGCACGCTTCTCGGAGGCGTTTCTCGTCCTGCGCGCGCAGAGCCTCGGCGTCGCGGCTGCCATGGTGCCGATCGTCCTGGTGGTGATGAACGTCGCCTACACCGCGACCGCGTATCCCGCCGGCCTGGCGGCAGACCGCGGCCACCGAAAAGCCCTCTTGGTCTGGGGCCTTGTCGCGCTTATCGCCTCCGACCTCGTGATTGCATCGTCGGCTTCCTGGACGCTGTTCTTCGCCGGGATCGTGCTCTGGGGCCTGCACATGGGCCTCACCCAGGGGCTGCTCTCGACCCTCGTCGCCGACGCCGCGCCCGCCGACCTGCGCGGAACCGCGTTCGGCGTGTTCCATCTCGTGTCCGGGGTCGCGATGCTTCTCGCCAGCGTGATCGCCGGCGCATTGTGGGACGCCTATGGCGCGGCGTGGACCTTCTACGCCGGCGCCGCCTTCACCGCGCTGGCGTTGCTCGGGCTGCTTGCGCTGCGAAGAAGCTCCTGAATGCGCCGAGCGCGTGCTCGATGCCGGCGGCGTCGACGTCGAGGTGCGTGACCAGCCGCATCGGGGCGCGGGGTAATACAAGAATTTCAGCTTGAAGCAGCTTGGCCGCGAGCTGCTGAGCCGTGGCCGCATCAATCTTGACTAGCACCATGTTCGTGTTCAGCTGCACCTCGAACCCGATCTCGCGCAAGCCCCGCGCCAGCCTTTCCGCATTCTCATGGTCTGTCTTCAGTCTTTCGACGTTGTTCTCGAGCGCATAGAGCCCGGCCGCGGCAATGACGCCCGCCTGCCGCATTCCGCCGCCGAGGATTTTCCGCGCGCGCCTCGCCTTTTGAACAAACTCTTTTCGTCCAAGCAGCACAGTGCCCGCCGGAGCGCCGAGCCCCTTGGAAAGGCACGACGATACCGAGTCGAAGCCGGCGCACAGGTCCTTCACCTTCATGTCAAGCGCGGTGGCGGCGTTGAAGATCCGCGCGCCGTCCAGGTGGATGGACAGATTTCTTCGCCTTGCAAGCTCGACCGCCCTCGAGAGGTAATCTCGGGTCAAAACCCGTCCGGTAATCGTGTTTTCCAGCGCGAGCAGCCGCGTGCGCGGGAAGTGCGGGTCGTCGGGCTTGATCAGGGATTCCACTTCATTCAAATCCAGGGTTCCATCGGCGCGGTTCGGAACCGCCTGCGGATGGATCGAGCCGAGCACCGAGACGCCGCCCGCCTCGTAGCGGTAGCTGTGAGCCTCCATGCCAAGAATGACCTCGTCGCCGCGCTGGCAGTGGCCCATCAGCGCCGCGAGGTTCGACTGCGTGCCGCTCGGGAAAAGCAGCGCATCCTCAAAGCCGAAGATCTCGGCGGCGCGCGCCTGCAGGCGGTTCACCGTCGGGTCGTCGCCAAAGACGTCGTCGCCCAGCTCGGCGTCTTGCATCGCCTTGCGCATTCCGGGCGACGGGCGGGTAACAGTGTCGGAGCGAAGGTCGATCATGTCAGCCATCGTAGCCCAGGCGGCGGGAAACTT
Source organism: Burkholderiales bacterium (assembly GCA_035251315.1). Lineage (GTDB taxonomy): Bacteria > Pseudomonadota > Gammaproteobacteria > Burkholderiales > SG8-39 > SCGC-AG-212-J23. The sequence continues at coordinate 14,214 of DATFEI010000116.1, read as the reverse complement.
GCGCCGCGAGCTCGCCGAGCGGCTGGCGCAGCTCGCGCAGACGCTGGTACGTCATGCGGCTTTTCGGACCGAGCGCGCACAGCGAGCCGAGCGCCGGGCCGGTATGCCCGAACACCGGCATGGCGATGCAACGGATGCCGGCAATGTGCTCCTCGTCGTCGATGGCATAGCCGGCGGCGCGCACGCGGCGCAGCTCGGCCTCGAACGCGGTCCGCGTGGCGAGCGTCTTCGCAGTGTGACGCGGAAAACGCATGCGCGAAAGCAGTCCCGACAGCTCGGCCGGCGGCAGCCAAGGCAGGATCGCCTTGGCGACCGCGGTGCAATGTAGCGGCCGGCAGGCGCCGACGTCCTGCACTACGCGCACGGGGCCGTCGTGCTCGCGCTTCGCCACTACGGTAACCGCGCCGTCGCGGTACACCGAGAAACTCGAGCCCTCGCCGCTGCGGCGCGTGAGCTCGGCGAGGTAAGGCTGCGCGATCGAGGCGAGCTGCTCGGGGGACCATGTGCGCCCGGTGAGCTGGAACGGCTTGGCGGAGAGCTCGTAGCCGCGAGTCTCGGCGTCTTGACGCAGATATCCGAGGCTTACCAGTGTCTGCAGCAGGTGGTGCGCGGTGCTGCGGTGCAGCCCAGTGCGGCGCGCCGCCTCGGCCAGGCTGGTCGCGCCGCCGTTCGACGCCACAAGCTCCACCAGCCGCAGCCCGCGCTCGAGCGATTGATGAGTCGTGCGCTGTTTCATACAGTGAGAATTCGCTTCAGAGGCTGTTTCAAAAAGCAGAATATCAGAGCCCCACAAGGAGGAGGCGTTCGATGAAAGCGCTGGTCGCAGTCGTTCTCGGCCTCGCGTGCACGCTCACGCAGGCGCAGCCCAAGCATTCCTTGAAGTTCAACCACGTGCTCGGCCCGAAGGAACCCTACCACGAGGGCTTCCTCAACTGGGCGAAAGCGGTCGAGGCGCGCACCAAAGGCGGCCTCAAGATCGAGGTCTTCCACAGCGCCCAGCTCGGCAAGGAGGAGGACATCCTCGAGCAGATCCGCCAGGGCGCCAACATCGGGCAGAACACCGACTCGGCGCGCATGGGCAACTACGTGCCCGGCATCGCGGTGATGAACGGACCTTACTTCGCCGAAACGCTGGAAGACGTGGCGAAGCTGCGCAAGGCGCCCACGGTCATCAAGTGGAACCGGGAACTCGCCGACAAGTTCGGCTTCAAGGTGCTGTCCTTCAGCTGGGTGCAGGGCTACCGCCACTTCTTCACCAACAAGCCGATCCGCAAGCCCGAGGATCTCAAAGGGCTCCGGATCCGCACCCCGCCCGCGCCTATCTGGCAGGAGTCGATCCGCGCGCTCGGCGCAACGCCGGTGGCAATGGCGTTCACCGAGATGTACCCGGGCCTGCAGCAGCGCGCGATCGACGGCGTCGAGCTCGTTTACAACAACATCCCGGGCGGCAAGTTCTACGAGGTGCTCAAGTTCGCGAACGAGACGCGGCACATCATGCTGATCAACTTCGAAGTGGTGAGCGCGAAGTGGTTCAACGGCCTGCCCAAGGAGTACCAGCAGATCCTGGTCGAGGAATGCGACAAGGCCGGTGAGGACACTTCGCGCCGCATCTTCAAGCTCGAGGACGAAGTCGAGAACGACCTGAAGAAGCGCGGCATGACGGTCGTCGAGGACGTCGACCTCAAGGCGTTCCGTCAGGCGGGCGAAAAGGCCTACGAGGCGCTCAAGATCCAGGACGCGAAGCGCCAGGTCCATAAGGAGATTGGCAAGCAGTAGATGGCGCGGCTCTATGAGCGCATGTGCGCGGCGGAAGCGGTGCTCGCCGCGCTACTGCTCATGCTCATGGTGGCGCTGATCTTCGCCGGGGGGCTGGCGCGCCTTTTCCAGCACCCGGTCAACTGGGCGGTGGATTTCGCCACCTGCTTCTTCGCTTGGGCTTGCTTCCTGTGCGCCGACGTCGCCTGGCGGCGCAACAGCCTGATGGCGATCGAGCTCCTCACCGACCGGCTGCCGCCCGCGGCTCAGAAATCGTGCCGCCTCGTGAACTACGGCATCATTTCCTTGTTCCTCGTCTACGTGATCGGCGCGGGTACCTGGCTTTCGTGGATCAGCCGCGAGCGCAGCTTCCAGGGAATCCCGGAGATCAGCTACTCGTGGGTGACGATCAGCATGCCGGTCGGCGCAGCGCTGCTACTCATCACGACCATGCGCAAGATCCGCCTCGAGTTCGCCTGATGCTGCTCGTGGTGGCGGCGTTCGTCGTGCTGCTCGCGATCGGCATGCCGGTCGCCTTCGCGATCGGCATCTCGGGGTGCCTCTATTTCATGCAGCACACCGAGCTCCCGGCGACCATCCCGATCCAGCTCACCGTGTCGCAGACGCAGAATTTCGCGCTGCTCGCCGTGCCGCTCTTCATCATGGCCGGCAATATCATGAATCATTCCGGGATCACGCAGCGGCTGCTCGACCTCGCCGCCGTGCTTACCGGCAGGCTGAAAGGCGGCCTCGGCCAGGTCTCGATCGCCCTCGCCACGCTCATGGGCGGAGTGTCGGGCTCGTGCATCGCGGACGCGGCGATGCAGACGCGCATGCTTGGCGCCGAGATGGTGAAGCGCGGCTTCTCGAAGGGCTATGCCGCGGCCATCCTCTCCTTCGGCTCGCTCATGACGCCGATCATTCCGCCGGGTATCGGCTTCATCCTCTACGGCACGGTCGGCCAGGTCTCGATCGGGCGCCTGTTCGCCGCAGGCTTCATCCCGGCCTTCATGCTGTGGGCTGCGCTCGCCTGGACGATCTCGTTCACGGCGAAGCGGCGCGGCTATCCGCCCGAACGCACGCGCAGGCCGACCGCGAGAGAGCTGGGCAGTGCGGCGTGGGGCGGCCTCTGGGCGCTGCTCTTCCCGGTATTTCTGCTGCTCGGCCTGCGCTTCGGCGTCTTCACGCCCTCGGAGATTGGAGCTTTCGCAGTGGTGTATGCGATTGCGGTCGGCCTACTCGCTTATCGGCAGCTTCGCGGCGCGACTTTCCGCGAGGCCCTCGAGGGCAGCCTGGTCGACGTCGGCGCGGTGATGTTCATCATCGCGATGTCGGGCATCTTCGGCTACGGCATCGTGTTCGACCGCGTACCGGAGCTCGTCTCGGGTGCGATGCTAAAGCTCACCGACAATGCGGATTTGGTAGTGCTGCTCATCGTCGCCTTCCTGCTCGTGGCCGGCTGCTTTGTCGACGGCTCGGTGCTGATCATCATGCTGACGCCAATCTTTCTGCCGCTCGTGACCGAGTTGGGCGTCGACCCGGTGCACTTCGGCCTGGTATTCGTGATCGCCGTGACCATCGGCAACTTCACCCCGCCAGTCGGGTCGGCTATGTATGCGGTGTGCTCGATCTTGCGCTGCCCGATCGGCGACTACACGCGCGAATCAGCGCCGTTCCTCATCGCCGTATCGGCGGTTACGGCGATCCTCGTCTTCGTCCCCGAGATCGTGCTTTGGGTTCCGAACCTGATCTTCGGCAAAGGCTGATCGCCCAGCGCGTGGTCCCGGTGCTGCGACTCGCGAGCGCCGAGCTCACCGAACGCGCGATCGAGTACCTGGCGGCGGCCGGCTTCAAGATTTTTGAAGTCACGATGACCACGCCGGAGGCTACGCGGGTGATTCGACGTTTCGCGAATCGCTTTGCCGTAGGAGCGGGAACGGTGCTGGACCTCGATACCGCGCAGCGCTGCATCGATGCCGGTGCGCAATTCCTCGTGTCCCCCTGCCTCGTGCCCGGCATGGCGAAGCTCGCCCACGACGCGGGCCGCCTCGCATTGATCGGCGGCTTCACTCCGGGTGAGATTCTTGCCGCGCACCGAGAGGGCGCGGATATCGTCAAGGTGTTTCCGGCTTCGACCGGCGGGCCCGAGCATCTGCGGGCAATTCATGCGGTTTTCCCCGATATCCCGCTCTGTCCGACCGGAGGCGTTTCTCTCGACAGCATGAGAAAGTACTTCGACGCTGGAGCGGTCTTGGTGGGAGTGGGAAACAACATCGTCGATCAGAGGGCGCTTGCCGCCGGCGACCGGGCACGCGTTGTCGCCCATGCAATGCGGTTCCTTGAATGATCGTCTCCATCGGCGAGCCGATGGTGGAATTCAACCAGACCGGGGAGAAGACTTTTTTCCAGGGCTTCGGCGGCGATTCGTCGAACATGATCATCGCCGCCGCGCGCAGCGGCGCGCGCACCGCCTATGTCACCCGCGTCGGCGACGACGAGTTCGGCCGCATGCTGCTCGCGCTGTGGAAGCGCGAAGGCGTGGACACCAGCGCGGTGATCGTGGACCGCGAGGCGCCCACCGGCGCCTACTTCGTCACTCACGGACCGCAGGGTCACGTTTTCAGCTACCTGCGCTCTGGTTCGGCTGCAAGCCGCATCCGCCCTGAAGATCTTCCTGATTTCAGCAGAGCATCCGTGGTCCACGCTTCGGGAATCAGCATGGCGATCTCACAGTCGGCGTGCGATACCGTGCTGGCAGCCTTTTCAAGAGCAAGAACCATTTCGTTCGACTCCAACCTGCGCCTCAAGCTCTGGCCGCTCGCACGAGCGCGGGCGATGATCGGCGCGGCCGCGGCGATGGCGGACTACTTCTTTCCGAGCATCGAAGACGCACGGCAGCTGAGCGGCGCGGAATCCATCGACGAAAACCTCGCCTGGGCGCACGGCCTTGGAGCGAAGACCGTGTTTCTCAAGCTTGGCCCGGACGGTGTGGTCGTCAGCGATGGGAAGCGCAGTGAGCGCATCCCGGGGATAAAAGTGGAAGCGGTCGACGCAACTGGCGCCGGAGACTGCTTCTGCGGCGCGGCGCTGGCGCGCCTGGAGGCGGGCGACTCGATCTGGGAAGCCGCGCGCTATGCCAACGCGGCAGCCGCGCTCGCCACCACCGGCTTCGGCGCGGTGGATCCCCTGCCCCCGCCCGAACAGGTTCGCAAACTCATTTCCACTTCTTGAGCAGCAACCATTCGTCCGCGGTCGCGACGAGAGTACCGTCCCTGACAGTTCCGGGAGCGGCGTCGCAGCGCTCGCCGGTCAGGGCGACCTGCTGAACGTCCACTTGCCGGTCCCCTAGCCGTGCCCGGGGCGTGCCCCAGGGCGAGGCGAAGGGATGGTAGTCGCAGGCGCGGACGAAATCGTAGATGCGCCGCGCCGGCGCGTTCCAGTCGATGCGTCCGTCCTGCGGCACTTCGCGCCCAAAGTAGCGCCGCTGCGCCAGGTCCTGCGGTTTCATCGGGACACCCACGGGATCGCGTGCCAGCATATCGACCAGCCGCTTGACGAGCTCGACGCCCTTCTGCGCGCAACGCAGCGCAAGGCTGAGGCCTGTGTCTTCCTGTTCGACCGGAAGCGTTTCTTCAAAAGCAACCGGACCCGTATCGATTCCCGCTTCCATTCGGTGCACCGTGACTCCGTGGCTCGTTTCACCCCGGTAGATCGCCCAGCTTGGCGCGTTCAGCCCGGCGCAGCGCGGAAGCGGGCCGGGATGGAGGTTGTAGGCTCCTAGGCGCGGGACCTGGAGCACCGCCGGCGGCACGATGTGGAGCGAGTGCACATTGAGAACGAGCTCCACACCGCCCGACGCTAGCTCGGCGCCGAACGATGCCTCACGCACCCGACGCGCGGGCTGGGGCACGAGGCCGAGCCTCGCGGCCATCGCCCAGGGCGGCGAGCCCTCGGCGGCCAAAACGCGCGCGAGCTCGTGGCCGCTACTTGCCAGCGCTTCGAGGACCCGGGCGCCGGCTGCCTCCCCACAGAACAGGGCGATGCGCATTCCGGGGGATTATCCGGGCCGAAATAGGCTGGAAGGCGCTCGCCGGCATAGTCCCTGAGAAATGTGCCTGCGGTTCAATCTACTGCACAAAATGGACCGCTACGAAGCAGGCCGGGTGCAGGTGTTCTCCACCTGCCCGCAGTCGAAGGACGTGCCGCGCGACGAGTACCTGCAGCGGGTGGCCGACGTCGCGCGCTGGAGCGAAGAGGCGGGCTGCGCGGGCATCCTGGTCTACACCGACAACTCGATCGTCGACCCCTGGCTTACCTCGCAGGTGATCCTGCAGAGCACGGCGACGCTCGCACCCCTGGTGGCGACGCAGCCCGTGTACATGCACCCCTATTCGGTCGCCAAGATGATCGCGACGCTCGGCTTCCTCTACCGCCGGCGGCTCTGGCTCAACATGGTCGCCGGCGGCTTCAAGAACGACCTCGTCGCACTGAACGACGACACGCCGCACGACAAGCGTTACACGCGCCTGGTGGAGTACACCCTCATCATCCGGAAGCTCCTCGAGTCGCCGGCGCCGGTGACGTTCGAGGGCGAGTTTTACCAGGTGCGGAACTTACGCATGACTCCGCCGCTGGAGGAAGGTCTTTTTCCTGGAATTCTCATCTCAGGCTCCTCGCCAGCGGGTCTTGAGGCGGCACGCGCCATCGGCGCCACCGCGGTGAAGTATCCGCGGCCGCCGCACGAATACCTCGGCAAGCCTGCGCCCGAGGGCGTCGGTTGCGGGGTGCGAGTCGGCATTGTGGCGCGGGATACCGAAGCCGAAGCCTGGGCGGTCGCCGAGGCACGCTTCCCGGCCGACCGGCGCGGTCAGATCGCGCACCAGCTCGCGATGAAGGTGTCCGACTCGCACTGGCACAAGCAGCTCTCCGAGGCCGCGCATGCGAACGGCACCCGCGAGGGCGCGTACTGGATGTGGCCGTTCGAGAACTACAAGACATTCTGTCCCTACCTCGTCGGCGACTACGCGCAGGTCGCGGAGCAGATCGCGCTCTACATGCATGTCGGCTACCGCACGTTCATCCTCGACATTCCCCCCAGCCGCGAGGAGCTCGAGCGCATCGGCAAGGTGTTCGCAAAGGCGGGAGCTCATATATGACGCAGCTTCTTCAGCACCTGGTCGAGCGCCAGGCGGCGAGGCGTCCTGAAGCGACCGCGATCGTGTACGGAGCGAAGCGCCTCTCGTACGGGGAGCTCGACGCCGCGGCCAACCGCCTGGCGCGTGCGCTCGCCGAGGCGGGCTGCCGCAAGGGCGACCGAGCGTGCTTCCTTTATCCAAAGAAACCCGCCGCCATGGTCTGGATGCTCGGCATACTGAAAGCGGGCGCGATGCACGTGCCGCTCGACCTCGCGAGCCCTGCCGAGCGGCTGCGGCGCATCGTGACGTCCTGCGAGCCGCGCTTCATCCTTGCCGCCGGGCCGGCCGCTTCTCTCGCGTTACAGCTCCAGGACCTCGCAAAGATTTGCTGGATCGAGCAAACCGTACCCGGGGGCCTGCGCCCGGCTTTTACGCTGCAGGACGTTGCGCGCGAAAGCTCCGAAGCCATGGCCTGCGAAACTTCGCCGCAGGATCCCGCGCATATCCTCTTCACCTCGGGCTCGACGGGGATCCCGAAAGGCGTCGTGATCACGCACGCCAACGTCATGGCATTCGTGGATTGGGGTCTGAAGCACTTCGGCCTGAACCACACCGACCGCGTGTCCGGCCATACCCCGCTGCACTTCGATCTGTCGACCTACGACATCTTCGGCGCGTACGCCGCGGGCGCCGAGCTGCACGTGGTGCCGCTCGAAACGGCTCTGCTGCCGCATCGCCTCGCCGAGTGGATCCGGATCTCGCGCCTGACGCAGTGGTTCTCGGTCCCCTCGGTGCTCAACTACATGGCGAAGGTCGACGCGGTGCGGCACAACGATTTTCCCGAGCTGCGCCGGGTGATGTGGTGCGGCGAGGTCCTGCCGACGCCGGTGCTGATCCACTGGATGAAGCGGCTGCCGCACGCGCGCTTCACGAACCTCTATGGCCCGACCGAGACCACCATCGCGTCCAGCTACTACGACATTCCGGCGTGCCCGGAAGATCCCTCCGAGCACATCCCGATCGGGTCGGCATGTGATGGAGAAGAAATCCTCGTCATCAATGATGAAATCCATATCGGCGGCCTCGGTCTTTCGCCGGGCTACTGGCGCGACCCGGTGAAGACCGCCGCGGCTTTCCTTCCGCATCCGCACCGGCCCGGTGAGCGCATCTACCGCACCGGCGATCTTGGGCGCGTGCGCCCCGACGGGCTCCTCGAGCTGATCGGCCGCGCCGACACCCAGATCAAGAGCCGCGGCTATCGCATCGAGCTCGGCGAGATCGAATCCGCGCTCGCCTCGCTTCCCGCGCTGCGCGAAAGCGCGGTCGTGGCGATTCCCTCGGACGGCTTCGAGCAATGGCAGATTTGCTGCGCGTACGTTTCCATGAAGACAACTTCACCGGGAATGCTGCGCACGGAACTTGCCCGGCTGATCCCGTCGTACATGATGCCGTCGCGCTGGCAGGCGTACGGAGCGCTTCCCCGCAACGCCAACGGCAAGGTGGACCGCCCGCGGCTCAAGCAGGATTTCCAGCAGAGAATCGAATGCAGGCAACCCTCGTTCGAGACCTGAGCGCGCTGTTCAGCGACAAGCTGAACATTGATGTGCCCGCTCCCGACACCGATCTGATCGAGACCGGCCTGCTGGACTCGCTGCGGCTGGTGGAGCTGCTGCTCGAGATCGAAACCGGCCTCGGCCATCGCATCCCCCTCGACCAGATCGAGCTCGACGACCTGCGCTCCGTAGCGCGCATCGCGCGGCTGATCGCGGCGCGCATGGAACCTTCGTGAGCCTGCGGCTCCGCCCGCTCGTGCCGCGCGACGCGGCCGAGCTTGCCGCGCTCCACGCGCGCGCCCATCCGCAGACCGCTTGGCGTTCGCCGGCCGAGTACGCAGCCTACGCCCTTGAAATCCTGTTCCGCAATCCGTGGAACGATCCGGAGCTTCCGTCGTGGGTCGCCGAGCTGGACGGCCGCATGGTAGGCGCGCTCGGCGTGGTGCCGCGGCGCATGCGCCTCGGCAAGCGCACGCTGCGCGTCGCCGTGAGCTGCCAGCTGATGGTCGAGCCCGGCGCTCGCTCGGGCACCGTCGCCCTCGAGCTGCTCAGGCGCTTGTTTTCCGGCCCACAGGATCTCTCGCTCGCCGACGGGGCGAACGACCCTTCGCGCCGCGTCTGGGAGGCCTCGGGCGGGATGGCGTCGGCCCTGCACTCCCTGCACTGGGTGCACCTTCTGCGCCCGGCACGGGGACTGCTGCGCCTAATAGGTGCGCGCCGCCCGGTGGTGGCGGCGCTCGCGGCCCCGCTGGCAGCGCTCTTTGACCTGTGCGTGGAAACGCCGCCAAAGCCACCCTACCGCGAAGAGCCGCTCGATGCCGCGGCCTTGCATAGCGCACTCGAGGAGCTGCGCCACTATAGCCTCAAGCCCGACTACGACCCCGCCGCGCTCCACTGGCTGCTTGAGCAGGCGCGCGCGAAACGCCGCCACGGCGAGCTGCAGGGCTGCCTCGCGCGGGACTCGGCGGGTCGAGTCGCCGGCTGGTTTCTGTACTACCTGAACCGCGGGGTGAGCCAGGTGCTGCAAGTCGGCGCGCGCCGCGGCGCGCTCGAGGCGATGCTCGAGCAGCTCGCTCACCATGCGCGTTCACGCGGTGCGCGCGCGCTCGAAGGCCGCATGGAGCCCGAGCTCGCGGCCGCGCTGCAAGGCAAGCGCGTCCTGATGCAGAACCGCGGCGTCTGGACGCTGCTTCATGCGCGCGACTCGGGCCTGCTCGTTCCCTTCCTGCGTGGCGACGCCTTCTTCTCGCGCCTCGACGGCGAGTGGTGGATGCGCTTCGGCGGCGAGCCGCAGTCGAGCCCAGACGCGAAAAACCGCGCCGACGTCTTGCTGCCGAAAAGGACGCCTTTTTCGGCGGAAGTGCAGTAATTTAGAGTTCCCCCGGGCTCGTCTACGTGACCGACTGAGAGTTCGCCGCGTGCGCTAGCATGCGCGCGTGCTCATCAACTGCGTCGCCTATCAGGAGGGCCGCAAGCTCGCAGACATTAAGCTCGACGAGATCCACACCTACGTGGCGCGTCCGGACTGCTTCGTCTGGGTGGCGCTGGCGGACCCGAGCGACGCGGAGCTTGCCGCCATGCAGGAGGAGTTCGACCTGCACGAGCTGGCGGTGGAAGATGCCGGCCATCAGCACGAGGCGGTGGCTCGCCCGAAGGTCGAGGAATATAGCGACACGCTGTTCGTGGTGATGAATACGGTGGAGCTCATGCCCACCGATGAAATCAAGCTCGGCGAAATGGCGGTGTTCGTCGGCCGGAACTACGTGCTGTCCGTGCGCAGGCGCGCGGAACGCGGTTTCCGAGAAGTGCGTGCGAACGCCGAACGCCACCCTGACCTGCTGCGTCGCGGCCCGGGCTTCGTGCTTTACGCCCTGATGGACGCTGTCGTAGACCGCTATTTCCCGGTGCTCGAGGCAATCGAGATGGAGCTCGAGATCCTCGAGGAGGGGCTGTTCACCCCCGGCGGCTCGCCGCGGGAGAACATAGAGTCCCTGTATCACGTAAAGCAGGAGCTCACGACCCTCAAGCACGCTGCCGGCCCGCTGCTCGAGAACGTGAGCAAGCTCTTCGGCGGCCGCGTGCCGCAGGCCTGCGCCGGGCTCGGCGAGTACTTCCGCGATGTCTACGACCATTTGGTCCGGATCAACCAGTCGATCGAGGCCGCGCGCGATACCGTGGGCACGGGCATCCAAGTAGCGCTCGCTATGGTGGCGACCCGCCAAGGTGAAATCACGCGCATGCTTGCCGCCTACGCCGCCCTGGTCGCGGTTCCGACAATGATCGCGGGGATCTACGGCATGAACTTCAAGCACATGCCGGAGCTCGATTGGGCCTTTGGCTATCCGCTGGTCCTGGGCGCGATCGCGGCGATCGACGCTTTCCTTTTCACGCGCTTCAGGAAAGCGGGCTGGCTGTAAGCAACAGCACTCCAAAAAAGTTTGCCCCTTTCTGCTAGCTTCGCAGGGTGGAGTTCTGGAACCTCGCGATCCTAATCGGCGCCGCGCTGCTGCTTGTCAGCATCGTTGTCAGCGACATTTCGTCGCGCCTTGGCGCGCCGCTGCTGCTCGTGTTCCTGGTCCTCGGTATGCTCGCGGGCGAGGACGGTCCGGGGAGAATCCGCTTCGATGATTTCGAGACCGCCTACGTCATCGGAACTCTGGCCCTCGCGGTCATCATCTTCGACGGCGGTTTGCGCACCAGCCGCGATACGTTCCGCGTCGCGCTTTGGCCGGCGGTAAGCCTCGCTACCGTTGGAGTGTTGGTAACGGCCGGCCTCGTCGGTTTGCTCGCCGCCTGGGTGCTGGGGCTCGCCTTGCTGGAAGGCATGCTGCTCGGAGCGATTGTGGGCTCGACCGATGCGGCGGCCGTGTTCGCTCTGCTGCGCACGCAAGGCGCCGCGCTGAAAAAGCGCGTCGCCTCCACGCTCGAGATCGAGTCAGGCAGCAACGACCCCATGGCGGTGTTTCTCACGGTGGCGATCCTCGAGCTGCTGGCAGTCGGCAAAACCGGGCTCGAAGCCTCGACGGCGCTGTCCTTCGTGATGCAGTTCGCGATCGGGGCGCTACTCGGCGTTGCGGGTGGGCGGCTTCTGGTCTGGCTCATCAACCGGCTGCGGCTGATCAGCGGGCTCTACCCGCTGCTCGCCGCGGCCGGCGGCATCCTGATCTTCGCCGTCGCCGCTCAGCTTGGCGGCAGCGGCTTCCTCGCGATCTACCTCGCAGGCCTGGTGCTCGGGAATTCGCGTCTGCAGGCCCGGCAGACCATTCTGCGGGTGCACGACGGGCTGGCTTGGCTCAGCCAGATCGTCATGTTCCTGATCCTCGGCCTGCTGCTGACGCCTTCGCAGCTCGTGGGTATCGCCGTGCCGGCGCTGATTATCGCCGCGGGCCTCATGGTGCTCGCGCGGCCGATCGCGGTGGTCGTCAGCCTGCTACCCTTTTCCTTCCCCTGGCGGGAGCAGCTTTACATCGGCTGGGTCGGCCTGCGCGGCGCGGTGCCGATCGTGCTCGCTCTGTTCCCCGCGATGTACGGGTTGGACAATGCACGGCTCTACTTCAACGTAGCTTTCTTCGTAGTTCTCGTATCGCTCTTGCTGCAGGGGTGGACGATTGCGCCGGCGGCGCGCTGGCTGCAGCTCGAGGTGCCGCCGCAGATCGAGCCGGTCCAGCGTGTCACGGTCGACATGCCGGGGCACTTCGAGCACGAGATTCTCGGCTTCGAGGTGAAGCCCGGCAGCATGGTAGTCGGCCGCACGCTGGGCGACCTCGTCATGCCCGAGGGGATGAAGATCATGGCGGCGATCCGCGACGGCGTGCCGCAGGACCCCGCACCGGGACTCGATTTCCGGCCCGGCGATTTCATCTATTTCCTCGCCCAGCCGCAGGCTATCGCGCACCTGGGGAAGCTCTTCGACCCGCACCGCGTGCCCGACCGCCTGGAGGAGCATCGCTACTTCGGCGATTTCGTCCTGAACGGCGATGCCATGCTGGACGACCTCGTCGCCGCGTACGGGCTGGAAGCTCCCAAGGGAGCCGACGGCAAGAGCCTCGCGGACTATCTCGACCGCGCCTTCCACGGCCGCGCCGTGGTCGGCGACCGCGTGCGCATCGGCGCAGCGGAGCTCGTGGTGCGCGAGATCGAGAACGGCAGGATCAGCCGCGTGGGGCTGCGTCTACGCTAATAAAGCACCGCTGGAATTCGGGGTCAGGGTCGAGATTCCGTTTTCACGTACGTAAAAACGAATCTCGACCCTGACCCCGAATTCCTTCTCAGACCTCCACCTTCGTTCCGAGCTCGATCACGCGGTTGGTGGGGATGTTGAAGTAGTCGGTGATGTTGCCGGCGTTGCGCGCCATCGCGGCGAACATGCGCTCCCGCCAGCGCGCCATGGTGGAGATGCCGCCGGGCGCCGGCACAACCTGCTGGCGCGAGAGGAAGAACGAGGTCTGCATGAAGTCGAACTCAAGGCCGAGCGCGCCGCACACTTCGAGCGCGCGCATGACGTCGGGGCGGTTCATGAAGCCGTAGCGCACACGCACGCGCCAGCAGCCGTGCCCGAGACGCTCGCAGGTAACGCGCTCCTCGAACGACACCCAGGGCACATCGCGGATCTCGACGGTGAGAAACACCACGCGCTCGTGCAGCACCTTGTTGTGGTTCAGGTTGTGCAGCAGCGCGTGCGGCGTGGCGTCGGGCGTGGCGGTGAGGAACACCGCGGTGCCGGGGACGCGCAGCGGCGGATCGGCGAAGAGCGACTTCAGGAATGGCAGCAGCGGTACCGACGCGTCGCTCAGGCGCGCGAACATGACCTCGCGGCCACGGCGCCACGTGGTCATGACGGTGAACATCGAGATGCCGAGGACGAGCGGGAACCAGCCGCCCTCGAATATCTTGAGCAGCGCCGCCGAGAAGAAAGTGACGTCGATGAGGAAGAAAAAGCCGGTCGCGAAGATGCATAGCCACAGCGGATAGCCCCAGCCGTAGCGGATGACGAAGAAGGTGAGGACGGTGGTCACCGTCATGGTACCGGTGACAGCCACGCCATATGCGGAGGCAAGCTCGCTGGAGGAGCCGAAGCCGAACACTGCCGCAAGCACGAGGATGAGCAGCACCCAGTTGATCGCCGGAATGTAGATCTGGCCGTACTGGCGCGCGGACGTCTGGATGATGTTTACCCGAGGCAGGAAGCCGAGCTGGATCGCCTGGCGCGTGAGCGAATACGCGCCCGTGATCGTCGCCTGCGAAGCGATGATGGTCGCCGCGGTGGCGAGGCCGACCATCGGGTAGAGCGCCCAGCCCGGAAACGCGTGATAGAACGGATTGTCGAGCGCCGCGGGATTCGCAATGAGCAGCGCGCCCTGGCCGAAGTAGTTGAGCACCAGCGCCGGCAGCACCAGGGCAAACCACGCGGCGCGGATCGGCCACTTGCCGAAGTGCCCCATGTCGGCGTAAAGCGCCTCCGCGCCGGTGAAGGCGAGCAGCACCGCGCCCATGACGACGAACGAGGCGAATCCGTGGCTCGTGAGGAAGCCGAACGCATGGCGCGGATCCAACGCCTGCAGCACCACCGGGTTCTGGGCGATCTGCCAGATGCCTACAGCGCCGAGCGCGATGAACCAGAGCATACACACCGGCCCGAAGAACGCCCCCACGACAGCAGTGCCGTGCCGTTGGAACGAGAAAAGGGCGATCAGGACTACGGCCGCTATCGGCAGCACCCAGGGCTTGAAGGCGCTCGTGCCGACCTCAAGGCCCTCGACCGCGGAAACAAC
>DATFEI010000157.1:0-3577 GCA_035251315.1 Burkholderiales bacterium | reverse complement strand
TGTCCCGCGCTCGCGATCCACATCGAGTCGGAGCAGCGGACCGACGGCACGCGCCGCACCACGCGCTACGACATCGATCTCACGAAATGCATTTTCTGCGGCTTCTGCGAGGAGGCGTGCCCGGTCGACGCGATCGTCGAGACGAGCATCCTCGAGTACCACGGCGAGAAGAGGGGGGATCTCTATTACACCAAGCCCATGCTGCTTGCGGTGGGCGAGCGCTACGAGGAGAAGATAGCCCGCGACCGCGCTCAAGACGCCCGGTACCGCTAGCCAAGAACTCTCATCTAACAACAATGTTCGAAACCTGGGTTTTCTACGCCTTCGGCGCGGTGCTGCTCGCGTCCGGGGTCCTGGTGATCACCGCGCGCAATCCGGTGCACGGGGTGCTGTTCCTCGTGCTCGCGTTCTTCACCGCGGCGGCGATCTGGCTGCTGCTGCGAGCCGAGTTCCTCGCGATCGCCCTGGTCGTGGTCTACGTCGGGGCGGTGATGGTGCTGTTCCTCTTCGTGGTGATGATGCTCGACATCAACCTGGAACGCGTGCGCGAGGGCTTCTGGCGCAACCTGCCGCTCGCCCTGGTCGTGGGCGGGATCATGGTCATCGAGATGATCGCGGTGCTCGCGAACCGCTACTACGGCGCGGTCCCGCGCGAGCTTCCCGCCGGCTACAGCAACACGAAGGCGCTCGGGCGCGTCCTGTACACGCAGTACGCCTTCGCCTTCGAGGTCGCCGCGGTGCTGCTCCTGGTGGCAATCATCGCCGCGATCGCGCTCACGCTGCGCAAGCGCAAGGACAGCCGCTACCAGGATCCCTCGATCCAGGTCAGGGTGCGCCGGCGCGACCGCGTGCGCCTCGTGTCCATGAAGGTCGAAAAGTGACCGGCCCCCTGGCCCTGTCGCACTACCTCGTCCTCGCGGCGATCCTGTTCGCGATCAGCGTGGTGGGCATCTTCCTCAACCGGAGGAACCTGATCGTCCTGCTGATGGCGATCGAGCTCATGCTGCTCGCGGTGAACCTCAACTTCATCGCGTTCTCGCACTTCCTCGGCGATCTGGCCGGGCAGGTATTCGTGTTCTTCATCCTCACTGTGGCGGCAGCGGAGTCGGCGATCGGCCTCGCCATTCTCGTAGTGCTTTTCCGCAACCTCAATACGATCGACGTCGAGGACCTGGACGCGCTGAAGGGATGAAAACCCTCTACCTGATCGTCGCTTTTGCGCCGCTCGTCGCGGCGATCGTCGCGGGCCTGTTCGGGCGGCAGATCGGCCGCGTCGGCGCGCACTCGGTGACGATCTTCGCCGTGCTGCTGTCGTTCCTGTGCTCGTGCGTGGTGCTCTACGACGTGATGCACGGCGCGCGCTTCGACGGCCCGGTCTACACCTGGCTCACGACCGGCGGCGCGCGCTTCGAGATCGGCTTCCTGATCGACCCGCTTACCGCGCTGATGATGGTGGTGGTGACCTTCGTGTCGCTCATGGTGCACGTCTACACCATTGGCTACATGGCCGAGGACCCGGGATACCAGCGCTTCTTCTCGTACATCTCGCTCTTCACCTTTGCCATGCTGATGCTCGTCATGGCGAACAACTTCCTGCAGCTCTTCTTCGGCTGGGAAGCGGTCGGATTGGTGTCGTATCTCCTGATCGGCTTCTGGTACACGCGCGAGAGCGCGGTGTACGCGAGCCTGAAGGCGTTCCTCGTCAACCGCGTTGGCGACTTCGGCTTCCTCCTGGGCATCGCGTTGCTCCTCGCGCATTCCGGAACGGTGCATTACCAGGAGCTCTTCAAGGCTGCGCCCGGCCTTGGCGGTGAAATCACCCTTGTGTGCATCCTGCTTTTCATCGGCGCCATGGGCAAAAGCGCGCAGTTCCCGCTGCACGTCTGGCTGCCCGACTCGATGGAGGGCCCGACACCGATCTCCGCGCTGATTCACGCTGCCACCATGGTGACCGCGGGCATCTTCATGGTGGCGCGCATGTCGCCGCTGTACGAGCTGTCCGACACGGCGCGTTCCGTGGTGCTGATCATCGGCTCGATCACCGCGATCTCGATGGCGCTGGTGGCGCTCACTCAATACGACATCAAGCGCGTGGTCGCGTACTCGACGCTCTCGCAGCTCGGCTACATGACCGCCGCCCTCGGCGCCTCGGCTTATTCGGCGGCGATCTTCCATCTCATGACGCACGCCTTCTTCAAGGCCGTGCTTTTCCTCGCCGCGGGCTCGGTGATCATCGCGCTGCACCACGAGCAGGACATGCGCCGCATGGGCGGGCTGAAGAAGTACATGCCGATCACGTACTGGACGATGCTGATCGGCGCGATCTCATCGGCCGGCATCCCGGGCTTCGCCGGCTTCTTCTCCAAGGACGCGATCATCGAGGCGGTGCACCATTCGGCCACGCCGGGCGCGATGATCGGCTACGCGTGCCTGCTCGTCACGGTGTTCATCACTGCGGCCTACACGTTCCGGCTGGTGTTCATGGCATTCCACGGGCCCGAGCGATTCGACAAGCACCACCCGCCGCACGAGTCGCCCCTGGTCGTCACGGTGCCCCTGATACTGCTCGCCATCCCGTCGATCTTCTCGGGCTGGGTGATCGGCGAAGTGGTGTTCGGCAATTTCTTCGCCGAGTCGCTGCCGCCGCCCGATCCGAACTACCACGGTCTGTGGTCGTTCGTCGTCCACGGGTTGACTTCGATTCCATTCTGGCTGGCGCTTGCCGGCATCACCACGGCGGGGTGGCTCTATCTCCAGCGCACCGACCTGCCGAAGCGCATCGCCATGGAGCTCGGACCGCTGTACGCGATCGTCGCGCGCAAGTACGGCTTCGACGAGCTTTATTCCTGGCTATTCGCGGGCGGCGCGCGGGCGCTCGGCAGGGGCTTCTGGCGCGCCGGCGACCAGACGGTGATCGACGGGGTGGTGGTGAACGGCTCGGCGCGCCTCGTCGGCTGGTTCTCCGGGGTGGCGCGGCTCTTCCAGAGCGGCTTCGTCTACCAGTACGCCTTCAGCATGCTGATCGGGGTCGTGATCCTCGCTTTCTGGTTCTTGAAAGGATAGGGGAAACGCCTCGGTGCTCCTGTCCCTCGCCATCTGGATACCCATCGTCGCCGGCCTCGCGGTGTTCGCGCTCGGCGGCGATCAGCGCGCGCAGAAGCAGCGCTGGTTCGCGCTCGTCGGCGCGATCCTCGGCTTCCTCGTCACGACCCCGCTCTACACCGGGTTCGACCTGCAGAACCCCGGGTTCCAGTTCGAGGAGAAGGGGGTCTGGATAGAGCGCTTCAACATCTACTACCACCTCGGCGTGGACGGTATCTCGGTGCTGTTCGTGCTGCTGAACAGCTTCATCACGATCCTGGTGGTGATCGCGGGCTGGTCGGTGATCGACAACCGGGTCGGCCAGTACTACGGCGCGTTCCTCATCATGTCGGGCCTGCTGAACGGCGTGTTCGAGGCGCTCGACGCGGTGCTGTTCTACATCTTCTTCGAGGGCACGCTGATCCCGATGTTCATCATCATCGGCGTGTGGGGCGGGCCCAACCGGGTCTACGCCGCGGTCAAGTTCTTCCTCTAC
>DATFEI010000187.1:0-2469 GCA_035251315.1 Burkholderiales bacterium | reverse complement strand
CTGGCGGCCGACGCCGGAGCCAGCGACGAGGAGATCGCGAGGAGCATCGGCGTGGGCGGGTCCACCGTGTACCGGACCAAGCGCCGCTTCGTACTCGGCAACCTGGAGGCGGCGCTCAGCGAAGAGCCGCGGCCCGGAGCCAGCCGTATGCTCTCGGGCAAGGAGGAAGCCCTGCTGGTGGCGACGGCCTGTTCGAGTCCGCCCGCCGGCCGTGCCCGTTGGACGCTGGAGCTGTTGGCGGGTGCGCTGGTCAAGCTCACCGAGCACGAGAGCCTATCGCGCGAGACGGTACGCCGGCGCTTGTCCGAAAATGACCTCAAGCCCTGGCGCAAGGACATGTGGTGCATCCCACAGGTCGATGCCGAATACGTCGCTCGCATGGAGGACGTGCTCGATCTCTACGCCGAAGAGCCCGACCCGACGCGCCCGGTCATCTGTTTCGACGAGAGCCCGACCCAACTCATCGGCGAGGTCCGCGTGCCGATCCGGGCTGCGCCGGGCCAACGCGAGCGCTACGACTGCGAGTACAAACGCAATGGCACCGCCAACCTATTCATCTTCCTCGACGCCCATCGGCCCTGGCGCAAGGTCAAAGTCACCGACAGCCGGGCCGCCGTGGACTTCGCCGCCTGCATGCGCGAGCTCACTGACGTCCACTTTCCGGAAGCCGAGCGCATTCGGGTCGTGCTCGACAATCTGTCCACCCACTCCGCCGGCGCGCTCTATCAAGCCTTCCCCGCGGCAGAGGCGCGACGGGTCCTGCGCCGGCTGGAATTCCACTATGTCCCTAAACACGCCAGCTGGCTGAACATGGTCGAGATCGAGATCGGCGTGCTGCGCAGCCAATGCTTGGACCGGCGCATCCCCACCTGGGCGAAGCTCGTATCCGAGACCGCCGCCTGGGAACGACAGCGCAACGCCTCACGCGCACGCATTAAATGGATGTTCACAACCGACAAAGCCCGCGACAAAATGGGCCGCGCCTATCCCGAGCCCGCTTCCAAAGAGTCATAATCACTGTGCAGCGGTACTAGCTGGCTGTCAGCCTTTCGACCGCGCTTCGCACTCTGTCCTTGATGACGACGCCGTCCTTTTCCGGCAGCACGCGCGGCGGCTCGTTCGGCGCGATCTTGACCCGCGCGAACAGCATCTTGTTCGAGGTGCGCATCAGCGTGGCAAGCGCGCGCAAGCCGTCCTCGTCGACGATATCCAACACGCGCTCGAAGCCGCAGGCGCGCGCGACGTTGCAAAGGTCGACGCCGCTCTGAGTGTGGCTCGCCTGCATGCCGGTTTCGCCGTAGAGACCGTTGTCGAACACCACGACGAACAGGTTCGGTGGCTGCTGCACGCCGATGGTGGCGAGGCTGCCGAGCCCCATCAGCATCTCGCCGTCGCCGGTGATGACGGCGACGCGCAGCTTCGGCTGCGCCAGCGCGAGACCGAGTCCGATCATCGCGGCGCCGCCCATCGCGCCCCAGAGATAGAAATTGCGGTCGTCATCGCCGGCGGCGGCTGCATCCCAGGTGGTCGAGCCGAGGCCGGGCACCACGAACAGGTTCTTCGGCCGGTCGGCGAGCAGCGTCGTCATCGCGGCGCGGCGGTCGAGACTCATTTCCACACCTTGCGGCCGATCAGTTTCTGCGACAGCAGCACGGCGGCGGACCGGTCGCCGCCGAACGCGATCTGCGCCGCGGCCTGCGCCAATGGCACCACCTGGTCGGGCGTCTCGGCCATCGTGACATGCGTGTCGCAGAGTTCGAGCGTCGGCTTGACGATCGCGCCCATCGGCACCTGCCACGGGTTGAACTCCTCCCACTCGCCGCGCATCGTCACCAGCATCAGCATCGGGAAGCGGCAGGCACGAATGAGCGAGAGCATGTTGACGCAATTGCCGACGCCGCTCGACTGCATCAGCAGCGCGCACTTCTGGCCGCCGAGCCAGGCGCCGGCGGCGAGCGCGATGCCCTCCTCCTCGGTGGTGAGCGAGACGTCGTGGATGTCCGGATCGGCCTTGCAGAGCGCGATCAGCCGCGAATGACCGGCATCGGGCACGTAACCGACCTGGCGCACGTCGGCGCGCTTGAGCACGTCGAACAGGTCGTCGGGCCAACTGACGGGCTGGGGGACGATTGAAAGATGCGGCTTGTCGTTCAACGGAAACTCCCTGCCCGATCCATAGCCGTCCCGTTTACGCCGCGCCAGTACGGCGCCACGGCAAATGCGAAGGATCGTCGACGAAGAACCACGCGCCGACGCCAAGTTCCGGCGGGAACGGCACCACAAGCACGCCGGCCGAGCGCCGCGGGTTAAGTCCGGCCTGATCCATCAGTTCCTCGGCGGCGCGCAGCGACGCGACACGCACGGCGTACGCGCCGAGGAACGGCAGGCGCGGCGGCTCGATCTCCGGCACCAGCGCCGCGAATGCGGTGTCGGACACGATTTCCACGCGTCCGCGGTCGAGCCGGATCG
>DATFEI010000178.1:0-3392 GCA_035251315.1 Burkholderiales bacterium | reverse complement strand
GATGCGAGCCGCAGCGCGAACACTAGCCTCCAGTCGCTCGACTCGAAACCCGCATCCTGAACCTTGCGTAGCTTCCCGCGGTGCGCGAGCACGATGCGCGCGAGGCGTGCCTGCTCCATGCGCGAGAATCCCGGCATGTCGGCGTTGGAAAGCACGTAGGCCGAGTGCTTGTGGTAGGCCGCGTGCGCGATTGACAGGCCCGTCTCCGCTAGCCGCGCCGCCCATTCGAGCATCAGGCGCTCCGGGTCGTCTTCCCGGTCCGCGCCCGGCGTCAGGCCGTCGTAGATCTTGAGCGCGAGCGCCTTGACGCGCTCGGCCTGCGCGGCATCCACGTGGTAGCGCCGCATGAACTGCGCTACCGTGGCCTCGCGCATGTCGCGGTGCTGCACGCGGCCTAGCAGGTCGTACAAAACGCCGTGGCGCAGCGCGCCTTCAGATACCTTGATGGAATCGAGTCCGAGCGCGTCGAAGGCGGAGATCATGATGGCAAGTCCGCCGGGGAGCACCGGCGCGCGGTTGGAGCGCAGTCCTGCGATACGGTCCGGATCCGCCCTTTCGTGCTTGATGAGAAGGCTGCGCAGCCGCTCCAGCCCCTCGCGCGTCAGACCTTCGTCGGCGAAGTCGTTCGCGCGCAGAATGTTCTCGAGGGAACGGGCGGTGCCGGAGGAAGCGACCGCTTCATCCCAGCCGGTATCGCGATACTCCGTGACCAGCGTGGCGAGCTCCTGGCTGGCGGCAAGCTCCGCCACCTTCATGCGCGACTTGTCGATCTTTCCTTCGGGAAAGTACTTCAGGCTGTAGCTCACGCACCCCATATAGAGCGACTCGGTGAGCAGCGGCTCCAGGCCCGTGCCTATGATGAATTCCGTCGAGCCGCCGCCGATATCGACCACGAGGCGCCGTGCGGGATTCTCCGATCGCGATGCGGGCATGGAATGCGCGACACCGAGGTAGATCAGGCGCGCCTCCTCGCGGCCCGAGATCACCTCGATCGGGAAGCCGAGCGTCGCGCGCGCTTCGCGCAGGAACTGCGGCGCGTTCTTCGCCACGCGCAGCGCGTTGGTGCCGACCGCGCGCACCGCGGCCTTGGGAAAACCGCGCAGCCGCTCGCCGAACTTGGCAAGCGCCTCGAACGCCGTCGCCTGCGTGGCACGGTCGATGCGCTTCTCCGACGTCAGGCCGGCGCCGAGCCGAACCACCTCGCGCACCGCGTCAAGCGGATAGATCTGCCCGTCGACAACGCGGCCGATCTGCAGGTGGAAGCTGTTGGACCCGAGGTCGACTGCGGCAAGCGTCTCGTGGCGCGCCATGAGCGCCGAAGGTAGCAAAAGCGCGCCCGCTCTTGGAAGTGTGGTTTCCCCTCATGGGGTTACGTTAGCGGCCCGCATTCCTTTAGCCGCGGTAACAAAACAGTCATCAAAAACAGGCCGCCGATGTGCAGAATTGCGCTCAGGGGGCGGTTCGCATGGAATCCGAAGGACTAGGAAAGACCCCGGAGCGCATCGTTCCTCCGGCCAGCCCGGACATTACAATCCCGGTTCCGCCTTCCCTCTCGGGGAAGCCGGTGCACCCGGTGAACCGCCGAACCACCCTCCCCGCGCAGTTCCTTAACCGCGAGCTCGGCATCCTGGCATTCAACCGCCGCGTGCTGGCGCAAGCAGCGGACGATACCGTTCCGCTGCTCGAGCGGCTGCGCTTCATCACTATCGTGTCGTCCAATCTGGACGAGTTCTTCGAGATCAGGGTGGCGGGCCTCAAGGAGCAAATCAAGCTCGGTTTGCCCGAGCCCGGCCCCGACGGACGAGCGCCCACCGAGGTTTTCGATGCGGTCAGCCGGGAGGCGCACGCGCTCGTGGCCGAGCAGTACCAGCTCCTCAACCAGACCGTGCTTCCGGCCCTGGCGGCGCAGGGGATCGTGTTCCCGAAGCGCGAAGAATGGAACGCCGCGCAGCGCAGCTGGATCCGCGAGTACTTCTTCCACGAGCTGCTCCCGGTGCTCACCCCCATCGGCCTGGATCCCGCGCACCCGTTCCCGCGCGTGTTCAACAAGAGCCTGAACTTTGCTGTCGAGCTCGACGGCCGCGACGCGTTCGGCCGCAACTCGGGGGCGGCGATCGTGCAAGCGCCGCGCGCGCTGCCGCGCGCGATCCGCCTGCCGCAGGCTATCGCCGGCGAGGCCGAGTACGCGTTCGTTTTTCTGTCGTCCATCCTGCACGCACACATGGACGAGCTCTTCTCCGGCATGAAAGTGCAGGGCTGCTACCAATTCCGCGTGACGCGCAACTCCGACCTCTTCGTCGAGGAGGAGGAGATCAAGAACCTGCACACGGCGCTGCAGGGGGAGCTTTTTCACCGTCATTTCGGCGACGCGGTTCGGCTCGAGGTGGCCGATAACTGCTCGCAGCGCATGGTGGAGTTCCTGCTGCAGCAGTTCGGTCTGCGCGAGGCCGACCTGTACCGCGTCGAGGGTCCGGTCAATCTCTACCGGCTACGCGAGGTACCCGACCAGGTCGAGCGCCCGGAGGTGAAATACCCGCCGTTCCAGCCGGGCCTGCCGCCCGCGCTCGACACCGGGGACATGTTCGAGGTGCTGAAAAAGCAGGACATCCTGCTGCACCATCCCTTCCAGTCGTTCCTGCCGGTGATCGACTTCATCCGCACCACGGCGAACGACCCTAACGTGATCGCGATCAAGCAGACGGTGTACCGCACCGGCACGGATTCGGAGCTGATGGAGATCCTGGTCGAGGCGGCGCGCAAGGGCAAGGAAGTCACCGTGGTGGTCGAGCTGATGGCGCGCTTCGACGAGGAGGCGAACCTCAACTGGGCAGCGCGGCTGGAGGAGGTCGGCGCGCACGTGGTGTACGGCGTGGTCGGGCATAAGACGCACGCCAAGATGGCGCTCGTGGTTCGGCGCGAGGAAGGCGCGCTAAGACGCTATGCTCACCTCGCGACCGGAAATTATCACCCGCGCACCGCCAGGCTTTACACCGATTTCGGGCTGCTGACGGCGAACGAGGAGATATGCGCCGACGTGAACGAGGTGTTCAAGCAGCTTACCGGCCTCGGACGCGCCGGCAAGATGAAGCATCTCTGGCAATCGCCCTTCACGCTGCACAAGCGGATTCTCGCGGCGATCCGCAACGAAACGGCGCAGGCTGCCGAAGGGAAGCCGGCGCGCATCATCGCCAAGATGAATGCGCTGCTTGAGCCCCAGATTATCGAGGAGCTCTACGCCGCCTCCGCCGCCGGCGTGAAGATTGAGCTCATCGTGCGCGGCGTATGCGCGCTCAAGCCCGGCATCGAAGGGCTCTCGCAGAACATCCGGGTGCGCTCGGTGGTCGGTCGCTTCCTCGAGCACACGCGCATCTTCTACTTCCACAACGGCGGCG
>DATFEI010000148.1:0-31027 GCA_035251315.1 Burkholderiales bacterium | reverse complement strand
CGTACCCCTTGGGCGCCTGAACAAGCCCGAGGACATCGCGAACGCCGCGGTATTCCTCGCCTCCGACGACGCCGCGATGATTACCGGCTCGACGATCGAAGTGGACGGCGGGCGCTGCATCTGACAGCTCGCGCGCCCGATCCGCAACGGCTTATCCCACGCCGAGCAACTCGACTTCGAAAACCAGCGTGGCGTTCGGCGGGATGACGCCGCCGGCGCCGCGCGAGCCGTAGCCCATGGCGGGCGGGATGGTGAGCTTGCGCTTGCCGCCGACCTTCATGCCTTGGACGCCTTCGTCCCATCCCTTGATGACCTGACCCTGGCCGAGCGAGAAGATGAAAGGGTCGCGGCGGTCCTTGCTGGAGTCGAACTTGGTGCCCGCTTTCCCTCCTTCCATTAACCAGCCGCTGTAATGAACGGTGACTTTCTGGCCGGAGACGGCGGATTCGCCGGTGCCGACGACGAGGTCCTCGATGATCAGCTTGTCCATGATGTTCCTTTCAGGAAATGGTTTTCTTCGCCCAGTCGAGCACGATCGCGAGGCGCGGCGGCAATAGGCCCTCGGCCTCGTCGAAGCTCACCCAGCGATATTCGTGGTGCTCGGGCCGGCCGAGCTCGGGCGACACCGGAAGATCGATCTTTTCGGCGTCGGTCTCGGCAAGGTAATAGCGCGCGACTTTGGCTCCGGCGTAGGGCAGCGTTTCCTTGAACTCTTCGCCGTACGGGTAATCGAGCTCGGCGAGGCCGGTTTCTTCGCGCACTTCACGCTTGGCCGCGTCGAGCTCGTTCTCGCCGGGCTCGACCAGGCCCTTCGGGAAGTCCCAGTTCTTGTAGGCGCGCAGCAGGAGGAGCTGGATGCCGCGTTCGCTGCGCCGGAAGACGACCGCGCCTGCGGCGCGGGGGGCGGGTTTCACGCCGCCAGTTTATAGATGCTCGCCGCCCGAGCGGGCCCTAGCCAGAGGAGGAGGAGGAGGCTTCGGATTTGCTCGGACGGCGATGCAATCGAATGCTAGGCGCGTTTTGCGCGCGGCGAGTGGAACAGTTTCACAGCCGCGTTCTTGGCGCGCGACCCCAGTTCGATCAGATCGCCGATGAAAAGTTCCCAGCGCTCGGCGGCTTGCAGCTGCGTGAGGTATTGCCCACGCACGTGCTCGGGCAGCTTCTCGTAAGCACGCTGCCAGAAAGCCGTTACGAATTGTTTACGCATGCTGGAACCTCTTTACTTTTGTTTTGAATAGCGAACGCACCGCATCGGTGCCGGCGCGCATGAGTCGCGCCATCTCTACGGCGCGTAGACGGCGAGCCTCGCGCTCGAACGCGTACAATTCCTCGATCGTCGGGTAGTGCAGGTTGCGGTTTTTCATGCATGCAATATAGGGATGTGGCCGCGCTCGCACAAACGATGAAAACTCACCCCTTGCATAAGAAAAACTTGCTCATTGCGTGATCTATCGCCTGCCGCCCCTGAATGCTCTGCGGGTATTCGAGGCCGCCGCGCGCCACCTCTCGTTCAAGGAGGCGGCGGCCGAGCTGCACATCACGCAGGCCGCGGTGAGCCATCAGGTGAAAAGCCTCGAGGAGTATTTGGGCGTGCAGCTCTTCCGCCGCTCGGCGCGCGGCGTGCAGCTCACCGACGCAGCGCGCGCCTGCCTGCCGAAGCTGCGCGAAGGCTTCGACGCGCTCGCGGCCGCGGTGGAGACGATTCGCGAGCGCGGCGAGGAAACCGAGCTGGTGATCACCGCGCC
Organism: Burkholderiales bacterium; assembly: GCA_035251315.1. GTDB lineage: Bacteria > Pseudomonadota > Gammaproteobacteria > Burkholderiales > SG8-39 > SCGC-AG-212-J23. The sequence continues at coordinate 29,282 of DATFEI010000148.1, read as the reverse complement.
GCCGGTGTTCACCGCGCGCTGGCTCATGCCGAGGCTCGCCGAGTTCTCGAAGCGCGAGCCGAAGATCGAGCTGCACGTGTTCGCTTCGAGCAAGATGGTGGATGCGGGAGCGCTCGACTCCACCGCGCTCGTGGGCGACCTCGATCTCAGGATGGAATCCTCCGCGGTGCAGATCCACCTTGGCGCGGGCAACTATCCTGGCCATCGCGCCGACCGGCTCTTCGGCGTGGCCATCGTCGCCGTCGCGAGCCCCGACCTCGAGCCTGGACTGAAAGCTCCCGAGGACTTGGAAAAGCAGACCCTGCTGCACGACGAGGCGATGGAGATCGTGGCCGGCGGCAACGCCTGGCGCAAGTGGCTCGAGGCGGCCGGGGTCGCCGATCGGGTCGACGCCGACCGCGGGCCGCACTTCTCGTCCAACATCCTCTCCCTCGAGGCGGCGTCGCAGAAGCTCGGCGTGGCGCTCGCGCTGCGCCCGCTCGTGAACGCCGACATCGCCTCCGGCAGGCTCGCTGCGCCGTTCGAGATCGAAGTGAAGCCGGGGTCGGCCTATTACCTGGTGTGTCCCGAGGTCATCGCAGACCGGCCGGCGGTCGCCGCCTTTCGCAAGTGGTTATTGGAACAGGCCAAAAAATCCCCTTGAACCTGGGGGGATTCGCCGCCATCTAACCGCGGTGAGATCGCGCGACTTCTCAAGCTGGATGTGGGGCGAAGCCCTGTCGATGCTCGACCGGGCGCAGCGCCTGCAGCGCCAGTTTTTCACCCACGCCGAGGTGGCCTGGGAGCCGCCCGTCGACATCGTCGAGACTGCCGAGACGCTGCGGATGCACATCGCGCTTCCCGGCGTGAGCGCCGACGCTATCACCGTCGCGCTCGATTCCGCGGGGATCACCATCTCGGCGCTGCGCGCTTTCCCGTGCCGCGGCGAAGACAGCCAGATCCATCGCCTGGAGATCCCTTACGGCCGCTTCGAGCGCTTCATCGGCCTTCCGCTCGGCGACCCGTACTCGCCGCTCGAGCTCGTGGCGAAGTCGTTGCAAGACGGCATCCTCACCCTCACCTTCCACCGGAAGGAGAGTCCATGAACGACAAGGCTGTTGCCGCTGCCCCCACGAAGCCCCAGGCGGTAAAACCGCTGCCCGAGGACGCGCTGATCGTCATCCCGATGCGGAACACGGTGCTGTTCCCGGGCGTGATCTCGCCCGTCACCGTGGGCCGCGCCACGTCGGTCGCGGCCGCGCAGGAAGCCGTGCGCAGCGAGAAGAAGGTGGGCTTCCTGCTCCAGCGCGACCCGCAGAAGAACGACGTCAAACCCGAGGACCTCTACTGGGTCGGCACGGCCGGCCAGGTGGTGCGCTACATCACCGGCGCCGAGGGCACGCATCATCTGGTGGTGCAGGGCCAGAGCCGCTTCCGCGCGCTGGAATTCCTGCAGGGCTGGCCGTTCCTGGTGGCCCGGGTCGAGCTCGTGCCGCAAAAGGAGGAAATGAACCCCGAGCTCGAGGCGCGCTTTCTCCAGCTCAAATCGCAGGCGGTCGAGGCGATCTCGCTCCTGCCGAGCGCGCCCGAGGAGCTCACGGTCGTCGTGCAGGGTATGAGCTCGCCCGCGCTGCTCGCCGACATGGTGGCCAACCTGCTCGACATCAAGAACGAGGACAAGCAGGACCTGCTCGAGACCTTCGACCTCAAGCGCCGCCTCGACAAGGTGCTCGAGCACCTCTCCGAGCGCGTCGGCGTGCTGCGCATCTCCAAGGAGATCGGCGAGAAAACCAAGAAGGAGTTCGACGAGCGCCAGCGCGAGCATGTGCTGCGCGAGCAGATGCGCCAGATCCAGAAGGAGCTGGGCGAGGGCGGCGACAACGCGGCCGAGCTCGAAGAGCTGGCGAAAGCGATCGGGGAAGCCGGCATGCCCGAGGACGTGCACAAGCACGCCGTCAAGGAGCTCAAGCGCCTGCAGCGCATGGGCGAGGGCAGCGCCGAGGGCTCGATGCTGCGCACCTACCTCGAGTGGCTGGCCGAGCTCCCGTGGAAGGTTTCGGACACAAAGGAAATCGATATCGCGCAGGCGAGGAAGGTTCTCGACGAGGACCACTTCGGCCTCGACAAGATCAAGCGCCGCATCCTCGAGCACCTCGCGGTGCGGAAGCTCAACCCCGAGGGCAAGAGCCCGATCCTGTGCTTCGTCGGCCCGCCGGGCGTGGGCAAGACCTCGCTCGGCCAGTCGATCGCGCGCGCGACCGGACGCAAATTCCAGCGCGTGGCGCTCGGCGGCGTGCACGACGAGGCCGAGATCCGCGGCCACCGGCGCACTTACATCGGCGCGCTGCCCGGCAACGTGATCCAGGCGATCCGCCGCGCCGAGTCGCGCACCTGCGTGCTCATGTTCGACGAGATCGACAAGATCGGCATGGGCGGCTTTCACGGCGACCCATCGAGCGCGCTGCTCGAGGTGCTCGATCCCGAGCAGAACTCGCACTTCCGCGACAACTACCTGGGCGTGGACTTCGACCTCTCGAAGGTCATGTTCATCACCACCGCGAACGTGCTCGACACGATCCCGGGGCCGCTGCGCGACCGCATGGAGATCATCCAGCTCCCCGGCTACACCGAGGAGGAGAAGCTCGAGATCGCCAAGCGCTATCTCGTGAAGCGGCAGCTCGAGGCCAACGGGCTCGATTCTGCAAAGGCCGAGATTACGGAAGAAGTCCTGAAAGCCATCATCCGGGACTACACGCGCGAGGCAGGCGTGCGCAATCTCGAGCGCGAGATCGGCGCGGTGCTGAGGAACGCGGCGATGCGCATTGCCGAAGGCGCGAAAGGCCCGGTCGTCGTTGAGCCTAAAGACCTGCATGCCATTCTCGGTCCGCGGCGTTTCGAGAGCGAGATCGCCGAGCGCACCTCGGTGCCGGGCGTGGCGACCGGCCTCGCCTGGACCCCGGTCGGCGGCGACATCCTCTTTATCGAGGCCTCGCGCATTCCGGGCACGGGGAAGCTGATTCTCACCGGCCAGCTCGGCGACGTGATGAAGGAGTCGGCGCAGGCTGCGCTGACGCTCGCCAAGACGCATCTTCGCGAGTCGCTGGAAAAGGTCGATATCCACGTCCACGTGCCGGCGGGCGCGACGCCGAAGGACGGACCGAGCGCGGGCGTCGCCATGTTCTTGAGCTTGATTTCTTTGCTGAGTGGGAAGTCGGTACGCGCCGATGTCGCCATGACCGGCGAGATTTCGCTGCGCGGCCTGGTGCTGCCGATCGGAGGCGTGAAGGAGAAGACCCTCGCCGCGCTGCGCGCCGGCATCAAGACCGTGATGCTGCCCAAGCGCAACGAGAAGGACCTGGAGGACGTGCCGGCGGAAGCGCGCGCCAAGCTCGAGTTCGTATTCCTCGAAAGGGTCGAGGACGCGATCCGCACGGCGATCGGCGAGCTGCCGGCCCCCGGCGAGCGCAAAGCCGCTTAGAAGGGCTCTACTTCTTCTTCGTCGGCGCGATCCGGTCGATCAGCCGGACGAGCTCGCGCTTGCGCAATTCGCGGCGCGAGAAGAGCCACTTCCCGGCCTCGTGGATCCACTGCGGGGGGTGCTTGAACGCCGGTTCGTCGGGGAGCTTCGGGCCTGAGCGGATCGGCAGCATGGGCTGGGGCAGAAGAAGTCTATGCCACCCGAAAGGCGAAGTAAACGAAGTAAAATCTCCTCTGAAATCAGAAGCCTCAACATGATCCGCCCGGCTTTAGTCCTCCTCGCCTTGCTCGCCGGCTGCACCACCAGCCCGATCACCGGCCGCGACCAGTACCTGCTCGTGTCGGAATCGCAGGCGGTGTCGCAGTCGGCCGCTGCTTATTCGCAGATGATGGCCGACCTCGGCAAGAAGAAAAAGATCGAGACCGGCACGCCGCGCGCGCAAAAAGTCAAGGAGATCACCGACAGGCTAGTGAAGGAGGCGGTGCGCGTGCGGCCCGACGCCTCGAGCTGGGCCTGGGAAGTGCAGGTGATCGACGACCCGAAGACGGTCAACGCCTTCTGCATGGCGGGCGGCAAGATGGCGATCTACGCCGGCATGTGGGACCAGCTCAAGGCGACCGACGACGAGATCGCGCAAGTGATGGGCCACGAGATCGCGCATGCGCTCGCCGACCACACGCGCGAGCGCATGTCCATCGCGATGACTACGGCGGTGGCGACCACCGCCGCGGCGATCGTGGTCGGCACGCGCGACAACGTGGGTCCCGGCGCCGGCCTCGCGCTCACCGGGGCGCAGCTCGCCGCGGTGCTCGCGATCCAGCTGCCCAACAGCCGCCAGGGCGAATCGGAAGCCGATCAGATCGGCATCGAGCTCGCGGCGCGCGCGGGCTACGACCCGAAAGCCGCGGTCACGCTGTGGGAGAAAATGGGCAAGCTCGGCGGCGGGAAGGGCCCGCCCGAATTCCTTTCCACGCACCCCTCGCCGCAGAACCGCGCCGCACGGCTCGCCGAGCTCGGCGCGCAGGTAGAGCCGCTCTACCAGGCGGCCAAGGCCGGCAAGCCCACCGAAGCGCCCAAGCTCATCACGTTTCCGCGCAAGTGATCCGGCCAGCGTGGCGCCGTGCTCTCCGCGTCTGGGGCGTGGCGCTGCTGCTGTCGGGCTGCGCCGCGGTGCGCAGCTACGACGCCGAGCTCTACGTCACGCTCGAGCGCGCCTCGACCGGTTCGGTCGAGGACGCGATCCGGCTCCTCGAGTCGAATAACCGCGAGCGCGACAGAGATCTCCTCTACCACCTCGAGCTCGGCATGCTCGAGCGGCTGGGCGGCCGCTACGAGGAGAGCCAGAAAGCGTGGAAGAGCGCAGCCGCGCGCATCGAGGTGGAGAACGCGGGCGGGCTTGCCGAGGCATCCGCCTTCGTGCGCGGCGTTTCGAGCTATATCGTCAACGACAAGCTGCGCGCGTACCCGGGCCACGACTACGAGAAGGTGATGCTGCTCACCTACATGGCGCTCAACCATCTCGCAATGGGCGACTTGGACGGCGCCCGCGTCGCGATCAAGCAGGCGCACGAGCTCGAGGCGCAGATCGCCGAGCTGCGCGCGAAGCAGTACGCCGAGGTCGAGGAGTCGGCGCGCAAGCGCGGCGCGCGCACGAGCTTCAAGGAGCTGAACGGCTACCCGATCGAGACCATCGACACGCCGGAGGTCAACGCGCTGCGCAACGGCTACCAGAGCGCGCTTTCGCACTACCTCGCCGGGTTCATCTACGAGGCGCTCGGCGAGCCGAGCCTGGCCGCGCCGGGATATCGCCTCGCGAACGAGCTGCAGCCCGGCCAGCCGCTCCTGGAAGAGGCACTCGGCGGGCTCGACGAGCGCGTCGCCGGCGGGCCCGACGATGGAACGACCGACGTGCTCGTGATCGTCGGCACCGGATCGGCGCCGGCGATTCAGTCGCGCCAGTTCATGCTTCCCGTCGTGATCGAGAACCGCGTCGTGCTGCTCGCGAACGCGTTCCCGGTGATGAGCGCGACTTCCTGGGCGCCGCCGCCGACCGAAGTGACGCTCGACGGCCGGATCTTCCCGGTGGCGCGCATCACGAGCATCGACCTCATGGCGCGCCGCCGGCTGATGGACGATATGCCGGCCATCATGCTGCGCGCCACGATCCGCTCGACCCTGACCGCGACGCTCCAGTATCAGGCGCAGCGCGCGTCCGACCGCGAGCACACGCTTGCGATGGCGCTCGCCGCCGGCGTCGCCACGGCGGGCTCGTTGGTGTTTGCATCGGCCGACGAGCGCACCTGGCGCGCGCTGCCTTCGGAGGTGTCCATCGCCCGTGCTCGCGTGCCGCGCGGCGTGCACACGATCACGCTGATCACGGCGCAAGGGCCGCGCAGCGCCAGCGTGAGCCTGTCGAGGCGCTACGCGGTGATAGACTTGCGGCTTCTGCGCCAGCAGCTTTTCGTGAGTGCTCCGAAGCTCGGCCCAGCACGTTGAAACAGGAGGCCAGATGAAACCCACTTTAGCTATCGTCGCGATTGCGTCGAGCATGCTCGTCGCCGGCTGCGCGGCAAAGAAGGGCTTCGAGAAGCCCGGCTTCGCGTTCGGCTGCCCGATCGGTGAAACCAAGGTGAGCTCGATGGACGACCTGGTGAGGGCCAAGGTGGTGAGCGAAGGGCGGCGCACTACGATCCAGGCGACCGAGATGCGCTGCTCGCAGACGGGCGAGCTCCTCAGGATCGACACCAACCTTAACAACGACAGCAGGAGCGTGAAGCGCATCGCGTACAAGTTCCGCTGGATCGACCGCGAAGGCATGCGCGCCTGGGAAGAGGAGCCCTGGAAGCCGCTCATGCTCTACGAGAACTCCAACCTCGTGATCAACACCATCTCGCCGACGAACAAGGCGGTGGACTTCCGCCTCATGCTGAGGAGCGAGGAATGAACCCGCGGATCGTGGTCGCGCTCGCCGCGCTCGCGCTCGCCGGCGGCTGCGCGCAGGAAAAGACGCGCTACGGCGATGCGCGCGGTATCGAGACCGTCACCAACCAGTTTGGCTCGACCGACCTGCAGTTGATGGCCGAGTCGATGGCGCGCTCGATGCTCCAGGCGCCGGTGATCGCAAGCTCGAACCTGCCTGTCGTCACCGTCCAGGAAGTGAGGAACAAGACGAGCGAGTACATCGACACCCGGGCGATCACCGATAGCATTCGCGCCGAGCTGCAGAAGGGCGGGCGGGTGCGCTTCGCGGTCGACCAGGCCGCCATGAACCAGCAGGTGGACGAGCTCACGCGCCAGCAGAGCGGCCTGTACGCCAAGGAGAGCGCCGCCGAGATGGGCCAGATGGTCGGCGCACAGTACCGGCTCGAAGGCAACATCATCTCGATCGTCAAGCAGGTGCAGGACACGAAGGATGTCTACTACAAGCTCAACCTGCAGCTTTGGAACATCCGCAACGGGCTGCTGGAATGGTCCGACGAGAAAGAGATCCGCAAGACCACCACGAGAGGCTGATTTTCATGAAACGCAAGTACGGAGCCGCGCTCGCGCGCGAGACCCTCGCCGAGCAGAAGATGCGCGAGCGCGCCGCTGAAATGCACGACAACAGCCGCAACTTCGGCTCGCAGTCCAGGATGGGCTCGCCGACGCGCGGCAAGCGCCGCGGGCGCGCCTTCAAGCAGGCCTACCGCAAGTAGAAAACCGGGCGAGACCCCAGAAAAAAAAGAGGGTCAGACCCCGCCGAAACGGGATCCGACCCCTGGAAAACCCCCTGGCGTTACCTACTTTTCCAGCCGGAAGAAGTTCCGGTTGAACCAGCCGACCAGGGCTTCGAGGTCCTGGCTCGACTGCTTGCCGAAGTGCCGCTCGACTTCCTTGCGCAGGTGTGAGATGGACTTGATGCGCGGCGCCGGCCGCATGTCTCCGCTCGCGAAGGCGCTGGGCGCCATGTTGAGCAAGGCCATCAGATTCGGTGCGTTCGGTGCCATGGGTGCAGCCTAACCCCGCGCACTGCGCGCTGGATGACCCGATTCAATCTTTGACAGACGCCGGGTGTGACAGGATAGAAACAATCGGCGACGAAGCGGCAATAAGGCAGATACCGCCGCGGGGCAGCATTGCGATCCTTTGTAAGGAGGCTCTCTGCAATGCTGCTCGAATGGGTCGACTACTATTCGCTGCTCTTTCTCGCGCCGTTCCTGGCGCTCGAATTCTTCTGGCGCGCGCGCCGCTACGAGGCGCCGCGCGGTTGGCGCTGGCGCGCCGCCGCGGTGTCGCTTGCCGTGTTCGGGGTTTCGCTCGCGGTCGGCCGCGCGTGGGGCACGGTGCTTCCCTCGTGGAGCCTGGTCGACGGCGCGGCGCTCGGTACCTGGGGCGGGGCGCTCGCCGGGATCGTGGTCTATGAGCTCCTGCACTACTGGTACCACCGCTTCGCGCACGAGTGGAACTGGCTCTGGCGCCTCGGCCACCAGATGCACCACAGTGCGGAAAGCATCGATGCGTTCGGCGCCTACTACCTGCACCCGCTGGATGCGGCCCTATTCACGACCTGGGCGGTGGTCGCGTTTTATCCCCTGCTCGGCCTGACCCCCGAGGCCGGGGCCATCGCGGGCGCCTTCCTCGCGTTCAATGCCGCGTTCCAGCACGCCAACATTCGCACGCCCCACTGGCTCGGCTACCTCGTGCAGCGGCCTGAGAGCCACGGCATCCACCATGGCCGGGGCATTCACCGCTGGAACTACTCCGACCTTCCCCTCTGGGACATGGTTTTCGGCACCTTCCGCAATCCGCGCGCACTGGCTCCGCGCGAGGCGGGGTTCTATACCGGCGCGTCTGCGAAGCTCGCCCCGATGCTCGCGTTCCGCAAGGTGAGCTGATCAGCCTTCGGTTGGCACTTCTTTCAGGTTCCTGAGCCAGGCTTCGGCGCTGGCGTCGGAGGGCGCACGCCAGTCGCCGCGCGGCGAGAGCGAGCCGCCCGAGCCCACTTTGGGCGCGTTCGGAACCGCGCTGCGCTTGAACTGGTTCTGGAAAAAGCGCTTGAGGAACACGCCGAGCCACTTGCGGATCGCCGGCAGCTTGTACTTGCCGCGCCAGGCGTGCCAGGCGAGAAAGGCCACCTTCGCCGGCGAGTAGCCGAAGCGAAGGATGTAGTAGAGGTGGAAATCCTGCAGCTCGTAGGGCCCGACGGTCGCCTCGCTCGATTGCCGCCCCGGGACGAGCTCGGGGCTGATCTCGGTCTCGAGCACGCGGCGCAGCGCGCGCTTCACATCCGCGCCGAACTCGTCGGACTCGGCCACCCAGCCGATCAGGAACTGGATGAGCGTCTTCGGCACGCTTGCGTTCACGTTGTAGTGCGACATGTGGTCGCCCACGCCGTAGGTCGCCCAGCCGAGCGCGAGCTCGGAGAGGTCGCCCGTGCCGACCACCATGCCGCCGTGGCGGTTGGCGAGGCGGAAGAGATGGCTCGTGCGCTCGCCGGCCTGCACGTTCTCGAACGTGACGTCGTAGACCTTCTTGCCCTTGGCGTACGGATGCCCGATGTCCTTCAGCATCTGCAGGCAGGAGGGCCGGATGTCGATCTCCTCGGCGGTGGCGCCGATCGCGCGCATGAGCTGCCAGGCCTGGCTCTTGGTGCGCGTGGAGGTCGCGAACCCCGGCATGGTGTACGCAAGGACGTTGGTGCGCGGGAGCCGGAGCTCGTCCATCGCGCGCGCGCACACGATCAGCGCCTGCGTCGAATCGAGCCCGCCCGAGACGCCGATCACCAGGCGCTTCGCGCTGGTGGCGCGCATGCGCGTGACGAGTCCCTGGACCTGGATGCGGTACACCTCCTCGCAGCGCGCATCGCGCGTGCGCGGGTCGCTCGGCACGTAGGGCAGCTTTTCGATCTTTCTTTCCAGGAGTAGTTTTCCGCGGGGAGCCGGTACTTCAACTTCGATATTCCTGAACACTTGATCGGCATGACGAAGCGCTGCGGCGCCGAAGGTGTTCTGGCGCATGCGGTCGGCAAGCAGGCGGTCGAGATCGATCTCGGCGACCGCGAGCTGAGGCGCGTCGGCGAAGCGCCGCGACTCGCCGACGAGCGTGCCGTTCTCATAAATGAGCGCGTGGCCGTCCCAGGCGAGGTCGGTGGTCGACTCCCCCAGGCCGGCGGCGCTGTAGAGGTAGGCGGCGAGGCAGCGCGCCGATTGGTTGCCGACGAGCTGGTGGCGGTAGCTTTCCTTGCCGACCACCACGTTGGACGCAGAGAGATTCGCGATCACCGTCGCGCCGGCGAGCGCAGCGAACGAGGACGGCGGCGTCGGCACCCACAGGTCCTCGCAGATCTCCACATGCAGGACAAAGCCTCTCAACCCGGAAAAACGAAACAGCAGGTCGGTTCCAAACGGCGCGGTCTGCCCGGCGAGCCGGACCTCCTTCTCTCGCGCCGTGCCGCCAGGCGTGAACTGCCGGGCCTCGTAGAACTCGCGGTAGTTCGGCAGGTAGGTCTTCGGCACCACGCCGGCGAGCCGTCCCTGGTACGCGAGCGCCGCGCAGTTGTAGAGGAGCCCGTTCACCGCAACCGGAAGCCCGACGAGCGCTGCCAGTGGAACGGTTTTCGTCTTTGTGAGCAGTTCGGAAAGAGCATCCTCGGCGGAATCCACCAGCGCCCGCTGATGGAAGAGGTCTTCGCAGCTGTACGCGGAAAGCCCGAGCTCCGGGAACACCGCGAGCACCGCTTTCTCGCGTGCCGCCTCGCGCATGAGCTCGAGCGTCGCTTCGAGGTTGTACTCGGGATCGGCCACGCGGACCACCGGCGTTGCGACCGCCACGCGGGCGAAGCCGTGGCGATACAGGTTGAAAAAGTCCCTCACGCAGGCATTTTACGCTCACCTGTGGTATGGTGCGCCAAGCCATATGTTGCTCCTGCGGGAAAAGGTCGTGACGAGCGACGGAATGCTCGAGATCGAGCTGCACGACGACCTGCGCTACCGCCTGAGTTGGAGAGGCATCGTGTACGACAACAGGCGGCGGTACGACTTCAGGTCGGTCGAGCAGCTGCGCTACGACTTCGAGCGCGATGTCGAGAAAGCTTGAGATCCGCGTCGGCGCGGCGGCCGACGCGCTCGACCGCTTCGAGGCGGCTTGGAACCGCGTGCGCGAAGGCCGCGCCATGCGAGCGCTGGAAATCCTCAGTTTTGCGGATCTGCCGCTTTTGCTGAAAACCATGTCGCCAGCGCGCTTTGCGCTGCTCAAAAAGCTCCATTCCGACGCACCTTGTTCCATCTACGAGCTGGCGAGGCGCCTCGCGCGCGACTACAAGAACGTCCACACCGACGTGACGCAGTTGGCGGCGATCGGGCTCATCGAGCGGCGCGCCGACGGGCTCGTTGCAGTAACGTGGGACTTGTTACGTGCGGAACTTAAGCTTTAGGCGCAGTATCTTTGCTTTATGAACCAGCGCGACCTTTCGGCCACCAGCGCGCTCAACCTCGAGCCGTACTGGATGCCGTTCACCGACAACCGGCGCTTCAAGGCGAAGCCCAAGCTCGTGACCGCGGCGAAGGACATGCACTTCACCACCGCCGAGGGGCGGCAGGTGCTCGACGGCCTGGCAACGCTGTGGTGCGTGAACGCGGGCCACGCGCGGCCGCGCATCGTGGAAGCGATCCGCAGGCAGGCGGGCGAGCTCGACTTCGCGGCTTCGTTCTCGCTCGGCCACCCGGCTGCGTTCCGGCTCGCCGAGCGCATCGCGGCGCTCGCGCCGAAAGGCATGGGCCACGTGTTCTTCACCAACTCCGGCTCGGAGGCGATCGACACGGCGATGAAGATCGCGGTCGGCTACCACCGCCTGCGCGGCGAGGGCACGCGCACGCGCTTCGTCGGGCGCGAGCGCTCGTACCACGGTGTGAACCTCGCGGGCATCTCGCTCGGCGGCGTGCCCGCCAACCGCAAGGCCTACAGCGGCGTGCTGCTTCCCGGGGTGGATCATCTGCGCCATACGCACCTTCCGGAAAACGCCTTCTCGCGCGGCCAGCCGGCGCGCGGCGCGGATCTCGCCGACGAGCTCGAGCGCATCGTCGCACTCCACGACGCCTCGAATATCGCGGCGCTCGTGGTGGACCCGATTGCGGCCTCGGGCGGCGTGCTGCTGCCGCCCAAGGGTTACCTCGAGCGGCTGCGCGAGATCTGCACCCGGCACGGGATCCTGCTGGTGTTTGACGAGGTGATCACGGGATGGGGCCGGCTCGGCACGCCCTTCGCCGCGCAGTATTTCGGCATCGAGCCCGATCTCATCACTTTCGCGAAGGGCATTACTTCGGGCGCCGTGCCGCTCGGCGGCGTGCTCGTCAGGAATGCGATTTACGAAACCTTCACCGGCGCACAAGGACCCGGGATCGAGTTCTTCCACGGCTATACCTATTCCGGACATCCGCTCGCGTGCGCCGCGGGCATCGCGGCGCTGGACACGTACGAGGAAGAAGCGCTTTTCAAGAGGGCAGCCCGGCTCGGGAAGGACTTCGAGCAGGGTATCCACTCGCTCAAGGGGCTGCCGAACGTAGTCGACTGCCGCAACCTCGGGCTGATCGGCGCGGTCGAGCTCGCGACGCGCCCCGGCGCCGCGTACGGGACGCGCGCCTTCGAGGCGTTCGAGAAATGCTGGGACAAGGGCGTGTTCGTGCGGCCGGTGGGCGAGGCGCTCGCCTTCTGTCCGCCGCTCATCGCCGAGAAGAAGCACCTCGACCTGATGTTCGGGGTCGTGGGCGAGATGCTGAAGGAAGTCGCCTGACAGGAAACCGCTGATCTAGCGGTTCGCGCGCTCGAGCGCCACGTTGGCGAGCACATTCACCGCGGGCACGGTGCGCTCGATGTCGGCGTGCTCCTTGTTGTTGTGGGTGATGCCGTCCTTGCAGGGCGAAAAGATCATCGCCGTGGGCGCGACGCGCGCCACGTGATAGGCGTCGTGGCCGGCCTGCGAGGGCAGCTCGAGCGGCTGAAGGCCAAGCCGCCTCGCGGTATCGCGCACGAGCGCGATGCATTCCGGGTCGAAAAGCTCCGCGTTCCAGGTCCATTCATCGACGGTTCGCATTTCGACGTTCGCGCGCCGCGCGCACTCGGCCATCGCCGCCTTGAAATCATTGAGCATGCGCGCGGCGGCATGCGGGTTCTCGTGCCGCAGGTCGCCGGTGAACTGCGCCCAATCCGAAAGGATGCCCGGCTTGTTCGGCCAGGCGACGATGCGTGCCGCCGTGCCCTTGCCCTGGGTCGCGTGATACTTCCAGCCGATATCGTGCGCGGCGACCGCGAGCATGGCGGCGCCGACGAGCGCGTTCCTGCGCTTGTCCATCGGCCAGGGGCCGGTGTGCGCGGTTTCGCCGGTCACTTCCACGATGAAGCCGTGGGCGGTATAGCCATGGGTGACGACGCCGACGTCGACGCGCTTCGCGTCGAGCAGCGGGCCCTGCTCGATATGCAGCTCGAAGTACGAATCGAGCTTGCGTCCGCCGACCGGCGCCGCGCCGGCGTAGCCGATGCGCTCGAGCTCGTCGCCGAAGCGCTTGCCGTCATCGTCGCGCCGATCGAGCACCCAATCGACCCGGTAGACGCCCGCGAACGCACCCGCGGCGATCATGGGCGGCGAGAAGCGCGCGCCTTCCTCGTTGGTCCAGTTCACCACTTCGACGGACCTTTTCGTGGAAATCCTCCTGTCGTTAAGGGTGCGCAGGATTTCCAGTCCGGCAAGTACCCCGACGATGCCGTCGTAGCGGCCGCCGTTCACCTGCGTGTCGAGGTGGCTGCCGATGACGACGGGGGGAAGGGAGTCATCCATTCCTTTGCGCCGGGCAAAGATGCTGCCCACCTGGTCGACGCTGACGCTGCAGCCCGCCTCGCGGCACCAGGCGACGAACTGGTCGCGCATCTCGCGGTCGCCATCCGACAGCGCCACGCGGGCGAGGCCGCCGGGCCGCCCGACGCCGATCTCGGCCGAGCGCTCGATCGTGCTCCAGTATCGCCGGGCATTTACTTCTAGATCCATCCCGCTTTCCGGAAGCGCGTGAAGAGGAAGACGTCGATCGCCACCATCATCGCGATCGCAACCGGGTAGCCGAGCTCCCAGGCGAGCTCCGGCATGTGCCTGAAGTTCATGCCGTAGACGCCCGCGATCATGGTCGGCACGGCGACAAGCGCGGCGTAGGCCGCGAGGCGCCGCGTGATCTCGCCCTGCCCGGTCGCCACCATGGCGAGCGCGACCTGGATCGCGGTGTTCACCGTTTCGCGCGCCGCGTCGATCGACTGGTTGATGCGCACCAGGTGGTCGTAGACGTCGCGGAAGTACTCGCCAAGCCCGGTGCACACGCTCGGCACGCGGCCGCCGTAGAGCTTGCCCGCGTTCTCCTGCAGCGGCGCGGTCGCGTGCTTCATGGTGGTGAGTTTCTGCTTCACGTAGTAAAGCGATTCGATGTTCTCGCGCGGCGAGGCGCCGGGGGTGAAGAGCCGGCCTTCGAGCTTCTCGAGCTCCATCTCGACCGCGTCGAGCACGGGGAAATAGCGATCGACGATGGCGTCCATCAGCGCGTAGAGCACGTAGCCCGAGCCGTGCGTCAAGAGCTCGGGCTCGCGCTCGGCGCGCACGCGCACGTCCTGGAAGCCGCGCTCGGTGCGGTGGCGCACCGAGAGCACGTAGTTCGGCCCGGCGAAGACATGGATCTCGCCCGCACGCAGGTCCTCGCCCTCGACCTCGATCGTGTTCATCACCACGAACAGCGAATCGCCATATTCCTCGATCTTGGGCCGCTGATGGCCGTGGCGCGCGTCCTCCACCGCGAGCGGGTGCAAGTCGAACTCCTCCTGCATCTCGGCGAGCTCGGCCTCGCTGGTGTCGCGCACCGCCACCCAGACGAAGCACCCGGGGCGCGCGAGGTAGTTGCTGATCTCGTGCTTCTCGATGTCGGCGAGCTTGCGGCCGTTCTGATAAGCCACGCAGTTGATCAGCATGGGACGGCATAATACGACCCTTATGCCCGAAATCAGCCGCCGGGCGTCGAGCCTCGGAACCGAAAACGCCTTCGTCGTCCTCGCCGAAGTGAACGCGCTCGCGCGCCAGGGCAAGGAGATCGTCAGCTTCTGCATCGGCCAGCCCGATTTCCCGGCGCCGGACAACGTGCAGGAGGCTGCGATCCGCGCCATCCGAGGCGGAAAGCACGGCTATACGCCCTCCGCCGGCATCGATGAATTGAGATCTGCCGCGGCCCGATACATGGCGAGCGTGCGCGGCGGGCTGCCGATCCGCGCCGAGGACGTCGTCGTCGGCGCAGGTGCCAAGCCCTTCATCGCTTACGCCATCCTCTCCACCACGGACTACGGCGCGGGCGAGGAGGTGATCTACCCCAACCCCGGGTTCCCGATCTACGAGTCGCAGATCGCGGCGAACGGCGCGAAGCCGGTGCCGATCCACCTGCACGAAAGCCGAAGCTTCTCCTTCGACCCTCAAGAGCTGGAAAAACTCTTAAGCAGCAAAACCCGGCTGCTGATTCTCAACTACCCCCACAACCCGACCGGGGGCTGCCTTAAGCGCGCCGAGCTCGAGCAGATCGCGGACATCCTGAGGAAGCATCCCCAGGTCTGGGTGTACGCCGACGAGATTTATTCGCGCCTGGTGTTCGACGGCGAATTCTTCTCCATCGCGCAGCTGCCCGGGATGTATGAGCGCACGATCCTCTCCGACGGCGCCTCGAAGACCTGGGCGATGACCGGCTGGCGCATCGGCTTCACCTCCAACCCGGCGCTCGCGCCGGTGTTCACGCGCTGGATCACCAATACCGAGTCGTGCGCCTCGCAGATCAGCCAGTGGGCCGCGCTCGAGGCGATCACCGGGCCGCAACACGCCGCTGCCTCGATGAAAAAGTCTTTTCTGGAGAGAAGAGATCTCATCGTTAGCCTGCTGAACGAGGTGCCGGGCGTGAAGTGCCAGGTGCCCGGCGGCGCGTTTTACGTCTGGCCGAACATTACCGAAGCCTGCCGCCGCATTGGCGCGGCCGACTCCGAAGAGTTCAGGAAACGGCTGCTGCACGAGGCGGGCGTGGCAGTGCTCGCCGACATCCATTTTGGTACCCGCGTGCCCGGCGAAGGACAGCACGTGCGCTTCTCCTACGCCGCCTCCAAGCAGGCGATCGAGGCAGGCGTGCAGCGCATGGCGGACTTCATCCGGAAGAATACAAAGAAAGCCGCATGACTATCTGGAAGCCCTCGGTGACCGTGGCCGCGGTCATCGAGCGTGAGGGTCGTTTGCTTTTTGTTCGCGAACAAGTGGAGGGCAGGCTGGTGCTGAACCAGCCTGCCGGCCACCTCGATCCCGGCGAGTCGCTCGTGGATGCATGTCACCGCGAGGTACTGGAAGAGACCGCGCACCGTTTCCGGCCCACTGGCCTGGTGGGCATCTACCGCTGGCACTACGCGGCCAAGGACGTGACCTTCCTGCGGTTTTGCTTCAAGGGAGCGCTCGAAGGGACTGCTCCGCGAGCGCTGGACAAGGAAATCGTCGGATTGGAGTGGCTCACGCCCGAGGAGCTGAAAAATAGACGGACCGAGCACCGCTCGCCGCTCGTCGAGAAGTGCGTCGACGACTTCCTGGCCGGTCGGAATTTCCCGCTGGAGGTTCTGTCGGGAGAATTCGCGTGAAAGTCGTGGTCGGAATGTCCGGCGGGGTGGATTCCGCGGTGGCGGCGCTGCTCGCGAAGCGCGCCGGGCACGAGGTGGTCGGCATCTTCATGCGGAACTGGGGCGACGACGATACCGACGAGTATTGCTCGACGCGCGAAGATCTGGTCGACGCCGCGGCCGCCGCCGACTCGATCGGCATCGAGCTCGAGGCGGTGGACTTTTCGGCCGAGTACAAGGAGCGCGTGTTCGCCGAGTTCCTGCGCGAGTACGCCGCCGGCCGCACGCCCAACCCCGACGTGCTGTGCAACGCCGAGATCAAGTTTCGCGCCTTCCTCGACCATGCCATGCGCCTGGGGGCCGAAAAGATCGCCACCGGCCATTACGCTCGAGTGAAGGAGAACAACAATAAATTTGAATTGCTGAAGGGGAAGGATCCGGAGAAAGACCAAAGCTATTTCCTCCACCGCCTGTCGCAGGAGCAGCTTGCGCGCGTGATGTTCCCCGTGGGCGAGCTGAAGAAGACCGAGGTGCGGCGCATCGCGCGCGAGGCCGGGATCGCGGTCCACGACAAGAAGGACTCCACCGGGATCTGCTTCATCGGCGAGCGGCCGTTTCGCGAGTTTCTGAACCGCTACCTGCCGCGGGAACCCGGGCGGATGGTGGATGAAAACGGCCACACCGTCGGAGAGCACATCGGGCTCGCCTTCTACACCATCGGCCAGCGCAAGGGCATCGGCATCGGAGGCAAGGGAGAACCCTGGTATGTCGCGGCGAAAGATCCGAAGACAAATACCCTGGTCGTCGTGCAGGGTCACGACCATCCGCTGCTGATGAAGCCCACGCTGGAAGCGGTCGATGCGACCTGGATCTCCGGCTCGCCGCCGCCGGAACGCACGGCGCATACGGCTAAGACCCGCTACCGGCAGGCGGATGCGCCGTGTACGCTCTCAAAAGTGCTCGACAGCGAGATCCGGGTCGATTTCCCGAGCCCGCAATGGGCCGTGACGCCGGGGCAGTCGGTGGTGCTCTACGACGGCGAAGCTTGCCTTGGCGGCGGAGTGATTACTTAGGAAGCTGGGGGGCGGTGTCGGCGAAGGCCGGCCGGGCCTTCAGCTTTTGGTAGTGCTTGGCGAGCCCCGGGTACTCGGCCAGCCAGTCGACTCCACCGGGCTTGCGAAAGTCGAGCCAGCCGAGGCAGCAGCCGAGCGCGATGTCGGCGAGCGAGTAGCGCTCGCCGTGGCACCATGGTCGCTCCGCGACCTCGGAGGCCATCTGCGCCATGCCGCGCTTCATCCGCGCGAGCTGCTTGTCGGTCCAGGCCTGACTGCGCTCGTTCTCCGGGCGCAGCGATTCGTAGCGCACGAGAAGCCCCGCATCGAGCACGCCGTCGGCAAGCGCCTCCAGCCGGCGCACCGCGACGCGATCGCGCAGGTCGTCGGGGATCAGGCGGCTAATGGGCGACTTGCCGTCGAGGAATTCGACGATCACGCGCGAGTCGTAGAGCGCCGTTCCGTCGTCAAGCAGGAGGGTGGGAATCTTGCCGAGCGGGTTGTGCCGGTTGACCGGGTTATCGACCGGGGCGACGTCGACCAGCTCCATGTCGCAATCGATCTTCTTCTCGGCGAGCACGATGCGCACCTTGCGGGTATAGGGGCTGGCGAGCGAGGCGAGGAGCTTCATGGAGGCCGCGATTATAAGGTCCGCACGCGCCGGCGCAGAGCGGGAAGCACGTCTTTCTCGAACCAGGGATTGCGCGCGAGCCACCCGATGTTGCGCCAGCTCGGGTGCGGCAGGGGGAAGAACTCGGGCAGGTAGTCGCGCCACGCCCGTACGGTGTCGGCGAGCGTTTTCTTGCGCCGCCCCCTCAAGTAGAACGCCTGCGCGTAGGCGCCGACGAGGAGGGTGAGGCGGATATCGGGCAACGCCGCGCGGAAGCGCGGCTGCCACAGGGGCGCGCATTCGTGGCACGGCGGCAGATCCGCGCCGTCCACCGTGCCGGGATAGCAAAGCCCGATCGGCACGATCGCGATACGCGAGGTGTCGTAGAACGCTTCGCGGTCGAGCGCGAGCCATGCGCGCAGCACTGCGCCCGAGGGATCATTCCACGGGATGCCGGTTTCGTGCACGAGCCGCCCGGGCGCCTGGCCGACGATAAGAAGACGCGCGCGCCTGCCGACGCGGAACACGGGTCTCGGCTTGAACGGCAGCTCCTGCGCGCACTCGGTGCAGGCGCGCGCTTCGCGGCTCAGCGCGGAGAGCGAAATTCGCATCCCCTTATAATAGGGCCCCATGCCTTCGCCGCTCGCCGCGCTGTCGCCTCTCGACGGGCGGTACTCAAGCGGCGCCGATGCCCTGCGCGGTTACTTCAGCGAGCAGGCGCTCATCCGCTACCGCACGCGCGTCGAGCTCGAATGGCTCCAGGCGCTCGCCGCCGAGCGCGCGATCAAGGAGCTCAAGCCTTTCGCGACACGAACCCTGTCGGAGTTTTCGCGGCTACTAAGAAATTTTTCGGAACAGGATGCGGGCGAGATCAAGGCGATCGAGGCGAAGACCAATCATGACGTCAAGGCGATCGAGCTTTGGCTGAGGGCGAAGCTCAAGAGAAACGCCGAGGTGCAGCGCGCGCTCGAGTTCATCCACTTCGCCTGCACCTCGGAAGATATCAACAACCTCGCCTACGCGCTCATGATCGGCGAGTCGCGCGCGCGAGCGATGCTGCCGCGGCTCGACGAGCTCGTCGCCGCGTTGCGCGGGGCTGCGCGCCGCCACGCGTCGCTGCCGATGCTGTCGCGCACGCATGGCCAGGCGGCAACGCCGACCACGCTCGGCAAGGAGATGGCGAACTTCGCGCACCGCCTGGCGCGCGCGCGCGAGCGCATCGCGGCGGTGCCGGTGCTCGGCAAGATGAACGGCGCGGTGGGTAACTACAACGCGCACATGATGGCGTACCCGGGGTTCGACTGGGAGCGCTTCTGCCGGCGCTTCGTCGAACGCCTCGGGCTCGAGTTCAACCCCTACACCACGCAGATCGAGCCGCACGACTGGCTCGCGGAGCTGCTCGACGCCTACGCGCGCGCGAACAGCGTGCTGCTCGGCCTTGACCGAGATCTGTGGGGCTACATCTCGCTCGGCTATTTCCGCCAGAAGGTGAAGGCGGGCGAGGTCGGCTCCTCCACCATGCCGCACAAGGTGAATCCGATCGACTTCGAGAACTCCGAGGGCAATATCGGCGTCGCGAACGCGCTGCTGCGCCACCTCGCCGAGAAGCTGCCGGTGTCGCGCTGGCAGCGCGACCTTTCGGACTCGACCGCGCAGCGCAACGTCGGCACCGCGCTCGGCCACACGCTGCTTGCATACTCGGCGTGCCTGCGCGGCCTCGCCAAGCTCGAGGCCGACCCGGCGCGGCTCGCCGCCGACCTCGACGCGAACTGGGAGGTTCTCGCCGAGGCGGTGCAGCAGGTCATGCGCCGGCACGGCGTCGCGGATGCCTACGACAAGCTCAAGGCGGTGAGCCGGGGCAAGCGCCTGGAGCGCCGCCAGCTCGCCGCGTTCGTGAAGGCGCTGCCGCTGCCTCCCGAGGCGAAGAAGCGCCTGCTCGCGCTCACGCCCGCCCGGTACACCGGCCTCGCCGCCGAGCTCGCAAAGCGCATTTGAAGTTTTTGCTTCTTCTCCTAGCAGCCGGATTGGCGGCTGCGCCGGCCAAAGCGCAGGAAATCGTTACGCTGCAAACCCGGCCCGGCGTAACGCAGTCGTTCTTCATCGCCAACATGGGCGCTCGCAAGGCGCAGGCGGCGGCGCTGCTTTTCGTCGGCGGCGAGGGCGCGATCCGCCTGCGCATGGAGGAGGGCCAGATCCGCTTCCAGCAGGGCAACTTCCTGCCGCGCTCGCGGCGCGAGTTCATCCGCAACGGCATCCTTCCCGTGATTCTCGATACCCCGAGCGACCAGCGCTCGGCCGCAGGCATGAGCGACACGTTCCGCGCGGGCGCCGCGCACGCCGCCGACGTGCGCGCGGTCATCGCCGAAGTGAAGCGGCGCTATCCCGGGTTGCCCGTGTTCATCGTCGGCACGAGCCGCGGCACCGTGTCCGCCGCGCATCTGGCGGCCGCGCTGCACGGCGAAGCCGCCGGCGCGGTGCTCACCTCGACGCTCTTTTTTTCCGACGTGCGCGCGCGGCGGGCCGCGCTCGCCGGCTTCGACTGGTCGAGCGTCAAGATGCCGCTCCTCCTCGTGCACCACGAGGACGACGGCTGCGGCGCGACGCCCTACTTCGAAGCCGAGCGCCTTGCGCGCCGCTTTCCCCTCGTCAAGGTGAGCGGCGGCAATCCCGCGCAGAGCGGACCCTGCGAGCCGCTATCCCAGCACGGGTTCTTTGGGAGAGAAGCCCAAACCGTCGACGCGATGGCCGCGTGGATGCTTGGCCGGCCCTTCGCGATGGACATTCGCTAGTGCTCTACGTCGCGACGATCTTCCTCTCGTCGTTCCTACTCTTCCTGGTGCAGCCGCTGATCGCGCGGCTGATCCTGCCCTGGTTCGGCGGCAGCGCCGCGGTGTGGACGACGTGCATGCTCTTCTTCCAGGCGCTGCTGCTCGCGGGATACGCCTACGCGCACCTTCTCGCCAGGTATTCGCGCCGCAGGCTCGAGCCGCTCATCCACAGCGTACTGCTCGTCGCCGCGGTGGCGACGTTGCCGATCGCACCGAGCGAGGTATGGAAGCCTACCGGCGGCGAGAACCCGGTGGTCTGGATCCTGCTCCTACTCGGCGTCGCAGTCGGACTTCCGTACTTCCTGCTTGCAGCGAACAGCCCGCTGCTGCAGGCGTGGTTCGCGCGCGCCCGGCCGGGCGAAAACCCCTACCGCCTGTTCGCCGTCTCGAACCTCGGATCGCTGGTGGCGCTGCTCGGCTACCCCTTCGTGGTCGAGCCCAATCTTGGCGGCGCCGGCCAAGTGACGCTATGGTCATGGCTCTTCGCCGCCTTTGCCGTGCTGTGCGTCGCGGTGGCGTGGCGCACGCCGCCGAAGCAAGCCGGGGAGGAAGAGCGCGCCGCGCTCGCGCCGCTCGCCGCGGGCGACATCGTGCTCTGGCTCGCCCTGTCGGCAACGGGGTCGGTGTTGCTGCTCGCGGTGACGAATCACCTGACCCAGAACGTGGCCTCGGTGCCGCTGTTGTGGCTTGCGCCACTTACGCTCTACCTTGCGAGCTTCATCCTCACCTTCGACGGCAAGGGCTGGTACCGGCCGCAATGGCTGTGGTCGGTGCTTCTCGTGTGGATCGCAGCCATGGGATGGCTGATCGTCGACGACGACTTCCAGTTCGACCTGCCGGTGCAACTCGGCATCTTCCTGCCGGGGCTGTTCCTCGGGTGCCTCTTCTGCCACGGGGAGCTCTACCGGCTGCGGCCGCCGCCGGAACGGCTGACCGCCTTCTACCTCATCGTCGCGGGCGGCGGCGCGCTCGGCGGCATGCTGGTGGCGGTGGCCGCGCCGCTCGTCTTCACCGGGTACTACGAGCTCGGCATCGGCCTCGTCGTGCTTGCGGCTCTCGCCGCGGCGTGCTTCGGCCGCCTCGGCGCCGTGCCGCGCTACGCCAGCCTCGCCGTGCTGCTCGGCGTTGCGGCGAGCGCGGGCTACGACGGCATGCGCTACCAGCGCGACGTGCTCTTCGCCTCGCGCAGCTTCTACGGGGTGCTGCGCGTCAAGGAGTACGGCGTGGAGGGCGACGAATCGCACCTGCGCCGCCTGGTGCACGGCGCGATCATGCACGGCGAGCAGTACCCGCACGCGAGCACGCGCACGATGCTGACCACCTATTACCACCAGGACTCGGGCATCGGCGCGGCGATCCGCTCGCTTGGCGAGCGGCCGGCACGGGTCGGCGTCATCGGCCTCGGCGTGGGTACCATCGCCGCCTACGGGCGGCCGGGCGACATCTTCCGCTTCTACGAGATCGACGCGCGCGTGATGCAGATCGCGCAAAACGAGTTCACCTACCTTGCCGACAGCAAGGCGGCGATCGAACTGCAGCTCGGCGACGCCCGCCTCGCGCTCGAGCGCGAGGCGCCGCGCAGCTTCGACGTGCTCGCGGTCGATGCCTTCTCAAGCGACGCGATCCCGGTGCACCTCATTACGCGCGAGGCGCTCGGCGTGTACCTGCGCCACGTCAAGCACGACGGCATCGTCGCCTTCCACGTGTCGAACCGTTTCCTCGACCTCATCCCGGTGGTGGCGCGGCTGGCCAAGGAGCAGGGCGCGCGCGCCGTGCTGGTGCGCGACGACCCCGACGAGGAAGAGGATTACCGGCGCTCGCGCACCGACTGGGTGCTGGTGTCGCGCGATCCGGCCGCGCTCAAGCGGCCGGCGATTGTGGAGCGGGGCGCGGCCCCGCCCGAAGACCGCCCGGAATGGCGGACCTGGACCGACGATTACTCAAACCTGATTCAGATCCTGAAATAGGAAAAGGGGTCAGGACCCTTTTTCCGGCGAGCTACGCGCAGCTACGCGAAAAAGGGTCCTGACCCCTTTTCCTAGACCACGGCGCCTTCGTGCTCATCGCGCCGGTCCTTGCGCACCGGCTTGGTGAACATAGCCCGGTCGACCTTCATCCACATGAGGAGGGGCGCGGCGACGAAGACCGACGAGTAGATGCTGAAGCAGATGCCGATGGTCAGGGCGAGCGCGAAGTAGTGCAGCGCAGGCCCGCCGAAGACCAGCATGGTGGTGGCCATGGCCTGGGTGCTGCCGTGCGTGATGATGGTGCGCGAGATCACCCCGGTGATCGAGGCGTCGATGACCTGGGTGGTTTCGACCTTGCGCATCTTGCGGAAGTTTTCGCGCACCCGGTCGAACAGCACCACCGACTCGTTCACCGAGTAGCCGAGGATGGCGAGCACGGCCGCCAGCACCGGCAGCGAGAACTCCCACTGAAAGAGCGAGAAGAATCCCAAGATGATGATCACGTCGTGGAGGTTGGCGATGATCGCGGCGAGTCCGAACTTCCACTCGAAGCGCAGCGCGAGGTAGCCCACGATCAGCGCCGCGGTGACGAGGAGCGCGAGCGCTCCGTTCTCGGCGAGCTCGCGGCCGACCTGCGGGCCGACGAACTCGACGCGCCGCACCTCGGCGCTCGCGTCGTCGGCGCGCAGCAGCTCGCCCACCTTCTGCGACAGCGCGGCGCTCGACTGCTCCTTCTCGATCGGCAGCCGAATCAGCACGTCGCGCGAGGAGCCGAAGGTCTGCACCTCGGCCTTGTGCCCCGCGCCCTCCAGCCGCTCGCGGATCTTCTGTACCTCGGCGGGCTGGCGGTAGGCCACCTCCATCACCGTGCCGCCCGTGAACTCGATCGAGAAGTTGAGCCCCTGGGCGGCGAGCGATGCTACCGCGACGAGGAACGTGATCAGCGATATGACGTTGAACGTCAGCGCATACCGCATGAACGGGATCACCCGCCGGATCTTGAAGAATTCCATCGTCTAGGCCGGCTTCGTCCTCTTCATTTCCAGGCAGTGTTGCCGATCGCGAGCTTCGCCACGCGCCGGCGGTGGCCGTAGACCAGATTCACCATGGCGCGCGATACGGCCACGGCAGAGAAAATCGAGGTGAGGATGCCGAGGCAGTGCACCACCGCGAACCCGCGCACCGGGCCGGAGCCGAAGATGAGGAGCGCCAACCCCGCGAACAGCGACGTCAGGTTCGAGTCGAGGATCGTGCCCCAGGCGCGCTGATACCCGGCTGCAATCGCGGCCTGCGGTGTAGCGCCGCCCCGAAGTTCCTCCCTTATGCGCTCGTTGATGAGCACGTTGGCGTCGATCGCCATGCCGAGGGTCAGGGCGATGGCGGCGATGCCCGGCAGGGTGAGCGTCGCCTGCAGCAGCGAGAGCAGCGCGATCAGGAAAAGCAGGTTCACGGCGAGCGCGAGCGACGAGATCACCCCGAACAACGCGTAGTACACCGACATGAACGCCACGATGACGATGAAGCCCCACATCGTCGCGTTGAAGCCCTTCTCGATGTTGTCGCGCCCGAGGCTCGGGCCGACAGTGCGCTCCTCGACGATCTCCATCGGCGCGGCGAGGGAGCCCGCGCGCAAGAGCAGCGCCACGTCGGCGGCCTCGGCGGTGCTCATCCGCCCCGAGATCTGCACCCGCCCGCCGGGAATCTCGCTTCGGATCACCGGCGCGGTAATCACCTCGCCCTTGCCCTTCTCGATCAGCAGGATCGCCATGCGCTTGTTCACGTTCTCGCGCGTCACCTCCTGGAAGATGCGCGCGCCCTGGCCGTCGAGGCGCAAGTGCACGGCGGGCTCGTTGGTCTGCGAGTCGAATCCGGGCTGGGCGTCGGTGAGCCGGTCGCCGGTCAGAACCACCTGGCGGCGCACGAGGAGCGGCTGGCCGTTCCTCTCGACGTAGTATTCAGTGCCGAACGGCACCTGGCCGCGCGCCGCGGCGGCAAGCGTGTCCGGATTCATGTACTCCTCGGCCACCATGCGGATCTCGAGCGTGGCCGTGCGCCCGATGAGGCGCTTCGCGCGCGTCACGTCCTGCACGCCGGGGAGCTGCACCACGATGCGCTCGGCGCCCTGCTGCTGGATCACGGGCTCCGCCACGCCGAGCTCGTTGATGCGGTTGTGCAGCGTGGTGATGTTCTGCTTGAGCGCGTATTCCTGATTGCGCTTCACGGCCTCGGGCTTGAGCGTCGCGACGAGCAACAGATCCTGGCCGTCCTCGCGCTCGCTCACCGCAAGGTCGGGCAAGCTGGACGCGAGCGCCTCGCGCGCGCGCTCACGCATCGCCGCGTCGCGGAAGCGCACGCGCAGCGTCTGGGCCTCGCGCGTTACGCCGCCGTGGCGCACGTTCTTCTCGCGCAGCAGCGACCGGACGTCGGCGGCGATGCTCTCCAGGCGCTTGGTGGTGGCGGCCTGCATGTCTACCTGGAGCAGGAAATGCACGCCGCCGCGCAGGTCTAGCCCAAGATACATCGGCAGGGCGTGGATCACCGAAAGCCAGGCCGGCGATGCCGGCAGCAGGTTGAGCGCGACCACGTAGCTCACGTTCGGGTCGTCCTCCGGCGTCGCCTGAGGCGCGGCGCCCGGGTTGAGCGTGGCGTGAATCAGGTCCTTCGCCTTGAGCTGCGTGTCGGTGTCGGCGAAGCGCACGCGGATCCCGCCCGGGTCGAGGACCGCGCCGGTGTAGGCGATGCCGGCCTTCTGCAGCGCGTCCTGCACCCTCTGCAGCAGCGCCGGGTCGACCTTCACGGTCGCCTTGCCGCTCGACACCTGCACCGCCGGCGACTCGCCGAAGAAGTTCGGCAGCGTGTAGAGAAAGCCGATCGCGATCGCAAGCGCGATCAGCGCGTAGCCCCAGGTGGGATACCTATTCACTGAATGCTTTTGATCGTGCCCTTCGGCAGGAGAACCTGGACTGCGACCTTTTGCACATTGATCTCGGTGTTCGGCGCAATCTCAAGGGTGATGTAGGCGTCGGAGAGCTTCGTGATGCGTCCGACGACGCCGCCGGTAGTGACCACCTCGTCGCCCTTCTGCAGCGCCTCGACCATCTGCTTCTGCTCCTTGGCGCGCTTCATCTGCGGCCGGATCATGAGGAAATACAGCAGCACGAACATCAGGACGATCGGCAGCAGGCCGATGTATCCCGAGTCGCCGCTGGGCGCAGCCTGGGCGAACGCTGGCGAGATGATCACTACGGACTCCAGAGGGAAAAAACGGCGGAAATTATAGCAGCCGGGTGCGCTCTTCCAGCAGTTCCCGCGCCTTTGCGTGAAAGCGGCTTTCTTCTATGGCAAGGCGAAGATCGCGCATCAGCTCCTGGTAGTAGTGGAGGTTATGTAGCGTGTTGAGGCGCGCGCCGAGGATCTCCTTGGTCTTGTCCAGGTGGTAGAGGTAGGCGCGAGTGTAGTTGCGGCAGGTGTAGCAGGCACAGCGCTCGTCCAGCGGCGCGGTGTCGCTGCGGTAGCGGGCGTTGCGGATGCGGATGTCGCCTTGGCGCGTGAAAAGCCACCCGTTTCTCGCGTTGCGCGTCGGCAGCACGCAGTCGAACATGTCCATTCCCGCCGCCACCGCTTCGATGATGTCCTCGGGCGTGCCCACGCCCATCAGGTAACGCGGGTGCTCTTCCGGTAGCCGGGTGCTCTGGAGCACTTTCAACCGCTCCTCGTTCGGCTCGCCGACCGCGAGCCCGCCGATCGCGTAGCCGTCGAACCCGAGATCTACAAGCTCCTCCACCGACTCCCGCCGAAGATTCGGATAGACCCCGCCCTGCACGATGCCAAACAGCGCATTCGCGCTCTCCCAGGATTGCCTGCAACGCGAAGCCCATCGCATGGAAAGCCGCATGGAGTCTGCGGCCTTCTCCTCGCTCGCCGGATACGCGAGGCACTCGTCGAACACCATCGCAATGTCCGAGTTGAGGACCTTCTGGATCCTCATGGACTCTTCCGGCGTGAGCAGCAGGCGCTCGCCGTTGATCGGCGAAGAAAAGTGCGCGCCTTCCTCGGTCACTTTGCGCAGGGTCTCGAGGCTGAAAACCTGGAAGCCTCCGGAGTCGGTGAGGATCGGGCCGGGCCAGTTCATGAAGCGATGCAGCCCGGCGTGGCGCGAGATAACCTCGAGCCCCGGCCGCAGCCAGAGATGGAAGGTGTTGCCGAGCACGATCTGCGCTCCGCTCGCGGCCACTTCCTCGGGCGCCATCGCTTTTACCGTGCCGTAAGTGCCGACCGGCATGAAAGCCGGCGTATCGACCCGTCCGTGGGCGAGCTCAAGAACGCCGCGCCTTGCCATTCCATCCACACGAGTGACGGAGAACTTCATCTTTCGATCAGCATGGCGTCGCCGTAGGAGAAGAAGCGATAACGCTCGGCGATCGCGTGAGCGTAGGCGCGCCGGATGTTGGCGAGGCCGGCGAACGCCGCCACCAGCATGAGCAGCGTCGAGCGCGGCAGGTGGAAGTTGGTGAGCAGGCGCTGGACGACCTGGAACTTGAAGCCGGGATAGATGAAGAGGTCGGTCTCACCTTCCAGCCTGCCCGTCAGCGCAGCGGCTTCGAGCGCACGCAACGACGTGGTGCCGACGGCGAGGACGCGTTTTCCCTGGATTGCGTTCCAGGTGTTCTGTGAAATGCTATAGCGCTCAGTGTGCATGCGGTGCGCCTCGAGCTCTTCTACGCGCACCGGCTGGAAGGTGCCGAATCCCACGTGCAGGGTGATCCTGGCGATCGAGGCGCCTGTTTGCCGCACTTTCTCCAGCATTTCCTCATCGAAATGCAGGCCCGCGGTCGGCGCGGCGACGGCGCCGGGCACCGACGCGTAGACGGTCTGGTAGCGTGCGTCGTCCTCGGCCTGCGGCGCGTGCCGGATGTACGGCGGAAGCGGCAGCGCGCCGAAGCGCTCGAGCACCGTGTCGACCTCCTCGGGAAAGCTCACCCGGTAGAGCTCCCCTTCGCGCGCCTCGACGCGAACACGCAGGTCGTGAATGACAAGCTCGGAGCCCGGCGCGGGCGGGCGGCTTGCGCGGATCAACGCCAGCGCCTCCCGCGCGCCGAGCGCGCGCTCGACGAAGAGCTCGATCTTGCCCCCGCTCGCCTTGCGGCCCGCAAGGCGCGCCTTCAGCACGCGGGTGTCGTTCAGCACGATCGCATCCGCAGGCCCGACCAACTGCGCGAAATCGGTGAACTTGAGGTCCCGAAGCGCCCCGGAGACGGCGTTCAGGTGCAGCAGCCGGCTTTCGCTGCGCTGCGCCACGGGGTGCTGGGCGATGAGGTCTGCAGGCAGGTCGTAGTCGAACTCCGAGACCAGCATTGGCGCCAAAGTATACTTTTCGGCCGAGCACGATTTTCCGTAGGGCCGGAATGGCGGAACCGGTAGACGCAGCGGACTCAAAATCCGCCGGTCGCAAGACCATGAGAGTTCGAGTCTCTCTTCCGGCACCAGAAGCTCCGGGCGATCGCCGAAACGTCGGTTCCGTAGCGCGAAGGGACACTGACCCACGGCAACCGGATTACCTATCCGGTCGTCCTCGCTTAACGCTCAAAGAAGGTCAGTTGAAGGCGATCCGACGTGCTCAGTCGAACAGGCAACTATCGGACATGCTGAGGCTGAAAGGCGCTGTTGCGCTGCAGTAAACAGCCTTCGCGGCTTCGTTCGCGATGCTCGCAAGCGAAAGCGCCAAGGCGCTGCGGCCTTCCGCTGCTCTCCGCCTTCCAGGACTCCAAGATCCGCCGCTCGCGAGGGTCGTGAGAGTTCGAGTCTCTTCCGGCACCACACATCGTTCCGGCACCACACATCGTAAAAAAATGACCGGGGAAACAACCCCTTCGCTGGACAGGGGAGGCGGGTGGGGGGTAGGCTTCCCCGAGACAAAAACACCCTCGGGGAGGCCCATGGCCAAGGCCCAAGTTCGGCTTTTGCCTTCGGCGCGAAACACGGTGATGGTGGTCGACGACCAGTCGACCGGCCGCGCCATTCTGGAGCAGGTCGTAAGGAGCCTCGACGAACGCGTGGTGGTGGAAGGCTTTGCGCGTCCGGTGGACGCGGTGGTCTGGGCGACCCGCAACGTCTCGGATCTCGTGCTCGTCGACTACATGATGCCCGACATGGACGGCATCGAGCTCGTGAAGCGCCTGCGCTCGCTGCCCGGCTACGAGCACGTGCCGATCGTCATGGTCACGGTGCACGACGACCGCAAGGTGCGCTACGCCGCGCTCGACGCGGGCATCACCGACTTCCTTACCAAGCCGGTGGACGCGAGGGAATGCCTCGCCCGCTGCAGGAACCTGCTGACCCTGCGCCGCCAGCAGCTTGCGCTGGAAGACCGCCGGCGGCTGCTCGAACACATGGTCGAGGACGCGACGCGCGAAGTGAAGGAACGCGAGAAGGAAACGCTGCTCAGGCTCGCGCGCGCGGGCGAGTTCCGCGACGAGGAGACCGGCAACCACCTGATCCGCATGTCGCGCTATTCGCGCCTCATCGCCAACACGCTTGGCATCGAGCGCGACGAGGCGGAGACCATCGAGCTCGCCGCGCCGCTGCACGATATCGGCAAGATCGGCATCCCGGACGGGATCCTGCTCAAGGCGCAGAAGCTCGAAGACGGCGAATGGGAAGTGATGCGCCGCCATCCGCTGATCGGCCACGAGATCCTGAAAGGCAGCGCGTCGAAATACGTGCGCATGGGCG
>DATFEI010000035.1:0-3153 GCA_035251315.1 Burkholderiales bacterium | reverse complement strand
CCCGGCTGGTGGGCGCTGCTGCCCGTCGCGGGTACCGCGTTCCTCATCTCGGCCGGGCCGTCGGCATGGATCAATCGTCTCGTGCTTGCGAACCGCGCCATGGTCTACGTGGGCCTCATCAGCTACCCGCTTTACCTGTGGCATTGGCCGCTGCTCTCGTACGCCCGCATCGTGCACGGCGACGAACCGCCGGCCGGGCTGCGCTGGGGCTTGCTCGCCGCGAGCGTGGCGCTCTCGGTCCTCACCTACGAGCTTCTCGAGAAGAAGATCCGCTTCGCGAAGCTTCCGGCTATCCGCCGAGTTTCGTTTCCAGCGCTCGCCGCCTGCTTGGCGCTGCTCGGTATCTGCGGCCTGCTCGCGCTGCAAAGCCGCGTCCAACCGTGGTCGGCCTCCGTGCCGTTGGTGCTCGACATCTCGAGGGCGAGCGCCGACTGGAGCTACAACGGCGACCGCGTCATCACCGGCGATACCGAGAAGGCGGTCCTGTTCTTCGGCGACAGCCACATGCAGCACTATTGGCCGCGTATCGACAAGCTAGTACGCGAGCACGCAGCGCCGCTACGCACCGTCATTTTCAAGACCACCGGCGGCTGTGCGCCGATGCCTGGCATCGAGCGCCGCACCCAGCAGTGCGGCCGGTTCGTCGAGGAAGGGCTCAAGCTCGCACAGCGCCCGGAAGTGGAAACCGTGGTGATAGCTGCCTCCTGGGTCGGCTTCGTCAGCCGTCCCGACTACTACAAGGCGGGCGACCCGGCGCGCACGCCGCTCAAGCTGCTCGCCCCGGAATCGGCCTGGGTGCTGGAGGGCTTCGAGGCGGAGCTAAAGAAGCTCACCGCCGCCGGCAAGCAGGTAGTGCTGGTGCTGTCCTCGCCGCGCGGCGACGCATTCGACCCCAAGTCCGTGATCGAGCGCAATGGCATGACGGTGCAGGTGCGCGAGCCGCTCGGCCGGGTACCGCGTAGCGAGCTCGCCCGGGTCACCTCGCCGATCGACTCTCGCCTCATCGCCATCGCCGCCGCGGCCGGCGCCTCGGTGATCGATCCGACAGACTACTTGTGCAGCAAGGCGTTCTGTCCGGCCGCCGACGAAAGCGGCCGGCCGCTCTACAGGGACGGCTCGCATCTGCGCGCGAGCTATGTGCGGGAGCGTTTTTCCGCGGTCGATCCTTTTGTCTTCGTTCGGGAAAGACGATGAGGCGGGCGCCCATGCCTCACTGCGCCAAATGGCTTACGCCATGCTGGCAAGCCTTGCGCCAAACGGCTTACGCCAGGGCGTTCGAATAGCGCTCGCGCCGGCTGTAGCCTGAAGAACGCCCCATGATCGTCGCGATCCACCAGCCGCATTTCCTGCCCTGGCTGGGCTACCTGCACCGCATGGCCAGCGTGGATCTGTTCGTGCTCCTCGACCACGTGCAATTCGAGCGCCGCAACTACCAGAACCGCACCATGATTCGCCTCAACGGCGAGGCGCGCTGGCTCACCGTGCCGATGGTGCAGCGCTCGCAGAAGGAGCGCATCGTCGACAAGGAGGTCGACAACCGGATCGGCGGCGCGAAGGGCTGGGCACCAGCGAATTTCACCACGCTGCGCCACGCTTACAGCCGCGCAGCCTTCTTCACGGACCATGCGCCGGCCTTCGAGCGGCTTTTCGCGCAGCGCTGGGAGCGGCTCGTCGACATCAACCAGGCGGGGCTCGACCTGCTGCGCGACGCCTTCGGCATCGACACCCCGCTTGCGCGCTCCTCCGAGCTTGCGGTCGAAGGCACGCGCGGCGATCTCCTCCTCAGCATTTGCCGCGCGGTGGGGGCGCGCACGCTGCTCGCGGGAATGGGCGGCTCGCGTGGCTACCTCGACGTCGCGGCCTTCGCAAATTCGGGCATCCACATTGCCTTTCACGACTGGATACACCCGCAATACCGGCAGTGCGGGCCGGGTGAGTTCATCCGCGGCCTCTCGGCCATCGACCTGCTCTTCAACAGCGGCCCGCGGAGCCGCGCCGTGCTTCTTGGTAATTCGGAGGCGCGGTCGCAGCCGGCTTCCGCTTACGCCAGCGTGATGCAATGAATGCTCCCCTTGCCATAACCCAATTCCGCGCACGCAGCATCTCGCTCGCATCGCGCTATGGTGGCCGCACGGTGCTCGCGATCGGCGCGCACCCCGACGATCTCGAGCTCGCGATCGGCGGCACGCTCGCGCGCCTCGTGCGCGAATCGGCCCGCGTGGTTATGGCGGTGGTCTCGATCCCGGGCGACTTCACCCGGCGGCTCGTCGAGGCTCGGAAGGCGGCCGCGATCCTCGGCTGCGAGCTGCGCCTGCTGGTGGAAGACGGTTGCGCGCGCATCGACGATATCAAGGGCTACCAGCTCGTCGGCATGCTCGACAGCCTGGTGCGCGAGCTGCAGCCTGCGGCGGTGCTCACGCACAGCGCGAGCGAGCTCCACCGCGACCACGTGGCTGTGCACAACGCCTGCCTTTCGACGCAGCGGCTGCGCCTCTTCGACTTCTTTCAGTTCAGCCCGACCATGACGCGCGCGGTGCCGGTGTCCTTCTACCCACGCGCTTACGTCGACATCAGCACGACCATCGACTCGAAGATGCGGGCGATCGAGGCGCACTCGAGCCAGTTCGGCGCGCGCGGGCTGGAAGCCGAGATGTACCGGGATCTTGCGCGCCTCAACGGCCGCATGGTGGGGGTGAAGTACGCCGAGGGGCTCGACATCGGCCGGATGCTTCTTGCTTGAGCTCCAATGAAAAGGGGCGCGGCCGCTAGCCGCGCCCCCGGTACTGCTGCTCAAGCGGCGATCGCAGATGACTACACGATGTTTGGCCCCGGACTGCACGGGCTGTTAACAGGGGTTCGGCCAGCGCCCGATCGCGTGTAGACCTTCGTCTACACAGGTTGATCGTGTTACTTCGGCGTCGACTTTTCAATAGGCCGGCCTAGTCCGGTCGGACTATGCACGAACTTCCATTGGGAATACGCGCGCGCGTTGGCGAACGCCTGGTTGGCGGATGAGAAGTTCGCGGTCTTGATCGGCGCCTCGTCGGAGCGACTGTAGACGCCCATCACCCCGCCGCCCGGAGCTTCCACCAAGCCCCAATCCGCCTTCCCGGTCATCGGATCCCGATAGAGCGTGCGCAGGTGGCGGACCGG
>DATFEI010000185.1:0-23143 GCA_035251315.1 Burkholderiales bacterium | reverse complement strand
GCGAGCTCGGGCAGAAACGAATATCCCGACGGACGCTGGTGGATGATCGCCGCGTAACCGAAGCAGATATGCACTGCCGTCGTTCCATTTATCCCCTCCAGAGCGCGGTTCAGGGCCTTGAGGCCGTACTGCCGCGCCTTTTCGGGCCTCGCCTGCATGTACGGCTCGTCCACCTGCACGATGTCGGCGCCTGCAGCGAAGAGATCCCTGATCTCGGCATTCACCGCGGCGGCGTAGTCCATCGCCGCCTCTTCCTCGGACTTGTAGTAGTCGTTCTGCGCCTGCTGCGACATGGTGAAGGGACCGGGAACAGTGATCTTGGTCTTTCTTGAAGTGTTTTCCTTCAGGAAAAGCAGGTCCTGCACTTCGACCGGGTGCTTGCGCCTGATCTTCCCGACGATCCTCGGCACGGGATTCGGATGCCCGGAGCGGTCGAGCGCGGTGCCGGGATTGTCGATGTCGATGCCCTCGAGCGCGGTAGCGAAGCGGTTGGAGTAGCTTTCGCGCCGGATTTCGCCGTCGGTGACGATGTCGAGGCCCGCCTGCTCTTGCGCTCGGATCGCCAGCACGGTCGCGTCATCCTGCGCTTCTTGCAGGAAGGGTTGTTCAACGCGCCACAGCTCTCTCGCGCGCACGCGCGGCGGGAAGCGGCCGGCAAGCCTTTTGCGGTCGATCAGCCACTCCGGCTGGGGGTAGCTGCCGACAAGCATGGTGGGGAAAAGCATCAAGTTATCCGCTCATTTTCCATCGACGAATCGGGGGGACGTCTTCCTGAGCCTCTCGGGGTCGATGCGGCCGCTCCTCTGAATATAGCTCCATGCGAACTCGCGCGGCGCGAGTTTCATGTGCTCCGGGAAGCGGTCGTACCAGGCGCCGCTCGCATCGGCCGCCGCGACCAGCTTCTCGACGATCGGCCGCCGCGCCAGCTCGAAGTTTCTCAACGCAATGTCGATTTTGGCTTCGCCTTCGAAGGCCTTCACCAGCGCGATGGCGTCCTCCATGGCAAGGCGCGTGCCGGAGCCGATTGAGAAGTGCGCGGTGCGCAAGGCATCCCCGATGAGCACGATATTCCCGCTCGACCACCTTTCGTTCCTGACGTTCGGGAAGTTGCGCCAGATGGACTTGTTGGAAACGAGAGCATGGCCCTGCAGGGTCGGGGCGAACAGCCGCTCCGCGTACCTCAGGGTTTCGGCTTCCGACATGCGCTCGAACCCGGCGCGGGTCCAGGTCGCGCCGTCGCACTCGAACACGAAGGTGCTCATGCGCCCGGAGTGCCGGTAATGGTGGGCGTTGAACGTGCCGTGCTCGTTCTCGACGAAGGTCTGCGTCAGCGTGGCGAACGGGCAGGTGGTGCCGAACCAGGCGAACTTGTTGCTGAGAGGCTTGATCGAGGTGCCGAAATCGCGCCAGCTGCGCACGGTGGAATTCGCCCCGTCGGCGGCGACCACCATGTCATATTCCACTGAAGGGGTTCCGATCTGCGTTTGGTACTCGGGCGCCACGCCGACGCTCGCCGCCTGCTGTTGCAGCAGCTGCAGAAGCTTCAGCCGCCCGATCGCCGCGAAGCCGACGCCGTCGATCACCACCGGCGTGCCGCGATGCACGATCGTGAGATCGCTCCATTGCTCCATCTGCGGCGTGACCAGGTCGTAAGTGGCGGGGTCGTCGGCGCGCAGGAATTCGAGCGCCCGGTCGGAGAACACGACGCCGAAGCCGAAAGTCGCATCAGGCGGGTTCTGTTCGACGACGCGGATCTGCCACTGCGGCCAACGGCGCTTCGCGAGATAGGAGAAGTACAGGCCTGCCGGCCCCGCGCCGGCGACGAGGATACGCATCTACTTACTGGAGCGACGCGCCTTCTTGGCGCGCCACAGGCGCCGGCTCGCGAGGCGCGCTCCCTCGCTCAGCGCCTGGAACTTCGCCCAGACCACGGTGGGATGCACCTCGGTGCGGTAGCTCGCCTGCGACGAGAAACCGCAATCGGTACCCGCGATGACGTTGTCGCGGCCGACGCGCTCGGCGAACCGCACGAGGCGTTCGGCGATGAGCTGCGGGTGCTCCACGATGTTGCAGGCATGGAGCAGCATGCCCGGAATCAGCCTCTTGCCCTCCGGCAGCTTGATGTCCTCCCAGATGTGGTACTCGTGCTCGTGGCGGACGTTCGCGCTCTCGAAGCTGTAGGCGCCGGCGTTGATCCTCAGCATGTAGCGCGCGACTTCGCTCATCGGCGCTTCGTGGATGCGCGGGCCTTCGTTGATGCCGTAGCAGGTGTGAAAGCGGACCCTGTCCTGCGCGATTCCTTTGATGCTTTCGTTGACGACTTCCACGTGCAGCGCGGCGAGCCTTCGTCGCTCCCTGGGCTCGAGGCGCGGATCGACCAGCACGTCGCAAAGGAACGGATCGTCGATCTGCAGCAGAAGCCCGGCGTCGACGATGGCCTGGTACTCGGTGCGCATCGCTGCGCCCACCGCGTGCAGGTATTCCTCGTCGCTCTTGTAGTAGGCGTTCGAGCCGATGCCGGTCGGTGCGATTGCCGGAATGAACGCCGAGCGCGCGCTTGCGGCCGTCATCGCGGCCTTGAGATTATCGATGTCGCGCTGCAGCGGCTCGCGGCTGCGGTAGCTGACCGGCCCGGTGCAGACGAGCGGCGCGAAGCGCGCGATCGCGCCTCCCAGCATCGCTTCCTTGAAGTACTGCTCGTAGTACTCGGGAAACGCCCTCACCTCGGCCGGGAAGAGCTCGACCTTGTGGTCGGGCTTGGGCTCGAAGCCCGCGAGCCGATCGCGCACATAGCTGAAGAACCCCGGCTTCGACTGCTCCCCGTCGGACACGACGTCGATGCCGGCTTCGACCTGCTTGCGCACGCATTCGGCGACCGCTTCGCGCACGCGCCGGTCATAGTCGGGCGGCGCATTTCCCTCGAGCTTCGCCTTCATCGCATCGAGCAGCGCATGCGGCCGCGGCAGGCTGCCGACGTGCGTCGTGAGGATGCGGCTCATGTGGAGAACCCCATCGCCTCCAGCTCCTCCTGCCGAAGGGCTTGAGGCTCCGGCGCGCCGAACGGGGTCATGGGTCTTCCGGCGGCAAGCAACCTCAGCTCCCGCTTCCAGAGCTTGCGCAGCATGATCACCGCTGCATCCGAGGTGCCCAATCGTTCCCTCGAACGGTCCACGATCTTTCCTTGTCCACAGATCGCCACGCCGTCCTGGATACGGATGATGTTCGGGTGCCTTGCGACGTCTTCCCAGCTCTTTCGGCCGGAAAGGATCGCCTCGATCTCCTCATGGACTGGAGTGCTCTCGGGGCGCTCCCGTCTCTTCGCGTGGTAGACCATGATGAGGAAGTGCAGATGACTCTCGTCATCGATGGGCACGTACCAGAAGAGCGCCTTGAACCAGAACGGCTTGTTGTCCCGCTCGGAGCGCAGCGGGTGGGCCAGGAAGCACTGGTTCGGCATGATGAAGTGAATTCGATCGGTGCGCTCGCCGCGCTCCTGGAATTGCGTGAGCCCGAACGGCGTTTCTCGCGCCCACGTCTTGGTGGGAACGTACGGCCTCGCCGAGGTGTTCACGAGGTGACCGCGATGCGAAAAATTCACATGGACGTCGTCCATGATGTTCTCCGCGCTCTGAAAATAATTGCACGGGATCATCTCGACCGACGGGCAGACCGTCCAGCCCTCGCGGGCGCCGTCTTCCAGGCCCGGCAGCGGGCGAAAGGCGGGTGGCTCGCCTTCGCCGAGATAAGCGAAGACGAAGCCGTGAGCTTCGTGCGCGGGATAGGAGGCGAGCTTTCGCACCTTGGCGCAGAAAGGTTTCGGCTCGGCCGGTTGCTCGACACATTGTCCGGACTCGTCGAAGCGCCAGCCGTGATACCGGCAGCGAATGGTGTCCCCTTCGACCCAGCCTATCGACAAGCGAGTCAGTCGATGCGGGCACTCGTTGGCTACGACGCGCACCTTTCCGCTTTCACCGCGGTAGAGCGCCAGCTCCTCGCCAAGGATCCGAATCGGGACGATCGCGCCCTTTGCGAGCTTCTCGGAGAGGTAAATGGGCTGCCAGCAGCGGCGTAGGTAGCGCCCGGCCAGGGTGCCCGGACCGGTGTGCACGAAATCGGCCTGTTCGACGATACGATCAAGCTCGCGATTCGAATCGATGGACGTCGTCATTTCCGCCTCCGTCACTTGGAGTCCTTCCTCTTCTGCAGCTCCTTCCGGGGATCCTTCACCGCCGTGGCAATCGTTTCGAGCTCGACGTTGGCGAGCGCGCCGCCCACCTTGCGCACCTCGCGCAGGTACTCGTTCTGCACGATGTCCCGCGTTTCCGGGTCAATCGCGATCGGCCCGCGCGGGCTGTCGGGATTCTTCCAGTTCCTGAAGATCTCCTGCGGACGCTCATGCGTCCTCCTCTGTCGTTAGGCCTCGCGCCGTGCCAGCGCCAGGTAGGCGCCCAGCCCGAGCATTGTGACCCCTGAAATTTTGGTGAGCAGTCGAGCGCGCGCTGCGCGGGCGGCGTTTGATTTGAGCAGGCGATCGGCCCCGAGCACGGCCATGACGTCGACGAGCGTATTGAGCACAACGCAGATGCTTCCGAGCAGCACCAGCTGTGGAAGCAAGGGTTCGGTTGGCGAGACGAAGTGAGGCAGGAACGCCAGGAAGAAGAGTGCGGTCTTTACGTTCAAGGCCTCGACAATGATTCCCTCGAACAGCGCACGGCGCGCACCCTCGGCGGCGACCGGTTTCACCGCAAGCTCCTGGTCCCTGCGCAGAAGCAGGCGAATACCCAGATAGACGAGGTAGGCAGCGCCCAGGTACTTGACCAGGTTAAAGGCTACGGCGGATTGGGCAACGATCAGCGACAGACCGAGCGCCGCGGCGAGAACGTGGAGCATTCCGCCGATTCCGGTGCCGAAGCACGAGGCCAGGCCTTCCGAGCGACCGCCGGCGACCGTACGAGCCACGACATAGGCGACGCCGGGACCTGGAGTGACGGCAAGGACGACGGCGGCGAAGAGGAAGGCCAGGAACGACATTGACTTGTGAGCGCTAACCCCAGATCGCGCGCGCCGCGTCGACGCAGAGCCTAAGCTTCGCGCGCTCGTCGGCTTCCGTGACCGGGTTGCCGCCGATGCTGCTTGCAAAGCCGCACTGCGGGCTGATCGCGAGGCGGCCAAGGTCGATGTAGCGCGCCGCTTCTCCGCTTCGCTTCTTCAAGTCATCCATCTTCTCCAGCGCCGGCGTCTTCGAGCTCACCAGCCCCAGCACGACGCCTTTTTGCTTCGGCACGAACCGCAGCGGCGCGAAGCCGCCGGCGCGCGGCGTGTCGAACTCGAGGAGGAAGTGGTCGACATTGGTGCGGCCGAAGAACTTCTCCGCCACCGAATCGTAGCCGCCCTCGGAAAGGTACATGCCCTTGTAGTTGCCGCGGCAGACGTGCACGCCGAGCGTCATGCCCTGCGGCCTGCCCTTCACCGCCTCGTTGATCGCGTCGATGTAGAGGTCTACCAGACGGTCCGGATCGCCGCCTTTCGCCTTCACTTTCTCGCGCGCCGCCGGATCGCACAGGATCGCGACCGCCACTTCGTCGAGCTGGACGTAGCGGCAACCGGCTTTCGCCAGGTCAACGATTTCCTGCTGGTACACCTTTCCCAATTCTGCAAAAAACTGCTTTGCATCTGTATAAGCACTGCCCCAGTCGGTGAAGCGGTAGAAGTGCATCGTCGACGGAGCCGGCATGGTGATCTTGTTGTTACCGAAGCCGAGCTCGTCGAGCGTAATCGGCCCCGAGCGCGACACCTTGCCGCTCACGTAGGGCGCGGTGAACTTCGACTCGTGACCCTCGGCGTCGTGGAAGGTGAACACCGCGTCCTTCACCTCCAAGCCTTTCGTCAGGCGGACGAACTTCTCCCAATAGGAGACGCGCCGGAACTCGCCGTCGGTCACGACGCCGAGCCCGCAGCCTTCCTGCAGCTTGACGACTTCGCGGATCGCTTCGTCCTGCGCCGCACGCAGCGCCTGCGTGGGGATCTCTCCCATCGAGTGCTTTCGGAATGCCTCGCGCAGCTTCTTCGGACGCAGCAGGCTGCCGATATGGTCGGCGCGGAACGGGGGCACCATCGGTCTCTCCTCGAATTCTATTGTGCTATAGAATCGCCAGCGTCGGAACTGGAGGAGGTTTCATGAAGGCAGTGGCGGAACCGCGCGGCGCCGCGGGCGTGCGCCGCCGGCTCTCGGAGGTCATCGGCGCTGCCGCCAAGGTATTCGCCCAGCGCGGCTACCACGGCGCCTCCACCCAGGACATCGCGGATGTCCTCGGCATCCGGCAGGCGAGCCTCTACTACTACTTCGATTCCAAGGAGGCCGCGCTCGAGGCCGTCTGCCGGGATGGACACGAGGCGTACGTCGAACGACTTCTCCGCATCGCCCGGAGCGACGCGAGCGCCTCGGAAAAGGTCGCGCAGGTCCTGCTCCATCACGCTGCCCCGGAGCGGCTCGATTTCACGCTCGTCTTCCTGCGCGAGCGGCGTTTCCTGCCCGGGCCGGCGCGCAAGCGCATTCGCGCGCTCGAGCTGCGGTACGAGCGCGCCATCCAGCGCATCGTCGAGCAAGGCATCCGATCGGGTGAGTTCCGGTCCGATCTCGACGCGCGCATGACCACGCTCGCGCTGCTCGGCCTCGGCAACTCGGCTGCGGTCTGGTACGGCAGGGAGCCCGACGTCACGCCGGAACGCATGCTTCGCGCATACATCGATCTGCTCGTGCGCGCATTGCGGCTTACCCATTGAAAGCGCCCTCGATGCGTGACGCCCTGCGCCGCAAGACTGCCCCCGCGGTCCTCGCGGAGCGCGCGCGCCGGACACCGGACGTCGTCGCCTACCGGACGAAGAAGCTCGGCATCTATCGGGAGCGCACGTGGCGCGATTACGCCGCGCTCGTGGGCCGCGCCGCCGACGGGCTCGAAAGATTGGGCCTCGAGCGCGGCGAGCGCGTCGCGATCATCGGCGATGCCTGCGAAGAATGGATGCTCGCAGACCTGGCGGCGCAGGCGCTCGGGGCAGTCACCTACGGCATCTACCCGACCGCGTCGGCGGCGGAAACCGAGTACCAGCTGCACGACGGCGGCGCATGCATCGTGGTCGCGGAGAACCAGGAGTATGTCGACAAGGTGCTGCCGATCATGGAGCGGCTGCCGCTGGTGCGCCATATCGTGGTCATCGATACGCGCGCCATGTTCGCGTACCGGCATGAAAAGCTGACGAGCTTCGCTGCCGTGCTCGCCTCCTGCGCGGCGGACGAGGAGGCAGCCCTTGTCCGGCTGGAAGCGCTCGCCGCGCAGCTTTCGCCCGAGGGCGCCGCGTTCATCATCTACACGTCGGGCACGACGGGCCACCCGAAGGGCGCGCTCTGTTCCCATGGAAGGCATCTCGCGGGCACGTACAACATCGTGGAGCATTACCCGGTGCTCGCCGAGCCGCAGCGTACCGCGGTGTATCTGCCGCTCAGCCACGGGCTTGGTCGCGACATCGCCATCACGCTGCCGCTCATCAGCGGTCTCGTGCCGCATTTCGGCGAGGACGTAGAGGACCTGGGCACGACGCTCTTCGAGGTCGCGCCGACGGTCCTTTTCACCGTCCCGCGCTACTTGCAGAAGTTCGCTTCGCGCACCCTCGTGGCGATCATGGAATCGAGCCCGCTCAAGCGGCGTGTGTACCAGGCGGCGATGGCGATCGGGCGCCGCCATGCGCGTGCACGGTGGGAGAGCGGCAGGCGCGCGCGGGATGCGGTGCTTTATGCGCTCTGCCGCGCGCTCGTCTTCCGCCCGGTGCTCAACAAGCTGGGATTCGACCAGCTGCGGCTCGTGGTTTGCGCCGGCGCGCCGCTGCCGCAGGAGACCGCGGCACTGTGGCAGATCTGGGGCGTGAACCTGTGCGAGGCGTACGGGCAGACCGAGGAAGCGGGTGCGCTGATCAGCGGCCAGCGCGGGCCATTCCCTCGCCCGGGCGATGTGGGCACGCTCGCGCCGGGATGGGAGCTGCGCATTGCCGAAAGCGGCGAGGTGCAGATACGCGGCGATTACGTGTTCGAGGAGTATCTCGGCCGGCCCGACGCCACGCGCGAGGTGCGCGGCGCGGACGGCTGGCTGCGCACCGGCGATATCGGCGAATGGAAGGATGGCCGGCTGCGCCTGCTCGACCGCGCGCGCGACTTCATCGTCACCGCCGGCGGCAAGACGCTCTCGCCCTCGTACATCGAGAACATCCTGCGCGCGAGCCCTTATATCGCCGAAGTCGCGGTCTTCGGCCACGCGAGGAAGTACCTCACGGCGCTGATCGAGATCGACTTCGACACCGTGTCCGACTGGGCGCGCACGAACAATATTCTCTACAGCGGCTTCACCAGCCTCGCGTCCCATGCCGCGGTCGAGGCGCTGCTCAAGAGCGAGCTCGAGCGCGCGAACGCGCAGCTTGGGCGTGTCGAGCAGATCAAGGCGTTCCGCATCCTGCCGAAGGCGCTCGATCCCGAGGAGGAAGGCGAGCCGATCACGCCCACGCGCAAGGTGAAGCGACAGCAGATGTACGAGCGCTTCAGGGAGCTCGTCGAGTCCATGTACGACCGGGGCGAGGAGGAGCTGCTCGCAAGAGAAGCAGGCACCGTGTTGCAGCACTGACCGAGGAGGAGGCGAAGATGAAAGCGTTCATGCGAATGGCGGGTGTGGCGGCGGCTGCGCTCTTCACCCAGGCGGCTGCGGCCCAGGACGCCTATGTCGTCGGCGTCACCGGCGCGATGACCGGCCCTCAGGCCGGGATTCTCGCCCCGGTGGTCGAGATGGCCGGGGCGTATGTCAACCACGTGAATGGACGCGGCGGTATCAACGGCAAGCCGGTGCGGCTCATCGTCGCAGACGACCAGGGCGAGCCTTCGCGCGCAGCCGCGAACGCGAAGAAGCTGCTCTCCCAGGACAAGGTCGTGCTGCTGCTCCTCACCAGCGTCTCATCCACGTATGCGCCGGTAGTGGCGGAGGCGAAGCGCGCGGGCGTGCCCCTCTATTTCGCCGGCGCCGTCTGCCCGAAGGAAACGTATCCGCCGGCCGATGCGCTGCAGTTCTGCTCAACCGCGTTCGGCGCGACGCTCGACTCGCAGGCGGCGCTAGCTTTCATCGGCAAGAACTCCAGGGAGCCGGTGCGCCTGGGGCTCGCCGCGATGGCGATTCCGATCTCGCGCGGCGAGATCGACTACGCGGAGGGCCTGGCGAAGAAGCTCGGCATGACGGCCGTCGACAAGGCGATCACGCCGCCGCCGACGCCGGACTACACCCCCTTCGCGACCCGGCTGAAAGAGGCGAACCCCAATTGGATGTGGGCATGGTCGCCGTGGTTCTCGCAGGTGCGCACCTACGAAGCGATGCGCCGCATCGGCTGGCAGGGACGCTACCTCAGCTGGGCACACCTCAACGCCGAGGAAGAGCTCGCGCGCATCAAGGACCCGGAGTTCTATGTCATCGGCACGAACGCCTTCTTCGAGGACAATCTGCCGATCCAGGCCGAGATCCGCGCGGTCGCGCACCGCGGCAACGTCAAATACCCGGTGACGTATCTCACCGAAGGCTTCATCGTCGGCCTCGTGCTCGAGACGGCGCTCAGGAACACCGCCTGGCCGCCCACGCCCGCGAAAGTCGCCGCGGCGATGAGCAAGCTCAAGGTGGACCTCAAAGGCCTGCGCGGCGGACCGCTCGAGTGGACGAAGGACAACCATTTCCGCACGCGCCAGTACTACCGCGTATGGCACTGGGATGCGCAGAAGAATGCCGTCGCGCGCGTGCAGGACTGGCAGGCGATCGACGTCAAGCAATGACAAGTCGGACAAATCGGGGTCAGACCCCAATCCTGAGAACCGGGGTCTGACCCCAAAGAACCGGGGTCTGACCCCATGCAGCTTGCCGTCAATATCGTCGTTCTCGCCTCGATCTATGCGCTGATCAGCTGCGGCTATGTCCTGATCTACCGCGTCTCGCGCGTGCTGTCGCTCGCGCACGGCGAGCTGATGCTGCTCGGCGCGTTCGGCCTGTTTACCACTGCGTCGCTGGTCAGCGGCTCGCCGATCCTCGCCGTCGCCATGGCGGCAGTCCTGGCCGCGGTCATCGGCATCCTCGTGTATGTGCTCCTCATGCGCCGCATGACCGGCGAATCGGTGCTCGCCGCGGTGCTCGTCACCATCGCGCTCGGCATCCTGGTGCGCGGGCTGACGGTGCTCATCTGGTCGACGCAGGAGCGCCATCCGCTGCACGTTCTCGGCTGGTCCAATGCTTCGCTCGCGATCGCCGATAGCGCGCGCATCTCGGCCGTCGGGCTCGCGTTCGTGCTCGTCACGGCGGCCGTCTACGGCGCGCTTTACATCTTCCTGCGCCATACGCAATGGGGTATCCGCATGCGCGCGGCGGGTCAAAACCCGCTGCTCGCCGCGCAGCGCGGGATCAATCTGCACGCGATCTACGCGCTCGCTTGGGCACTGGCGACGTTCACGGCAGGTATCGCCGGGATGCTCGTCGCCTGCGACAACGCCCTCGACCAGACCATGGTCACCATCGGCCTGAAGGCCTTTCCGGCGGCGCTCGTCGGCGGCCTCGACAGCCTGGCGGGCGCGCTCATCGGCTCGCTCATCGTCTCGGCAGCGGAGGTGCTGCTCATCCATTACATCGACCCGCTCCTTTCCGAGGTGGTGCCCTTCGCGGTCCTCGTCGCGATGCTCATCGTGCGGCCCTGGGGCCTGTTCGGTTCGCGGGAGGAGCTCGACCGGGTATGAGCCTGCCGCGCGCTTCGGGCTACTTCCGCTCGGGCTACGAGCAGGACTGGCGTCTTCTCGATACGCGCACGCAGAGGGTAGCGTTCGTCGCCTTTGCCGTTGCGGCAGTCGCGCTGCCTTTCGTCGCCGGCTCTTTTCTGCTTGATCTTGCCAACCAGGTCCTGCTGGCGGTGATCGGCGCGGTGGCGCTCATGCTCCTCACCGGCTACGCGGGTCAGATTTCGCTCGGCCATGCCGGGCTGCTCGCCGCAGGCGCCTATACGACCGGGATGCTGTTCAAGGAGTTCGGCGCGGCCTGGTGGGTCACGGCTCCGGCCGCAGCCGTGGTCGGGGCGCTCCTCGGCGTGATCTTCGGCCTGCCGTCGCTGCGCCTGCGCGGCCTGTATCTCGCGGTATCCACGCTCGCGTTGCACTTCATCGTCATTTACCTCGGCAACGAGTACGAGACGAAGCGCGGTTTCTCCACCGGCGTGGTCATCGATCCGCCGATCTCGGACGCCCGTGCCTGGTACGCAGTACTGTGGGCCGCCGCCGCGCTCGCCGTGCTGCTGGCGCTGAACCTGCTGCGCTCCAAGACCGGGCGGGCCTGGCACGCGATCCGCGGCAAGGAAGCCGTGGCCGAGGCGCTCGGCATCAACATCCCGGCCTACAAGCTGCTCGCGTTCGTCGTCAGCGCGACGATGACGTCGGTCGCCGGATGCCTCTTTGCCTACTATCGCGGCTTCGTGTCCGCGGAGGCGTTCTCGCTGTTCCTCACGATCCAGTATGTCGCCATGGTCATCATCGGCGGCATGGGATCGATCCTTGGCGCCGTGCTCGGCGCCATCTTCGTCACGCTTTTCCCGTACGCGATCGAATATCTCGTGGCGAGCGTACCGACTCCGGTGGCGTGGGCGAACTCGCTTTTCGCGGTGAATTACGCGGCTTTCGGGCTTGTCATGATCCTGTTCCTGCTATTCGAGCCGGCCGGCCTGGTCGGCATCTGGCGCCGCGTGCAGAACTACTTTCTGCTCTGGCCGTTCAAGCGCAAGCCGCTGGCAACGTCGCCATGAGCGAAATCCTGCTCAAGGTGGAAAAGCTGGAGGTCACCTACCAGCGCGTGATCACCGCCGTGCAAGGCGTCTCGCTCGAGGTGCCGCGCGGCAGCCTGGTGGCGATCCTCGGCATCAACGGCGCGGGCAAGACGACCACGCTGCGCGCCATTTCGGGGTTCATCGGCCTCGACGACGCCGAGGTGACCGAAGGCGATATCCGCTACAAGGGCG
This sequence comes from Burkholderiales bacterium, assembly GCA_035251315.1. Classification (GTDB taxonomy): domain Bacteria; phylum Pseudomonadota; class Gammaproteobacteria; order Burkholderiales; family SG8-39; genus SCGC-AG-212-J23. Next base: position 11,080 of record DATFEI010000185.1, on the reverse strand, counting down.
CGCGCATCACGAACGAGCCGCCGCATCGCGTCACGGCGCGCGGCGTCGTCCTCGTGCCCGAGCGCAGCAAGGTGTTCGAGAACCTCTCGGTCGCCGAGAACCTCGAGGCCGCGGGACGGGCGAGCGCGGCAGAGCGTCGCCGGCTCGCCGAGCAGGTCTACGAATTCTTCCCCCACCTCGCCACGCTGCGCGGGCGCGAGGCGGGGCTGCTCTCCGGCGGCGAGCGGCAGATGTTGTCGATCGGCACCGCGCTCATGTGCGCGCCGGAGCTGCTGCTGGTGGACGAGCTCTCGCAAGGCCTCGCCCCGCTGCTCGTCGAGCAGCTGATGCAGCGCCTGCAGGCGATCCGGCGCGAGCTCGGCATGACGCTCGTGCTCGTCGAGCAGAACGCCCGCATGGCGCTGGAGGTCGCGGACTACGGCTACGTGATGGAGAACGGCCGCGTGGTTCTCGACGGAGCCGCGGAGCGACTGCGCGCGCATGCCGACGTCGCCGAGTTCTATCTCGGCGGCGCGGGTGGGCGGCGCAGCTATCGCGAGGTCAAGCAATATCGCCGCAGCCGCCGCTGGTATGGCTGAGCTCGAGCTGCGCGAGGTCGAGCTCGCGTTCGGCGGCCTGAAAGTGCTCGACCGCATCTCGTTTGCGCTGGAGGCGAGCGAGCTCCTCGCCCTGATCGGGCCCAACGGCGCGGGCAAGACGAGCGCGCTCAACTGCATCTGCGGCATCTACCGCCCGAGCGGCGGCGAGGTCTTCTTCCGCGGCACGCGCATCACCGGTGAGCGCCCGCATTCGGTGGCGAGGCTCGGTATCGCACGCACCTTCCAGCACGGCGAGCTGCTGCCCCACTTGAGCGTGCTCGACAACCTGCTTATCGGCCGGCATACGCGCCTGGCAACCGGGTTCGTCGCGCAGGCGCTTTTCCTCCCCCCAGCGCGCACCGCGGAGCGCGCGCAACGCGCGGCCGTCGAGCGCATCCTCGAGTTCGTCGAGCTCGAGCGCTACCGCTATCAGCCGGTAGGCACGCTCGGTTTCGGTACGCAGAAGATCGTCGGGTTCGCGCGCGCGCTCGCGCTGGAGCCGAAAGTGCTGCTGCTGGACGAGCCTTCGGCGGGCCTCAACCGCGAGGAGCGCGAAGACCTCGCGCGCCACATCCTTCGCATCAAGCACGAGCTCGGCATCGCGATGGTGTGGGTCGAGCACGACATGCAGATGGTGGCCGACCTCGCCGACCGCATCTACGCGCTCAACTACGGCGCGCTGATCGCAGAAGGCGCGCCCGAGGAAGTGCTCCGCCACCCGCGCGTCATCGAGGCGTATCTCGGTACTAGCAGCCTTTGAAGCGCGGCTTGCGCTTCTCGTTGAAGGCGCGCACGCCTTCTTTTCGATCTTCGGTGCCGACGAGCTGGTTGTAGGCCTCGATCTCGAAGCGATAGCCAGTGAGAACGTCCATCTGCAGCCCGTAATGCACCGACCTTTTCGCCTGTCGCACTGCCAGCGGGGCATTAGCCGCGATTCTTGACGCAACGCTCAAAGAATCCTGCAACGCGTTATCGCAAACCCGATTCACGATGCCCCAGTCATAGCCCTGCTGCGCGTCGAACGGCTCGGCGGTGAAAATGAGCTCCTTCGCCCTGCGTTCCCCGGCGGCGCGCGGCAGGTTCTGTGTGCCGGCGCCGCCCGGCATGAGACCGAGGCGCGTCTCCGACAGCGCCATGCGTGCCGTCTTTGCGGCATAGATGAAGTCGCAGGCGAGCGCCATTTCGAGCCCACCGCCGAACGCGGCGCCGTTTACCGCGGCGATAACAGGCAGCGGCAGTTCCATGAGCGCGATGAAGGCGCGCTCGAAGATCTCATGCTGCGCGCGCCACACCGACTCGCTCATGCCGTCGCGCTCCTTCAAGTCCGCGCCGGCGCAAAAAGCGCGCTCCCCCGCGCCGGTCAGCACCACGCAGCGCCAGCTTCCCGGATCGGCGGTGAGGCGGGTCCAGAGGTCCAGCTTGTCCCTGCCCATCTGCGTATTGAGCGCGTTGAGCACTTGCGGGCGGTTGAGTGTCACGACGAGCACGTGCTCGTCGCGTTTCTCGAGAGCGAGCGTCTGGTAGGCGGGAAGCGTCATCAATTACATTTAGCTCGTGCGCGACACCAGCGTCAACAAGAAGACGGTTCTGGCGCTGGCGTGCGCGTCCCTGCTGAGCGGCTGCGCCGTTCTCTCCAGCGAGGCGGCCGTCGTCGGCTGCCAGGTGGCAGACACCGTCACGACGTTGCGCGCGGTCGAGCTCGGCGGGCGCGAGGCAAATCCGGTGGTCGAATGGCTGCTCAAGCAATTCGGCCCGGGCGGATTCATGGCGGCCAAGGCCGGCGCAACTGCGCTCTTCCTGAGCGTCTATCCCGACGTGCCCTCGGGGCTCGTCATCCTCATCAATGGCGTGACCTGCGCGGTGGCGGCCCACAACGCGCGCATCGTTATCCGGCTTGAAGAAAAAAGGGGTCAGTCGGAGTAGAGCTCGACCATCAGGTCGCGCAACCAGCGGTTGCCCGGATCCTGCTCGAAGCGCTCGTGCCAGTGCACCGCGACTTCCGCAGGGGGAATGGCGACCGGCGGCGGCAGAGCCTTGAGTTTGCCGCGCCGCTCGAACACGCGCGCGACGCGTGCCGGCAGCGTGAGAATCAGGTCGGTGCGTTCAAGCACCATTGGGAGCACGGTGAAGTGTGGCACCCGCAGAGCGATCCGGCGCGCGAGGCCGGCACGGTCAAGCGCCTCCTCGATCACCCGGTGGCCGCCGCGATACGTGACCAGCGCGTGGGATGCGTTAAGGAAACTTTTCTTGGTCAGTGACTTGATTTGGTGGTCCGCCCTCATTAAGCACAGGTAGGGATCCCGAAACAGCGTGCGGCGCCGCACGGCGCCGCCGAGGCCGGGTAGGAATCCGATCGCGACGTCGAGCGCGCCCGCGGCTAGCGCGTCAGCGATGTCGTCGATCTCGAGCGCGACCGCCTCCAGGCGCACGCCGGGCGCATCGCGCTGAACGCGCTCGACGAGGGGCGGCAGAAACTCGATCTGGCCCAGGTCGGACATGTAGAACCGGAACGCACGGGTCGAGGTCGCCGGGTCGAAGCCCGGGCCGTGCGCGAGCGCAGACTCGAGGAGCGCAAGCGCCTGCCTCACCGGCTCAGCAAGCTCGCGCGCAAACGGGGTGGCGTCCACGCCGCGAGGCGTGCGCACGAAAAGCGCGTCGCCGAAGAGCTTGCGCAGCCGTGCGAGCGCGTTGGACACCGCCGGCTGCGTGAGCCCGAGACGCGCCGCCGCCGGCGTCACGCCCTTCTCATGGAGCACCGCATCAAAGACGCGCAGCAGGTTGAGGTCGATGTCCTGCACATTCATGGCTGTGATCCATAACATGAATGACATTGATTTGACAAATGGAAGTGCGGGCGCCTACGCTCGCCTTTCTTCCTAGGAGGAGTCATGAAGAAAACGCTGATGCTGGTGGGCCTGGCGGCGGCGCCGCTCGTGGCACAGGCGCAGGAGACGACGCTGCGGGTAGTGAGCGCGTTCGCCGAGAACACGCAGTACGTGAAAAACCTGATGCCGATGATTCAGAAGCTGAACGCCGAGGGGAAAGGACGGCTCCAGCTCAACTTTATCGGCGGGCCGAAAGCGATGCCGCCGTTCGAGGTCGGCAACGCAGTACGCACCGGCGTGGTCGACGTGGCGATGACTACCGGGGCGTTTTACACCAACATCATGCCGGAGGCCGATGCCCTCAAGCTCACGCAGATCCCGGCGCAGGAGCTACGCAAGAACGGCGGCCACGACCTCATCAACAAGATCTGGAACGAGAAGGCCAACATGCAATACCTCGGCCGGGTCATCGACTTCACGCCGTTCCATCTCTACCTCACGAAGAAGATCGAGAAGCCCGATCTCACCGGCCTCAAGATCCGCATCACGCCGGTGTATCGCGATTTCTTCCAGGCGCTAGGCGCCACCGTGATGCAGACCGCGCCGGGCGAGGTGTACACCGCGCTCGAGCGCGGCGTCGTCGACGGCTACGGCTGGCCGATCAATGGCATCTTCGACTTCAACTGGCACGAGAAGACCAAGTTCCGCGTCGACCCGGGCTTCTACAGCGCCGAGGTATCGCTCGTCATGAACCTCGACAAGTGGAAGGCGTTGAACAGCGGACAGCGCGATTTGCTCATGAAGCACGTAATCGCGCTCGAGAACGCCAACGACTCGTGGAAGAAAGTGAACGAGGACGACATCCGCAAGCAGAAGGAAGCCGGCATCCAGGTGATCACCTTCGACGCCGCGACTGCGAAGCAGTACTACGCCAAGGCGTACGAGGTCGCCTGGGAAAACGCCATCAAGGCGAGCCCGCAATACGGCCCGCAGATGAGGAAGCTATTCAGCAAATAGATGCAGCGCCTTTCCGTCCTGTACGGCCGCCTGCTGAGCGGACTGGCGCTGCTCGCCTGCGCGGTATTGTTCGCCATGATGCTGGTGATCTGCGTCGACGTGCTGCTGCGGAACGTTCGGCTGATTCCCGGCGTCTACAGTGTGGCATGGGCGAACGAAGCGACCGAGTATTCGCTCTACCTCATCACGCTGCTCACCGCGCCCTGGCTGCTGCGCCAGGGTCAGCACATCCGCGTGGATGTCTTTCTGCGCATAGTGCCGCCGCGTATCGCCTGGTATTGCGAGTGGCTGTGCGACCTGACGGGGTTCGTCGTTTGCCTCCTGATCGCCTACGCCTCCTGGAAGGCCACCCTGTCGAGCATGGCGATCAATGCCATGGTGGTGAAGACGCTCGCGCTGCCCGAATGGTGGCTGCTTGCGCCGATGCAAGTTTGCTTCGTGCTCCTGGCAATCGAGGTGCTGTTTCGCATGGCCCGGCTGCACGCCGGCGAGCGGGGGCCGCGTGACGATGCGGTCACGGTGGCCTGAGCGTGTCCTGGCAGGCGGCGGCGTGGCTGATGCTGGGCGGCTCGACCGCCCTGATGTTCCTCGGCTTGCCGGTGGCGTTCGCGTTCCTCGCGATCAATCTGATCGGCGCCGCCATCTACCTCGGCGGCGAGCCGGGGCTGGTGCAGTTCGCGCGCAACGGCGTGCAGTCGGTAACGAGCTTCGCGCTCACGCCGATCCCGCTCTTCATCCTCATGGGCGAGGTGCTGTTCCATACCGGGCTAGCGGTGAAGGTGATCGACGGCATCGAGCGGCTCATCCGCCATGTTCCGGGCAGACTGGCAGTAGTCGCGGTCGTGGCGGGTACCGTCTTCTCCGCGATTTCCGGCTCCACCATCGCGACCACTGCGATGCTCGGCAGCCTCATGCTGCCGGTGATGCTCGCGCGCGGCTATCATCCCACGATCTCCACCGGTCCTATCATGGCGATCGGCGCCGTGGACATGCTGATCCCGCCCTCCGCGCTCACCGTCCTGCTCGGCAGCCTCTCGGGTATCTCGATCTCCAAGCTGCTGGTCGGCGGCATCTTGCCCGGGCTGGTGCTGAGCGTGATCTTTATCGCCTACATCGTGGTGCGCGTACGACTCGAGCCGCAGCTCGCGCCGAACACGCCGTTCGAGGAGTTCCACGGCTGGCGCAGGCTGCAGCCGTTCGTGCAGTACGTGCTGCCTCTGGTGTCGATCTTCGTGATCGTGGTCGGCGCGATGATCGCCGGCTGGGCCACGCCGACCGAGTGCGCAGCGCTGGGCGCGTTCGCGACGATTGTGCTCGCCTTGCTGTATCGAGCGCTGACGCTCCGGAACCTCGTGCGTGCCCTGCGTGGCACCGCGGGCATCTCTGGCATGATCCTCTTCATCATCGTCGGCGCGACCACGTTCTCGCAGATCCTCTCGTTCTCCGGCGCGAGCAGCGGCCTCGCGCAGATGATCACGGATTCGGGGCTGCCGCCGCTCGCGATCATCGCGGGAATGATGCTGTTCCTCATCTTCCTCGGCATCTTCGTCGAGCAGGTAAGCATGATGATGATCACGCTGCCGATCTTCATGCCGATCGTGCAGCAAATGGGCGTGGATCTGGTGTGGTTCGGCGTCATGTTTCTGATCTGCATGCAGCTCGGGCTGCTCATGCCGCCGCACGGGCTGCTTCTCATGACCATGAAGGGCGTCGCGCCGCCGCAGGTGACGATGATGCACATCTTCCGTGCCGTGGCACCGTTTCTGCTGATCAGCATCGCGGTGCTGATCCTGGTCTTCTTCGTGCCGGCGCTCGCCAACTGGCTGCCGAACCTGATCTAGATGGAACGCTCCTTTAAGGAAGAAGTCGCAAAGCTGCGGCTTGGCGAAGGCGAAACTTTCCACGGCGAAGGCATCCTCGCCGTGACGAAGGCGCTGCTGCAGTCGGGCGTGTCCTATGTCGGCGGCTACCAGGGCGCGCCAGTGTCGCACGTGATGGACGTGCTGAACGACGCGCGCGACATCCTCGACGAGCTCGGCGTGCACGTCGAGTCGAACGCAAACGAAGCGGGCGCCGCGGCGATGCTCGGCGCCTCGATCAACTATCCGATGCGCGGCGCGGTGGCGTTCAAGTCGACGGTCGGAACCAATGTCGCCTCCGACGCGCTCTCCAACCTCGCCTCCGCCGGCGTCAAGGGTGGCACGCTGCTCGTGCTGGGCGAGGACTACGGCGAAGGCGCCTCGATCATCCAGGAACGCACGCACGCCTTTGCGATGAAGTCGCAGATCTGGCTGCTCGACCCGCGCCCCAATCTGCCGAAGATCGTCGAGATGGTGGAAAAAGGCTTCGAGCTCTCAGAGGCGTCGAGCACGCCGGTGATGCTCGAGCTTCGCATCCGCGCCTGCCACGTGCAAGGCAGCTTTCGCACCAAGAAAAACAAGAAGGGTCTCTATTCACGGAAAAACTTCCTCCAGGAACCGGACTTCGACTACGGCCGGATCTGCCTGCCGCCCGCCACCTACGTGCAAGAGAAGCACAAGGTGGACGTGCGTTGGCCCGCGGCGGTGCGTTTCATCCACGAGCGAGGCTTGAACGAAATCTTTCCGGGAGAACTGAAAGACCTAGGCATCCTCTGCCAGGGCGGCCTGTACAACGCGGTAATCCGTGCCCTGCAGACGCTCGGCCTTGCCGACGCATTCGGCACCTCGCGCGTCCCGATCTACTGCATGAACGTGACTTACCCGCTCATCCCGAAGGAGATAACGGATTTTTGCGGCAACAAGGCCAAGGTGCTCATCGTCGAGGAAGGCCAGCCCGCCTACATAGAGGACGCGGTGCTCGCCGCGCTCCGGCGCGCCGGGGCGAACGGTGTCAAGGTGAGCGGCAAGGACGTGCTGCCGCTCGCCGGCGAGTACACCGGCGAGGTCGTGCTGACCGGAATTGCGAAGTTCGTGGACAAAGAGAATTCGTTGCGTTCCATCAAGGACCTCAAGCAAAAAGCCTCGAGCCTCCTTGCCGGGCTGCCGCAGCGCCCGCCCGGGTTCTGCGTCGGCTGCCCGGAGCGGCCGGTGTTCTCGGCGATGAAGGTGCTCGAGAAGGAAAGCGGCAAGTTCCACCTCTCGGCCGACATCGGCTGCCACCTCTTCTCGACGCTACCGCCCTTCAACATCGGCAACACCGTGCTCGGCTACGGCCTCGGCCTCGCGTCGAACTCCGCGGTGCATCCGATGTTCGGCAAGCGCACCGTGACGATGATGGGCGACGGCGGTTTCTGGCACAACGGCCTGACCACGGGAATCGCCAATTCGGTGTTCAACAAGAACGACGGCATCCTCGTCATCATGAAGAACGGCTACAGCTCGGCGACCGGAACGCAGGAGCTGCCCTCCTCGCCGCAGCACAGCGAGCACAAGGCGCCCGACATGAGCATGGAGCGCGCGCTGGAAGGCATCGGCGTGGGCTGGATCCGCACCGTCGACAACTATCGGGTCGGCGACGTCGCAAAGACGCTCAAGGAAGCGATGACCACCGATTATCCGGGCCTCAAGGTGATCGTCGCCGAGGGCGAGTGCCAGCTCGAGCGGCAGCGAAAACTTCGTCCCCAAGTGACGGCGAAGCTGAAGAAGGGAGAAAGGTATGTCCGCGTCAAGTATGGCGTGGACGAGGACACGTGCACCGGCGATCACTCGTGCATCCGCCTCTCGGGCTGCCCAACGCTCACCATCAAGGACAACCCCGACCCGCTGCGCCGCGACCCGGTCGCCACGGTGATCGAAGGCTGCGTCGGCTGCGGGCTGTGCGGCGAGAATGCCCACGCCGCCGTGCTCTGCCCCTCCTTCTACAGGGCCGAGGTCATCCAGAACCCCACTTGGTGGGACAAGCTCATTTCTCGTATTCGTGGAACGCCAGTTCACTAAGGAAATAGAGTCCCTGCGCCTGGGCGACGGCGAGGTGTTTCACGGCGAAGGCATCCTCGCGGTGACCAAGGCGCTTTTGCAGTCGGGGGTGTCGTACGTCGGCGGCTACCAGGGCGCGCCGGTCTCGCACCTCCTCGACGTCATGGTGCAGGCGAAGGACTACCTCGACGAGCTCGGCGTGCACGTCGAGGCGTGCACCAGCGAGGCGTCCGCGGCCGCGATGCTCGGCGCCTCCATCAACTACCCCGCGCGCGGCGCGGTGACCTGGAAGTCGATTGTCGGCACCAACGTCGCCGCCGATGCGCTTTCCTACCTTGCAAGCGCCGGCGTGATGGGCGGGACGCTGATCGTGCTCGGCGAAGACTACGGCGAGGGCGGCGTCGTGGCGCAGGAGCGCAGCCACGCCTTCGCGATGAAATCGCTGATGTGGCTCCTCGATCCCCGGCCCAACCTCTCGACCATCGCCGATATGGTCGAGCGCGGCTTCGAGCTTTCCGAGGCATCGAACACCCCCGTGATGATGGAGCTGCGGATCCGTGCTTGTCACGTGCGGGGTTCTCTCAAGTCGAAGAAGAACATCGCGCCCGCTGTCTCGAGCAGAAACAAGCTTGACGGCCCGCCCAGGGAGTTCATCTACGACCGCCTGGCGCATCCGCCGGCGACCTTCCGGCAGGAGAAGCTGAAGGCGGAGGTGCGCCTGCCGGCCGCGCGCAAGTTCATCCGCGAGAACCGGCTGAACGAAGTCTTTGCCGGCGCGGAGAACGTCGGCGTCGTCGTCCAGGGCGGGCTCTACAACGGCCTGATGCGCGCGTTGCGCATCCTCGGCCTCGCCGACGATTTCGGCGCGAGCCGCCTGCCGATCCTTGCGCTGAACGTCGTGTATCCGCTGGTGCCGGAAGAGATCGTCGAATTCGCCAAAAGCAAAGCCGCGGTCCTGGTTCTGGAGGAAGGCCAGCCGGAATTCATCGAGCACGAAATCGCCACTTTCCTGCGCCGGGCGGATGTGCCGACGAAGCTGCACGGCAAGGACTGCATGCACATGGCGGGTGAGTACAACGTCGAGTCGCTGGTGAGCGGGCTGGCGCGATTTATCGGCCTGCATGCGCCTCACCTGGACACTTCGCCCGGTGCTGCGTGGCTAAGGTCCATTCAGGAATCAAGAGACAAAGCATCGTCATTCCTCGGCGCCCTGCCTGCCCGTCCGCCCACCTTCTGCGTCGGCTGCCCGGAGCGCCCGGTGTTCTCGGCGATGAAGCTAGTGGCGAAGGACATCGGTCGGCCGCACGTATCGATGGACGTCGGCTGCCACGCGTTCGCGAGCTTCGAGCCGTTCTCGCAGGGCAACACGCTCCTCGGCTACGGCATGAGCCTCGCCGCGGCCGCGGGCGTCGCGCCGATGCAGGCGAAGCGGGCCGTCGCGGTGATGGGCGACGGCGGTTTCTGGCACAACGGACTGCTCTCCGGCGTGGCGTCCAACCTCATGAACAAGGGCGACGGCGTGCTCTTCATCATGAAGAACGGCTATGCCTCGGCCACCGGCACGCAGGAGCTCCTCTCCTCCCCGCCCGAGGAAGCGCGCATGGTGGCGGTCGGTAGAAGCGCGGCCGGCGCCGACCGCACGATCGAGAACACGCTGAAGGGCCTGGGCGTGAAGTGGCTGCGCACAGTGAACAACTACGACGTTGCCGCGATGGCGAAGACCTATCGCGAGGCGATGACGACGCCCGAGAAGGGGCTAAAAGTGATCGTCGCCGAGGGCGAATGCCAGCTCGAGCGCCAGAGAAGATTGAAACCAGAAACGGCAAAGCGGCTTTCCCGGGGCGAACGTACCGTGAGAGTCAAATACGGCGTGGACGAGGACACGTGCACGGGCGATCACTCGTGCATCCGGCTCTCGGGCTGCCCGACGCTCACGGTGAAGGACAATCCGGATCCGCTGCGGCGCGACCCGGTCGCGACCGTGATCGACGGCTGCGTGGGTTGCGGGCTATGCGGTGAGAACGCGCACGCCGCGGTGCTCTGCCCTTCGTTCTACCGCGCCGAGGTCGTCCAGAATCCTTCCCTCTGGGACAGATTGCTGCAAAGGCTATGAATCTTCCGGACCGCCCTATTACCATCCTCATCGCCGCGCTCGGCGGCGAAGGCGGCGCCGTGATGGCCGACTGGCTGATGGAAGCGGCCACGCAGACCGGCTACCCGGCGCAGGCCACCTCAATCCCCGGGGTCGCGCAGCGCACGGGCGCGACCACCTATTACCTCGAGATCTTCCCGGTCGCGAGGAACGCCCTGAACGGGAAGGAGCCGGTGCTCTCGCTCACGCCGAGCCCGGGGAATGTCGACGTGATGGTCGCCTCCGAGCTCATCGAGGCGGGGCGAGCGATGCTGAACGGGTTCGTAAGCCCCGAGCGCACCACGCTGATCGCCTCGACCCACCGCATCTACGCCACTGTGGAGAAGATGCAGATGGCCGACGGCCGCTTCGACTCGGACCGGGTGCTCGAGGCCGCAGGCGAGCTCGCAAAGCGCGCGGTGCTCTTCGACATGCGCAGGCTCGCGCAGGAAAGCGGCACCGTGATCAACGCGGTGCTGTTCGGCGCCATGGCGGGCAGCGGCGTGCTGCCGCTCGCGCGCGAGGCCTGCGAGGAGGCGATCCGCCACGGGGGACGCGGCGCCGAAGCGGGCGACGGAGCTGAAGGAAATTGTGCGTCTGGGAGTCGAACGGCTGCTGGACTACCAAGGCGCG
>DATFEI010000282.1:0-5685 GCA_035251315.1 Burkholderiales bacterium | reverse complement strand
TGCGCGAACGCGAGCGGCGCAACGAGCAGGGCTTCGATCTCCATCGGCCGGCCGCGCTCGTAGTCCTGCAGCATTGAGGGCTTGTGGCTGATCGCTCCGGAGGACTGGCCGCCGCCCGGGCGCGTCGGCGCGCGTTCAGGGTCAATGCCGTGCGCGGCTGCGATCGCCCGCGCCTCCGCGGCGAGCCGTCTCGAAAGCTCGGCGAGCCCGGGGTCGCCGCGCACTTCCCTCACGGTTGCGGCGAGCAGCGTGCATAGCGCTGCGGTGCTCAGGTTCTGCACGAGCTTCGCCCACACCGAGGCACGGATGTCTTGAGTCGCCGGCGAGTACAAATCCGAATCTGTCAGAAGTTTTCTCAAGGTGCGAACCTTTTCGCTCTCGCTGTCGTCGGCCTGGCCCACCACGAGCATGTTGTTGCCGGGGACATTGTTGACGATCACGCCCGGCTCGCGCACTTCGTTCGCCGAGTACACGACGCAACCGATGATCTGTGGAGTTTTGAGGAGCGTTTTCAGTTTTCCCTGAGGATCGAGGCGCGAAAGATCGGGCGGGGCAGGCCGGTTCTTCGAAAGCCCGATGCCGTACCACCACGGGATGCCGTTCTGTGCGAACACCACCGCCGTGTCCTCGCCGACGAGTTGCTGCGCGCCGTCGGCGAATGCGCCGAGCGCGTTCGCTTTCAGGGTGACGAACACAAAATCCTGCAATCCCGGCTCGGAGGTGCGCACCCGGCCGCGGATGGTGTCGGCGCCATGGAGAAGCGTTATGCCCTTGGCGCGCATCGCTTCCAGGTGCGCGCCGCGTGCGACCACCGACACGTCGTGCCCGGCGGCGGCGAGCTTTGCGGCCACATGGCCGCCGACGGCGCCGGCGCCAAACACACAGATTCTCATCCGGCCACGCAGATTCTCATGACGAGTCTCTAGAATTGTAGCGATGTCGGAGAAGCTTCCCGTAGTGATCGCGGGCGCCGGTCCCACGGGGCTGATGTGCGCCGTGGCGCTCGCGCGCCGCGGCGTGCCGGTCGTGGTGTGCGAGGCGGAGCCGAGCCTCACGCACGACCTGCGCGCCGGCACTTTCCATCCGCCCACGCAGGAGATGATGGCGCCCTACGGCATCACCGGGCGCATGCACGAGCACGGGCTTCAGGTAAGGCGCTGGCAAATCCGCAGCCGCCGAGGCGGCCTGGTCGCGGAGTTCGACCTCGGCCTGCTCGCCGACGAGACGCCCTACCCTTATCGCCTGCATCTCGAGCAGCACCGCCTCACGCCGATCCAGCTCGACATCCTGCGCAAGGAGCCAGCCGCCGAAGTTCACTTTCATCACCGCATCATTGGCTTCGAGCACAAGGCGGATTCGGTAGTGGTGAGGTTCGAGTCCGAGGGCATTCCGGGCAAGCTGGAAGCGTCATGGCTGATCGGCGCCGACGGCGGCCGCAGCACGATCCGCAGGCTGCTCGGGGTGGAATTCGAAGGTTTCACCTGGCCGGAGCAGTTCCTCGTGGTCAGCACGCCGTACGACCTCGCCCGGCACGGCTTCACGATGAACGCCTATGTGGCCGATCCGATCGAATGGGCGGCGGTATTCAAGATGCCCGACTCCGGGCCGCCGGGTTTATGGCGGCTTGCCTTTCCTTGCGATCCGGGGCTACCGGAGGACACGCTGCTCGACCCGCGCGGCGTGCAGGCGAGGATGCAGGGTTTTCTCCCCCTCGACCAGGATTACGAGATTCGCTACCAGAGCATTTACCGCGTGCATCAGCGTGTCGCAGCCGATTGGCGCCGCGGCCGGGTGCTGCTCGCCGGCGATGCCGCACATCTCAACAACCCGCTCGGCGGTTTCGGCCTGAACAGCGGCATCCACGATGCCGTCAACCTCGCGGAGAAGCTGGCGCAGGTATGGAGCGGAGAGGCCGACGACTCGCTGCTCGAGCGTTACGTGCGCCAGCGCCGCGCCGCGACGATCGAGCATGTCCAGGCGATGTCGATCCGCAACAAGCGACTGCTCGAGGAGCGCAACCCGCAGGTGCACAGAAGTCGCATGGAGGAGCTGGTGGCGATTGCCGGCGACTCGCAACGCGCCCGCGCCTACATGCTGGAGTCTTCGATGATCGCCGGACTGCGTAAGAGCGCGCAGATCGAATAGCAAAAGGCCGCGCTGCCCGCGGGGGCAAGCACGGCCTTTGTCGTACGACCGCTACTTACTGCTTCTTCTCTTTGGTCGGATCATCCGTAGCGCTTGGAGTGCTCGAGGTCGAGCCGCTCGTGGCGCTGCCCGACGGCGACGTGCTCGTCGAGCCGCTCGCGGAGGACGGCGAGCTCGGGGTAGTGGTCCCCGACGCCGAGCCTGATGCCGAGCCCGGGGTAGTGGTCCCCGACGCCGAGCCTGACGCCGAGCCCGACGGCGAGCTCGGGGTCGTGGCCGAGCCGGAGGACGAGGTCGCGCCCGAGCCTGGGGCCGCGCGACGGTCGCCCGTGTTGTCCCCGCACGCGGTGAGCATGCCGGCGCCGAGCGCCATGGAAATTGCTACTGCCAAAGCTGAAAGTCTCATTTGATTGGGCCTCCGTGGTTGGGGTGAAGGATAAGCAGCAAGGTTTGGGCCCACGGCGTTAAGATCGTAGTTCCGTTGGACTATCTCCTTCCCACGACAGTCGTCGGCAGTTATCCCCAGCCAGGGTGGCTGATCGACCGCGCCAAGCTCGGCTCCAAGGTACCGCGTGTCCGTGCGCCGGAAATATGGCGCGTCAACAAGGCGTTGCTTGAGGAAGCGCAGGACGACGCTACGCTGCTCGCGATCCGCGACATGGAGCGCGCCGGGATTGACATCATCACCGACGGCGAGATGAGGCGCGAGAGCTACTCCAACCGCTTCGCGACCGAGCTCGAGGGCATCGACATCGAGAATCCGGGCTCGACAATCAACCGCAGCGGGGTCCCGATTCCGGTGCCGCGCGTCGCCGGTCCGATACGCCGCAAAGGACCGGTCGAAGTTCGCGACGTGACGTTCTTGCGTGGCAATACCTCCCGGAAAACCAAGATCACCCTCCCCGGGCCGTTCACGATGGCGCAGCAGGCGCAGGACGACTACTACAAGGACGAGGAAGCGCTCGCGCTTGCTTTCGCCGCCGCCGTGAACGAGGAGCTGCGAGACCTGAAGGCGGCGGGCGCGGACGTCGTACAGATCGATGAACCGTGGCTTCAGGCGCGACCCGAGCGCGCGGCGCGCTATGGAGTAAAGGCGATCAACCGGGCGCTCGAGGGAATCCCCGGAACAACGGTCGTGCACCTCTGCTTCGGCTATGCCGCGGCGGTAAAGGACAAGCCGACCGGGTACTCGTTTCTGCCGCAGCTCGAGGCCACCAGCGCTCGCCAGATCTCCATCGAAGCGGCGCAGCCGAGGCTCGACCTCGGCGTGCTAAGCGATCTCTCCAAGACGATGATGGTGGGCGTGATCAACCTCGGCACCAACGACGTTGAGACGCCCCAGGAGGTGGCGGGCCGCATCCGCGCCGCGTTGAAGCATGTGCCGGCCGAGCGCTTGGTGCTCGCGCCGGACTGCGGGATGAAATACCTGACGCGCGAGGCTGCGTTCGGCAAGCTGAAAGCGCTTGCCGAGGGCGCAAGGATAGTCCGGAAGGAGCTTGCTTAGCCGCCGCCGCGCGGGCCGGCGCCCTCACCCCGCATGCGGAAGTCGCGTTGCTGCTCTTCCTGCTTCGGGTCGACCTGCTGCTGCACGGGATTGGCGCCTTCGCGCTTTTCCGCCTGGCTCTGCGGCTGGCCGAGGTTCGCTGGCGTGCTCGGGGTGCTCGATTCTCTGGGCGCCGATGCTCCGGCGCCTGCCTCGGGCGAAGGCGCGCTCTTTGATTGCCCGGTATTGCGATCGCATGCACCCGCCCCGAGGGCAATCGCGGCGGCGAGGGTAAGTAAAGTAGTCGTTTTCATGAGCGTTCGCCTTGCAAACCGCATGCCTGGTGGCGTTTACAGGTGCGAGTAGAGCGGCCGGCCAGCCGTGGGAACCTTCGCGCGCAGGATGCATCCGCTGCCTGAGTCGGTGATGTAAATCTCGCCGCCTTTATAGGCGACGTTGGTCACCATGTCGCTCCTGCAGCTTTGCACGCGATACAGCGCCTCGCCGCGATGGCTGAAGATCCACACCGCGCCGAAATCGACATGCGCGACCGCCAGGCCGCCGGATTCGTCCATCGCCATGCCGTCCGGGCCGCGGCCGCCCGAAAGATGCAGGAACACACCGGTCCGCACGACGGTGCCATCGGGCGCAAGCGGCAGCCGCCAGACCGCGTTCGCACGCGTTGCGGCCACATAGACCACGTTCGTGTCGACGACCAGGCCGTTGGGGCTCGGGATGCAGTTCGCCAGCTGCACGAGCTTGCCGTCGGCGGTGTAGCAGTACACGCATCCGGTCGGATCGGCGAGGTCGGTGACGCCCTGATCGGTGAAGTAGAGGTTTCCCTGCTGATCGAAGGTGAGGTCGTTCACCCCTTTGAAAGTCTGCTGGTGGTAACGCGACACTACCGGCACGGGCTTGCCGTCCTCGAGGCGAAGGATGCCGTGCTTGTGGTCGGCGATGAAGATGGGTCCGTCCTTATGGATCGCCAGGCCGTTCGGCTCGCCGTCGTACTCGAGCACGACGTCGAAGACCCCCTTTTCATCGATCCTGAAAATTCGGCCCCACGCGAGATCGACCACGTAGAGATTACCGTCTCGGTCGAACGACGGCCCCTCGAGGAACGACCCCATCGGCGTTGCTTTACCCGCGGCGAGGCGCTCGGGGGGCGTGCCGTTTTTTCGCAGCCGCAGCGGCAGCTCGGCGAAGACTTCGGTCTCGATGAGGCGCGCGCTCACTCAGAAATCGTAAAGGCGAGCCGGATTGTCGACGAGGATTTTGCGAAACAGCGCCGGATCGCCCACCCAGCCGTGCAACCGCTCCAGGGCGGCGACATCGTCGATCGGATCGAAGGGCTGGACCGTACCTCTTGCCGGGATAGGGCGCCGGGGGCTCAAACACGTGCACGTAGCAGTCGCAAGCCTCGGACGGGACCTGCACCGAAGTTATTCGGAATTGCTGCAAGAGATTATAGTTACCGGGGGATCAGGATTTGTGAGCGATAAGCGCGGCCATGTAGTCTCGAAGAGTAACGCCGAACCGGCGATCGGCGGGTCATGAAAGTCACCGCGGTCGATAGCTGCGTCCTCACGGTGCCGACGCCGAAGCCTATGGCACTCCAGTACCCGCAGCACAAGCTTGTTGTCGCTCAGATCAGCACCGACCAGGGAGTGCGCGGCCTGGGCTACAGCCTCGTCTTCGGCGGCGGCGGCGCCGAGGCGGTCCAGGCCTATCTCGAGGCGCGGCTCAAGCCCGCGCTGATCGGCGAGGACCCGACCTACGTCGAGTACCTGTGGGAGAAGATGTTCCGCGTCGACATGGGGATGAAAAAGCACGGCGTGGCGGCGTACGCGCTCTCGGCGCTCGACATCGGCCTCTGGGACATCATCGGCAAGGTGCTCGACAAGCCGCTCTACAAAGTGTGGGGCGCCATGCGCCACCGCATCGCCTGCTACGGCAGCGGCGGTTGGGCGAAGTACACCGCAGAAGACCTGGTACGCGAAGCGGAAAAGTACGCCGGCTACGGCTGCAAGTATTACAAGATGAAGATCCACGACCCG
>DATFEI010000265.1:0-3340 GCA_035251315.1 Burkholderiales bacterium | reverse complement strand
GGCGAACTGCGGGTAGGCCAGGTTGCCGATGATCGGCGCCGGCGCCGACTGGTCGGTGGCGAGAACGTCGTGCCCGTCGAGCGCCTTCACCAGTGCGGAACCGATATAGCCCGCCGCGCCGGTGACGAGTATTCTCATGGGAACAAGCATTCTAAAAGGAGGAGGTATGGTTCGCGCGCTTGTCGCACTCGTTCTAGCGTCGTTCAGCGTCGCCTCGTGGTCGCAGGCGTATCCGTCGCGGCCGGTGAAGATCATCGTGCCCTACGGAGTCGGCGGCTCGGCCGACGTCTACGCGCGCTTCCTCGGCGCGAAGCTGCAGGAAAGCCTCGGCCAGAGCGTCGTGGTCGAGAACCGCCCGGGGGGTGGCTCGATCGTCGGCACCGACGTCGTGGCCAAGTCCGATCCCGACGGCTATACGCTGCTCATGATGTCGAACACGCATACCGTGAACGAAACGCTAATCCCGAAGAAGCCGTTCGACCTGATGCGCGACTTCGCGCCCATCACCGGCGTGAGCTACTCCGATCTCCTCATGGTGGTGCATCCCTCGGTGCCCGCGAGTTCGGTGAAGGAGTTCGTCGCCCTCGCGAAGTCGAAGCCCGGCGCACTTAACTACGCGTCCTCGGGCAACGGCACGCCCTACCACATGGCGGGCGAGCTGTTCAAAGCCATGGCCGGCGTGGACATCGTTCACGTGCCACATAAGGGCAGCGATCAGGCGCGCGCCGCGGTGATGGGCGGCCAGGTGCAGATGATGTTCGACGCGGTACCGACGATGGCGGCGCAGGCGAAAGCCGGCAAGGTGAAGGCGCTCGGCACCACGGGCATGAAGCGCTCGTCGGTGACGCCCGACCTGCCGACGCTCGACGAAGCCGGCATAAAGGGCTACGAGTCGGGCCTCTGGCTCGGCCTGATGGCGCCAGCGAAGACGCCGCGGCCGGTGCTCGAGAAACTGAACGCCGAAGTGAACAAGCTCCTCGACTCGGCCGACGTCAAGCAGACCATGGCCAAGCAGGGCACCACGACCATGGGCATGTCGATCGAGCAGTTCGACAAGTTCCTGCGCGACGAGATCGTGAAGTGGGCGAAGATCGTGAAGACCTCCGGAGCGAAGGTCGATTGACGCCGGATCAGCTTGCGATCGTCGAAGTGGTCCACAACTGGGCGCTGTGGCGCGACGCCGGCGACTGGGAGCGCTTCGCCACTGTCTGGCACGACGACGGCTGGATGACCGCCACCTGGTTCCAGGGCCCGGCGCGCGAGTTCATCGAGGTGAGCAAGGCGGGGTTCGAGAAAGGCGTGAGCATCCTGCACTTCCTCGGCGGCTCGAGCGTGGACCTGAAGGGTAGCCGTGCGATCTGCCAGACGAAAATGACCATCAGCCAGCGCGGGAGCTGCGACGGTGAGGTGGTCGACGTGGTGTGCACCGGCCGGTTCTACGATTTCTTCGAGAAGCGCGCCGGCAAGTGGGCGATCGTGCGGCGCCAGCCGATCTATGAGAAGGATCGCATGGACCCCGTGGACCCGTCCGCGCGGATCAAGCTCGATCCCGACCTGCTCGGCTCGATCCCCGAGGGCTACCGCCACCTGGGGTACCTGCAGTCGAAGCTCGGGTTCACGATAAAGCGGGACCTGCCGCAGCTCAAGGGCGAGGCAGTGGCTCGCCTTTACCGCCACGGGCGGGCCTGGCTCGACGGCGCGCCATCGGCCTTCCCCCACGGGGAAGATCCGGGGAAGAACCCCTAGTCCGAGCGGACTCGTGCGGTGCGGGAGCCGTCGCAACACGCCGGCTTCAGCATACTGCAACGTATGAGCCATCCGGGCGGTCCGCAGGAGGTGCTCGTCCTAGGCGACTACCGCCAGACGGTCACCGCCGTGCGCTCCCTCGCTCGCGCGGGGTTCGCGGTCATCCTCGGCACCTCCGTTCGGCGCAGCTCGACCGCGCTCTCGCGCCACGTTTCGGAAGTCTGGAGATACGGGCGCGCCGACAGCAGGTCTTTCTGCGACGAGCTGGAAAGTTTCCTGCGGGTGCGCAAGCCGGCCTTCGTGCTGCCGCTCGGTGAATCGCAGCTCCGCCCGGTGATTCGCGAGGCGGCGCGCCTGGAGCCGCTGTCGTGCTGGGCAATGCCGGAGCCGGAAACGGCGGCGCGCTGCCTGGACAAGCGTGCGCTCTACGCGCTGACGCCTACCCTCGGCATTCCGACGCCTGCGTCGCGCGTCTTCACGACCGAGCAAGACTGGCGCCGCGAGGCGGCAACCATGGGCTTCCCGGTCGTCGTCAAGCGCAAGGACTCGTCGGCCCAGGTGTGCAATCGCAAAGCGATGATCCTGCGCACTGCTCCGGAGCTGGACGAATTTCTTCGCGATGTCGGGTCTGACCCCGACAGGCGATCGCTGGTGCTCCAGAAGTTCGCGGCGGGGACGCGGCACAACTGCCATGTCGCCGCCGCCGACGGCAGGCTGACCGCGTACTTCGAGCAGAAGGTCATCCGCACCGATGAGCTCGACGACACCGGCATCGGAGTCGCAGGCGCGTCGGTCGCGCCCTCACCCGAGCTGCGTGGATATTGCGAGCGGCTGCTCCTCGCCCTGCGATATACCGGCATCGGCTGCATCCAGTTCCTGGTCGATGGAGCGCGCGCGGCGTTCCTCGAGCTCAACCCCCGAATGGACAGCACAGCCATGCTGCCCTATCGGCTGGGTCTGGACTTCCCGCTTTTCGCGATTGAGCTTGCCGCCTACCGCCGCGCACGCAACATGGGCCTAGACGGTACCGGTGCCTTGCGCGAGCCGAGCGCGCTCGAAGCGCCGTATCCCGTCGGCAAGCGCTATCACTGGCTCTGCGGCGACCTCGGCGCGTGGATCGAGTGCCTGCGCCGCCGGCGCCAGCGCCCGCGTGAGCTCGCGACCTGGGCGCTGGACATGCTATGGCGGTCCGCGCTCGACTCGCACCTTACCTGGGACGTTCTCGACCCGTTGCCGACGCTGCACATGTTCTGGAAGAAGTACGGCCAGATCGCGTTGCGACGACCGCCACGCGCCAGACTCCGGCAGGCATGAACCCCGCGCATGCGCGCAACATCGCGGACCTGCGGTCCGCGGCGCGGCGCCGTCTGCCCAAGTTGGTGTTCGACTACGTCGACGGCGGTGCCGAAGAACATGTCACGTTGCGCGCCAATCGCGAGGCCTTCGACACCGTGCGCTTCGCGCCGCGCATGCTGGTCGACGTCTCGCACCGCTCGCAGGCGCTCAGCGTGCTCGGCTACAGCTTCGACTGCCCATTCGGCATCGCCCCCCTCGGGGCGGCCAGTCTCTGCTGGCGCGACGCCGAAGTCGCGCT
>DATFEI010000130.1:0-2311 GCA_035251315.1 Burkholderiales bacterium | reverse complement strand
ATACGGCGAACGCCGCGGTCGCCGATTGCTGCGCGGCGCTGCGCCGCGCTTTCGAGAAAGTCACGGCATGAAACCCGATCTGAAGACGCGCCACGGCGGCAAGATCCTCGCCGACGCGCTCGCCGAGCAGGGAGTGAAGCTCGTTTTCGGCGTGCCCGGCGAGAGCTACCTGCCGGTGCTCGACGGGCTGCACGACCTGCAGGACCGGCTGCGCTTCATCATCTGCCGCCAGGAAGGCGGGGCCTCGTACATGGCCGAGGCCTACGGCAAGCTCACCGGCGAGCCGGGCGTGCTCTTCGTGACGCGCGGACCGGGAGCGACCAATGGCGCGATCGGCGTGCACACCGGCCTGCAGGACTCGACGCCGATGGTGATCTTCATCGGCCAGGTGCCGAACGAATTCGCCGAGCGCGAAGCGTTCCAGGAGATCGACTACCGGCGCATGTACGGCCAGATGACGAAGTGGGTAGGGCAGATCGACCGCGTCGAGCGCATCCCGGAATATGTCAGCCACGCCTTCCACACAGCGGTTGCCGGGCGTCCGGGACCCGTGGTGCTCGCGCTGCCGGAAGACACGCTGTTCTCGGAAGCGGCCGTCGCCGATGTGCCCAAGTACCACGCCGTGCGCCCTGCGCCTTCCGGTTCAGATATCGAGAAACTCGGCGATCTTCTGAAAAATGCCAAGCGCCCCTTCGTCCTGATCGGCGGAGGGGGATGGTCGCGCGATGCGTGCGTCCGCCTGCAGAAGTGGATCGAGGCGAGCGGCCTGCCCGTCGGCACCTCGTTCCGCTGCCAGGACCTCTTCGACAACCGCAGCCCGAGCTACGCCGGCGATGTCGGCATTGGCATCAATCCGAAGCTCGCGCAGCGCGTAAAGGAAGCCGACGTTCTTCTCGTCATCGGCGCTCGACTCGGCGAGATGACGACAGGCGCTTATTCGCTCATCGAGGTGCCGGTGCCGCAGCAAACGCTGGTCCACGTGCATGCCGGCGCCGAGGAGCTCGGCCGCGTCTACCGCCCGGCGCTTGCCGTCAACTCGGGAATGACGCAGTTCGTGGCTGCTCTTGAAGTGATTTCTCTCAAGAATCCCTCCTGGAAAGCGAGAACCGAGCAGGCACGCAAGGAGTTCCTGGAATGGACCGAGCCGCGGCCGATGCCGGGGCAGGTGCAGTACGGCGAGGTGATCCGCTGGCTCTCGGACCGGCTGCCCGAGGACGCGATCATTGCGGGCGGCGCGGGCAACTTCGCCGGCTGGCTGCACCGGCATTTCCGCTACAAGGGATTCCGTACCCAGCTCGGCTCGACCAACGGCTCGATGGGCTATGGCTATCCGGCCGCAGTGGCGGCCAAGCTCGCGCAGCCGCAACGCATGGTGTTCGCGCTTAGCGGCGACGGCGACTTCCTCATGACCGGCCAGGAGATCGCCACCGCCGTGCAGTACGGCGCCAATTTCGTTGCGGTGGTGGTAAACAACGGGCTCTACGGCACGATCCGGATGCACCAGGAGCGCGAGTACCCGGGCCGCGTCTACGGGACGGAGCTGCGCAACCCCGATTTCGCGGCGTATGCGCGCGCCTTCGGCGGCCACGGCGAGACGGTGGAGCGTACCGCCGACTTCGCACCCGCCTTCGAGCGCGCCGTCGCTTCGGGCAAGCCCGCGCTGATCGAGCTCAAGATCGACCCGGACGCGATTACTCCCGCCACCACGCTCTCGGCAATCCGCGAGAAATCGCTCAAGTCAGGGCGATGAACTTCGGGTCTTCCTGGTGCGCGCGCTCGAATTTCAGGAATTCGTAGTAGCCGCAGCGCGGGCTGTCCGGATAGTCGCGGCATACCGCCGGCCTTGCCTCATAGACGCCGCAGCGGCGCGTCTTCTGGTCGAGGAAGGTGCAAACCGTCGCGAAGATGCGGTCCTGGCGGTGGCGTAACGCCCGTACCTTTTCCTTCGCGTCGTACTTGGTGAAGCGCTCCTCGACCACGCCGTACGGCAGGCCGAGGTGCTTCGCCAGGCGCTCGATGTCGCGCGGCGTCACTTCGATCTCGGGATAGCTGCAGCAGTAGGCCGGGCACTTCGAGCACGAGTACTTCGCGCGCACCGGGATCGGGAAAGGCTTGCCGTTCTTCATCGCTTGCCGAGGAAGGCGCGGATTCTACGCGAGCCGCGCGAAAAGAATCACCTTAACCCATTCGCTTCGCGGATTCGTTTCATTCCTGCGTTCCACTCGACGAAAGGGAAGAGATGAAAGCGCTAACAACCGTAATTGCAGTAGTGACATTTTTCGCATGCGGACCGGTCCTGGCGCACGGCAGG
>DATFEI010000231.1:0-6410 GCA_035251315.1 Burkholderiales bacterium | reverse complement strand
CGCTCCGCGTCGATGTGTCGAAAGCGGCCGAAGTCGAAGCGTTCGCCGAGCGCACCGTGAAGGAGCTGGGCGCGGTCCACGTGGTGTGCAACAACGCCGGCGTATCACCGCTCGGCTCCGTATGGGAGAACACGCTCGCCGATTGGCAATGGATCCTCGGCGTGAACCTGTGGGGCGTGATCCACGGCGTGCGCGCGTTCGCGCCGCGCCTCATCGCGCAGAATGAAGGGCACATCGTGAACACCGCTTCGGTCGCG
The DNA here is from genome assembly GCA_035251315.1 of Burkholderiales bacterium. Classification (GTDB taxonomy): domain Bacteria; phylum Pseudomonadota; class Gammaproteobacteria; order Burkholderiales; family SG8-39; genus SCGC-AG-212-J23. Next base: position 6,153 of record DATFEI010000231.1, on the reverse strand, counting down.
GGCCTGATCTCCCCGCCCGGCTCGGGCGCTTACAACGTGACCAAGCACGCGGTGGTGACGCTCTCGGAATCGCTCTATCACGACCTGCGCGAGCGTGGCTCGGACGTTGGCGTCTCTGTCCTTTGTCCCGCTTATGTTCCTACGCGCATCACCGAGTCGGAACGTAACAGGCCGAAGGAACTCCTTGTTTCAGAAAAGTCCGATCAAACTCTTGCCCGCGAAGCGATGCTGCGCAAAGCGGTCGCCTCGGGGAGGATCTCCGCCGACAAGGTGGCGCAGGCGGTGGTGGCGGCGGTGAAGGAGGGGCGCTTCTACATCCTCACGCACCCGCGCATCAAGGGCGCGATCCGCGCGCGCATGGAGGACCTCCTGGAAGAGCGCGCGCCGCGCAACCCGATGGCGCTGTGAGTCGCGCGCTCGTCCTGCTGCACGGCGTGGCGAGCAACTCGACGCGCTGGGCGGAGTTCCGCGAGAGCACGCGGCTCAAGGACTGGGAGATTCTCGCGCCCGACCTGCGCGGCAACGCCTCCGCCGCGGCGCCGCGCACGCCGCTCGGCATGGAGCTCTGGTGCGCCGATATCGCGGCGCTGCTCGACGCGCACGGCGCCGCACGGGCCGTGATCGTGGGTCACTGCCTCGGCGCGAGCATTGCGTTGCAGTTCGCCGCGCGCTATCCGGCGCGGGTGGCGGGGCTTGTGCTCGTCGAGCCGATGCCGCCCGAGGCGCTGATCGGCATGATGCGCACGCTCGCGCGCCTTAAGCCGCTGCTCTACGCGCTCTATGGCGCAGCGCGTATGGCGAACACGATCGGCATCTACCGCCGGCGCCTCGAGACTCTGGATCTGCGCGAATGGGACCGGGGCATCCGCAGCGGCGAGGTCGGGCTGTCGGCATTCGCTTCGCTCGCCGTGGACCTCAGGTCGACGCCGCTTGCCGCCTATACGCGCATGCTCGCCGCCACCGTGGAGCCGTGGCCCGAGGTCGGAAAGATCGCCGTGCCGGTGCTCGCACTGCTTTCCACGCAAAGCAGCTTCACCGACGTCGCACTCACGCGCCGTGCGCTCGCCGCGCTGCTCAACTGCGAGGTGGTCGAGCTGAACGCGGTGCACTGGATCCCCACCGAGCAACCCGACGCGATGCGCGCCGCGATCGAAGATTGGCTCGCTAGGCGAGCCCCGGGAAAAGCACCCTGAGGCCTTCCGCCATCGTCTGGATCGCGATGGCCGCGAGCAGAAGCCCGAGCAGGCGCGTTGCGATGTTGAGGCCGGTGGTGCCCATGCGCCCCGCGATGGCGTGCGCGAGGCGCAGCACGAACCAGAGCAGCGCGCAGACAAACGCGATGCAAAGCGCGAGCACCGCGCCGTGCAGGATGCCGCCCGCCTGAGCAGCAATGATGGTGGTACTGATCGCGCCTGGCCCAGCGAGGAGCGGTACCGCGAGCGGCACCACACCCGAATACTCGCGCGACTTGAGCTCGCGCGCCTCGGCGCGCGTCTGGCGGATCTCGCCCGCCTGCGCGTTCAGCATCGCGAGCGCCATGAGAAGCAGTACCAGCCCGCCGCCGACCTGGAACGCGGGCAGGCTCGCGCCGATCATGCGCAGCAGTCGCTCGCCGAACAATGCCGATCCGGCAAGGACCAGGAAAACTGTCAGCGTGACGACATTGGTGAGCCGCTGCTTGGCTGCCGAACGCTCGCCGGTAGTGACGCTGACGAAGATCGGCACCGCGAGAAATGGATCGAGCACCGCGGTCAGCGTCACGACGAAGCGCAGATACTCCTGCCAGGCCGACACCGGCGGATCCTAGCATCCATGCAGCCTAGCGGTTGAGCAACCGCCGCGGGTTGGCCTCGAGAATCGCATGACGCGCGCAGCCTGGCAGCGCGGTTACAGCCTTCAGCATGCGCTCGGTGTTGAAGATCGGGCAATCGGTGCCGAGCACCACCCGATCGGCGCCGAATGCGTGCAGCGCGAGCTCCATGGCGCGCGAGCCGAATGAGGCCGTGTCGACGTAGCAGCGCCGCAACCGCGTGCGCAGGGTTTCCGCGCGCTGCTCCGCCACCGTCTCCATTCGCTCAAGGAGAAACGGAATCGTGCCGCCGAGGTTTGCGATCTGCACGCTTACATGCGGATAAGCATCGAGGACACCGGAGCAGGCGAGCGTCATCACGCACTCGGAAAGCCTGGACTGTGTTTCGAGCACGATGCGGCGCTGCCAGGCGTCGTCGCCGGCGGCGCGAACGTCGTGCTGGGGCTGCGGTACGAGGGGACCGGGATGGACGAAGAGGTGGCCGCCTGCACGCTCCGCCGCGCGAAAGAGCGGGTGCCAGCGCTCCGCTTCCGCAAGCGTCGCGAAGGCGTCGGCGGGCAGCGTTGCGCCGTGCAGACCGAGCGCAAGCGCGCGCTCGAACTCGCCGACGGCGAGCGCAGGGTCGGCGACCGGCAGCGCCGCGAGGCCTGCGAAGCGCTGTCTATACGTGCGGCAGAGATCGGCGGTCGCATCGTTGAAGGCGCGCAGGAGCGGCGTCGATTCGCCGGGCGGAAGACAGTCGATGCCGAACAGTGGAGCGAGCGACAAGACCTGCAGCGCTACCCCGTGCCGGTCCATCAGCGCCAGACGCTCGCGCGCATCGAGCAGCGGCTGCGCCGGCCGGTGGCCCTGCCACGTGAAGAGCGTGTCGCCTTCGATATGGGGCGCGCGCCAGCGCTCGCGCAACAGGCGGGCGACGGGCTGAGGGATCCAATGTGCGTGGCAGTCGAGTGCCAAAGCCTGTCAGCGCGCCTTCCCGAACACGGCGCGGCGCAGCTCGTCGACCTGCGCCATCAGCTCGGTGACGAAGCGGGCCGCATCCTCGGGGCTGCCTTGCACCGGCTCGACGCCAAGCTCGGCAAACCGCTGACGTACGCTCGGCGCCGCCGATGCGTTGTTAAGCGCGACGTTCAGACGCTGCACGACCTCGCGCGGCGTGGCACCGGGCGCGTACATGCAGATACCGGCGTTGTAGATGAGGTCGCCGTACCCGGTCTCGGCCGTAGTCGGCACATCAGGCAGTGCGTCGATGCGCCGTGAAGACAGCACGGCGAGACCCTTAAGCTTGCCCGACTTGACGAGCGGCGCGACCGCGGCGGAGGAAATCACTGTAAAAGCGAGCCGCCCGGCCATGAGATCGGCGGCCGGGCTGTCTTTGTACGGAACGTGGGTAGCTTCGATGCCGACGCGCCGCGCGAAGCGCTCCGCCTGCAGATGCTGACCCGAGCCCATGCCGATCGATGGGTACGCCAGCGCGCCGGGCTTCGCCTTTCCCAGCGCTACCAGCTCCGCGAGCGTGTTCGCACCGAGCGCCGGAGACGCGGCCACGATCCAATGGTCGCGCATGAGGCGCCCTACCGGCACGAAATCCCGGAACGGGTCCATGGGCGGCCGGTCGTTCATCACGAACCAGTAGACGATGGCGTCCGCGCTGCAGCCGCTCACCATCACGGTGTAACCGTCGGGCACCGCCCGGGCGACCGCCTGCGTGGCGATCGTGCCTCCGGCCCCCGGGCGGTTGTCGACGAGCACCGGCTGCCCAAGGTCTTCGGCCATGCGCTCCGCGAGCGTGCGGCTGACGATGTCAATGGTGCTGCCCGGAGGGAAGCCGAGGATCGCGCGCACCGGGCGGGCGGGAAAAGCCTGGGCGGCCGCGGCGCCGTGCGCCAGGACGAGACACGAGATCGGGATGCGGATCAGGATGCGGATCAGGATGCGCATGCCGGTCACTGTAGGACGCGTCCTTATCGCCGGCCAGACCGGGGCGTACACTTCACTCATGAATCGTTTTCACGAATAAGCGTGGACCGGCTGCGCCGCTACGAGATTTTTGCCAAGGCCGCCGAGGCGGGAAGCTTCGCGCGCGCCGCCGCGCTGATGCGCCTCGATCCGTCCGCCGTGAGCCATGCGGTGGGCCAGCTCGAACGCGATCTCGGCGTGATGCTCTTTTACCGCACCACGCGCCAGCTGCGCCTCACGTCGGAAGGCGAGTCTCTGTTCTCCCGGGCGAAGGAGCTGCTGCAGCAGGCGAGCGAGCTCGAGAATGCGCTCCGCACGCAGAAGGCGCTGAGCGGCGTGCTGCGCATCGGGCTGCACGTGCCGATCAACCGCAACATCGTCATGCCGCGCATCACCGATTTCATGCGACGCCATCCGGCGCTGCGCATCGAATGCCTGGTCCTTTCCCAGATCAAAGACATGCACGCAAGCGGCGTGGATGTCCTCGTGAGCGCCACGACGCCTTCCGGCACGGACCTCGTCGCGCGCAAGCTGATGACGCTGCGCTTCGGCGTGTATGCCGCGCCCTCGTACCTCGCCTACGCCGGCGAGCCGCGCAAGCCCGAGGAGCTGGCGAACCATGCGTGCCTCGTGCACCGTCCGCCGTACCTCACCAAACCGCTCGACGAGTGGGAATTCGTCCGCGCCGGCACCCGCACCGTGGTCCGGATCAAGCGCGGCCTGGTCACCGACGACCGCGAAGGCCTCGTGGAGGCTGCGCTCGCCGGCGCCGGGATCATGCGCATCGGCATGTTCAACCCCGCGCTGCTTGGTTCAGGTCGCCTGCGTCGCTTGCTCTCCGACTGGGACTGCCCCGGCCCGCCGAGCATGCATGTTTTCTACCGTCGTGCGACGCGTTCGGTGCCGAAGGTGGCGGCCTTTCTGCGCTTCATCGAGGAAGCGTTCGCGGCATTTGACCCGGACGAATTGACGGTAACGCATGCGCCGCGCGCCGGGTCCGAAGCTCGCCTGCAGAAATAGCGCAGCGCGCCTCTGCGCTCACCTTTTGGCGAGCGCGGCTTGTGCGGCCTTCCGGTCCTCATTGACCCTGGCGAACGCGGGACGCTCGCCGAGCATCTTGAGATAGGGTTTGAGCGGCGCGAGGTCCTCGAGGATGTCGCGCCCGTAGGCGAGCTTGGTGGTGAGCGAGACGAGCGGCAGGTGCACGAACGCCGCGCAATCGGCGATCGTCAGCTCCCTACCGGCAATGTAGGGATCGAACTTCACCAGCGCCTTGAGCGCGCGCACGCCCTTCGGCAGATCTTTCTCAACCGCGCGAATGACTTCTTCGGATGCGGGTCTCTTGAAAAACACATGGCCATAGAGCCGGCGCGCGGGCAGCTCCAGGTGAAGCTCCGTGACGGTGACGAGCTCGCGCACCTTGGCGCGCTCGAACGGGTCCTTGGGCAGGAGCGGCTTCTGCGGGTACGCATCTTCCAGGTACTCCACGATCACTTCGGACTCGGCGAGCCGCCGGCCGCCGTCGAGCTCGAGGAACGGGACCTTGCCCATCGGCGAGCGCGCGACGAACTCGTCCTTCTGCGAGGGCGTGCAGGTCGGGTCCTCCTCGAACGGAACGCCTTTCTCGAACAGCGCGATCCGGACCTTGTTGTGGTAGTTGCTGATGTGGAAGCCGCAGAGCTTGAGCATCGGGGAATTATAGAGAGCCGCTAGAAGCGCTCGGCACGATACGGTGCGGGGTCGACGAAGGGCGGCTCGCCGCACACGAGCTCGGCCGCGAGGCGCCCGGTGACCGGGCCGAGGGTGAAGCCGTGGTGCGCGTGGCCGAAGGCGAACCAGAGCCTCTCGTGCCGGGGCGCGCGCCCAATGACCGGCATCATGTCCGGGGTGCACGGGCGTGAGCCCATCCACGGGTCGGCGTCGAGCCGCTCGGCCAGGGGAAAGAGCTCGCGCGCAATCGGCTCGGCGCGGTTGAGCTGCACCGGGGTCTTCATGCCGTCGCGCAGCGCGAACTCCGCACCCGTGGTGAGGCGGATGCCGCGCCGCATCGGCGCGAGGAAGTAGCCGCGCTCGGTGTCGAGCATCGGGTGGTTGAGCACCGCGCGGCCCGCGGTACGGTAGTGCATGTGGTAGCCGCGCTTCACCGCAAGCGGCAGGTGGTAGCCAAGCCGCCGCGTCACGGCGTCGGCCCACGGCCCGAGCGCGATGACCGCGTCGCGCGCCGTGACCGGCCCGTCCGCCGAGAGAACGCGCCACCCGGGCTCCAAGGTTGCGGCATTGCCCTGCACGAACCGTCCGCCGAGCTTCTCGAATAGCTGCAGGTACGCAAGCGCCACGGCCTGCGGATCGACCGCCGCGATCGGATCGGTCCAGTGGACCGCGCC
>DATFEI010000235.1:0-21265 GCA_035251315.1 Burkholderiales bacterium | reverse complement strand
ACATGGATGTAATCGCGCACGCAGGTGCCGTCGCGCGTCGGGTAATCGGTGCCGAACACCGAGACCGGCGTGCCTTTCGCGGCCGCGCGCAGCACAAGCGGGATCAGGTGCGTTTCCGGATCATGGCGCTCGCCGAGACCGGCCCGCGCATCGGCGCCGGCGGCGTTGAAGTAGCGCAGGCTGACCGCCCTCGTCCCGTAGGCTGCGCTGCACTCGGCAAGCATGCGCTCGATCGCGAGCTTGCTCGAGCCGTAAGGGTTGGTCGGCTCCTTGGGATGGTCCTCGTCGATCGGCAGCCGCCGCGGGTTACCGTACACCGCCGCCGTGGAGGAGAACACGATCTTTTGGACCGAAGCCTCGCGCATCGCCTTGAGCAGGGCAACCGTGCCCGCGACGTTGCGCGCGTAGTACTTGAGCGGATCGGCGACCGACTCGGCTACCAGGCTGGAAGCGGCGAAGTGCACAACTGCTTCTGTTCGATGTTCTGTCAAGACTTTCGACGTCGATGAAACGTCGGCGATGTCGCCTCGCACGAGCTTCGCGCCGCGCACTGCGTCCGCATGGCCGGTGGAGAGGTCGTCGAGCACGGTGACCTCGTCGCCGCGATCGACGAGCTGCTTCACCATGTGCGAGCCAATATAGCCGGCCCCGCCCGTCACCATGATTCTCATTCGAAGCGCAATGCTTCGACCGGATTCAGGCGCGCCGCCTTGCGCGCGGGATAGAAGCCGAAGAAAACGCCGATGACGAAGGCGAAGGCGACTGCGAGGCCGACCGCCTCGGGCGAGAGCACGATGCGCCAGCCGGCGAGCTCGGCGATCAGCACCGAGGCGCCGATGCCGAGCGCGACGCCGACGAGGCCGCCGATCAGAGAGAGGGTCACTGCCTCGACCAGGAACTGGCCGAGGATGTCGCGCGTGCGCGCGCCCACCGCCATGCGCAGCCCGATCTCGCGGGTACGCTCGGTGACCGAGACCAGCATGATGTTCATGATACCGATGCCGCCTACGAGGAGAGACACCGAGGCCACCGCGGCGAGCAGCAGCGCAAGCACGCGGCTCGACGCCTCCTGCGCCCCCATTACCTCGGCGAGATTGCGCAACGAAAAGTCGTCATCGGCGCCCGGCTGGATGCGGTGGCGCTGGCGCAGGAGCGAGCGCACCTGACCCTCAAGCTCCCGCGTATCGACGCCGTCGGCCGCCTTCACCCAGATCGTGCTCACGGTACGGTTGCGCGCCGCGCTCGCCGTTCCGAGCACGCGGCTACGCGCGGTCTTGATCGGAACGAGCACCAGGTCGTCCTGGTCGCTGCCCATGAGGCTCTGGCCCTTGACGTCGAGCACCCCGATCACCGTGAACGGCACGCGCTTGATGCGGATCGACTGGTCCAGAGGATCGGCGTCGCCGAAGAGCTGACGCGCCACCGTGGCGCCGATCAGGCACACCTTGGCCCCGGCGGCTATCTCGGCGGGCTCGAAGCTGCGCCCTGCGGCGAGCGGCCATTGCCGCACGTCGAGATACTCGGGAACGGTACCCTGAATCTGGGTCGACCAGTTGGTGTTGGCCCAGATGACCTGCGCGGAGCCGCGCAACGCCGGCGCGGCGAGCGCCTCCGGGATCTCCCGGTTGATCGCCGCGGCGTCGTCCTCGGTCAGCGTCGAGCGGGAGCCGAAGCCAAGACGAACGCCGCCCGCAGTGGTCGAGCCGGGCGTGACGAGCAGCAGGTTCGACCCGAGGGCGCGGATCTGCTCCTCGACCCGCGCGTGCGCGCCTGCGCCAACCGCGATCATCACGATGACTGCGCCGACGCCGATCACGATTCCGAGCATGGTGAGCGCGCTGCGCAGCTTGTTCACCGCCAGGGCGCGCAGCGCGATGCGAAGGAGGGCTCCGAAGTTCATGCGGCGAGTGCCTCGTTCCGGTCATCCTGCACGACGCGGCCGTCGCGGAAGCCGAGGATGCGCCGCGCGAAGCGCGCGATTTCGGGCTCGTGCGTGACGAGCACGACCGTCATCCCCTGGCGGTTGAGCTCCCGGAGCAGCCCCATGATCTCAAGGCTCGTGCGCGAGTCGAGCGCGCCGGTCGGTTCATCGGCGAGGATCAGGAGCGGCTCGGTAACGAGCGCGCGCGCGATCGCCACGCGCTGCTGCTGGCCTCCCGAAAGCTGGCCCGGATGGTGGTGGGCGCGCTCGCCAAGGCCAACGCGCTCGAGCATGGCTTTCGACTTTTCGAGTCTCAGCTTCCTTTCGATCCCCGCATAGACGAGCGGCAGCTCTACGTTCTCGATGGCCGGAGTGCGCGGCAGCAGGTTGAACTGCTGGAAGACGAAGCCGATGCTACGGTTACGCACCGCCGCGAGTTCGTCGCCCCCCAGCTCGGAGACGCGCTTTCCGCCCAGCGTGTACTGACCGCTGGTCGGCCGGTCGAGGCAACCGAGCACGTTCATGAAGGTGGATTTGCCCGAGCCGGAGGGACCCATCACGGCGACGAACTCGCCTTTGTCGATATCCACCGACACCCGGTCGAGCGCGCGTATCTCGCTCTCGCCCATCCGGTATATCTTCACCAAGTCACGCGTGCGGATGAGCATCAGAAGAACCGCATGCGCGGGAGCCCGCCGGCCGGGGCAGGCGCGGATGTCCGAGCGTCCCCCGTTCCGACGATGACCTCCGCGTTCTCTTCGAGCCCGCTCACCACTTCGGTGCTCATGCCGTCGCTCAGCCCCAGGCGCACGTCGAGCGGCTTCGGCGCCCCGTCCTCAAGCACGTACACGCGCCCTGCGGTCGTCGAGCCGCGAGTGCCCGATGCGGCGAGCAGCCGCTCCCATGCGGGGCGTTGCTCGGGGCTGAGGATCTCCGCGATGCGCGTGTTGGTCTCGGCGCGGATGCGCTCGACTTCCTTGCGCCGGTTGCCGTCGCCCTTCATGTCGCGCACGCGGGCGAACTTCTGGCGGGACTGGGAAAAGATCTCGTCGAGTTGGGCGCGCTGCGCCTCGGTGGGCTTGAGATCCTGCTGAATGCGGCTACGGAATTCCTGCACCGCCTGACCGCCCGCCTGCTGCGGCGGCGCGTCGTTGGGCGCTCTTGCCTCCAGCGCTCCGGCGGGCCTGAAGCGCAGGGCGGCGTTGGGCACCTTGAGCGTGCTCGCGCGGCTTTCGACCGCGACGCGCACGTTGGCCGTCATTCCCGGAAGGAGCGCGAGATCGGGGTTCGCCGCCGAGATCACCACGGTGTAGCTCACCACGTTCTGCACGTTCTGCGGCGACTTGCGGATCTGCCGGATCTCGCCGGTGAAATTGCGCCGCGGGAACGCGTCCACCGCGAAGCTGGTCGGCATGCCGACGCGCAGCCTGCCGACGTCGGCTTCGTCGATCGCCGCCTCGACCTGCATGTCGCGCAGATCCTGCGCGATGGTGAACAGCACCGGTGCCTGCAGGCTGGCCGCCACCGTCTGCCCGGCGTCGACGTTGCGCAGGATCACAGTGCCGTCCACCGGGGCGCGGATGATGGTGCGCTCGAGGTCGACCTGCGCCTGCCTGAGCAGCGACTCGCGCTGCTTCACGGCGGCGCGCGCGCTCGCCACCTGGGCCTCGCTGACCTTGATCTGCGCTTCCACTGCCTTCAGCTGCTCGCGCGTGGTGTCGAGCACTACCTGCGCCTTGTCGAGCTCGGCCGCGGAGATGAACTTTTTGTCGACCAGCTGCTTCTTGCGCTCGACGTCGCGTTGCGCATCGACCAGCGTCACCTTCACGCGGCCGAGCTCCGCTTGCTGCGCGGCGACCCCGGAGCGCGCAACCGCTACCGCGCCCTCGGCGGCGTCGAGATCGGCGCGCGCCTGGTTCACGCGCAGCTCGAACGTCGCCGGGTCGATGCGCGCGATCACCTGATCTTTCTTCACCGGGGTGTTGAAGTCCGCGTAAATCTCCTTCACCTGGCCCGAGATCTGCGAGCCGACCTGGACGGTGGTGACCGCGTTCAGCGTACCGCTCGCCACCACCACGGCGGCGAGCGGCCCGCGCTCGACCTTCGCGAGACGGTACTTGACGTCGCTGCTGCTGCCTCGCGTCTCGAGCCAGTACCAGGCGCCGATGCCGAGCGCGGCGACGAAGGCCAAGCTGAGGCCGATCTTTAGTGCAGATTTCATTTGTTTTGCCAATTTTCCTTTTGGACCGCCAAGTCATCAAAAGGATCGCCGTTATACCCTCCGCCCAGCGGGGCAACGGGGCAATTTTGTAACGTTTTGTTCAGCGCATAGCGCGCCGGAATACCCCCGATTTCCCGCCGTATTTCTCGTCTAGGCGCAGGTCGGTGAGCGTCATGCCCCGATCGACTGCCTTCACCATGTCGTAGATCGTGAGCAGCCCCACGGCGGCTGCGGTCAGCGCCTCCATTTCCACGCCGGTCTGCCCGCGGCACTCGACCTTCGCGGCTATGCCGATGAGCGATCTTTTCCTGTCGAGGTTGAAGTCGACTGTGACGCGGGTGAGCGCTATGGGGTGCGCAAGCGGAATCAGCTCGGCGGTCCGCTTGGCGGCCTGCACCGCGGCGATGCGCGCGACGCCGAGCACATCGCCTTTCTTCGACTTGCGCGCGGCGACGAGCCGAAAAGTCGCCGGCCGCATCCGGATGCGCCCCGAGGCCACCGCGACGCGGTGCGTGGCGGGCTTCGCTCCCACATCGACCATATGGGCAGAACCTTCGGCGTCGAAGTGGGTCAATGACTTCGGGGTCAACGACTTGGCGCGCATTTCGGGCGCTATCATAAACACATGCGCTTCCTGGCCGCTTTTCTAGCCGTCATCGCCATCGGTGCGTCCGCGCAAGGGCTTCCCGACCTCGGTGGCGGCGGCGACGCGGGGCTCGCGCCGCAGACCGAGCGGCGCATCGGTGAGAGCATCATGCGCGAGATCCGGTTCCGCGAGCCGAGCTACCTGGACGATCCGGAGGTCGCCGACTACCTCGGCGCGCTCGGCGCGCGCCTCGCGCAGCACTCCGCCGGAGCGCGCCAGGACTTCGAGTTCTTCGCGATGCGCGACCCGACCATCAACGCGTTCGCGCTGCCGGGAGGCTTTGTCGGCGTGCATACCGGCCTGCTGCTCGCCGCCGAGAGCGAGTCCGAGGTCGCTTCGGTCCTCGCCCACGAGGTCGCCCACGTCACGCAGAGGCACATCGCGCGCATGCTCGGCCAGCAGCAGCAGATGCAGCTGCCGATGCTCGCCGCGATCGCGGCCGCCATCCTGCTTGGCGGATCGCGCCCCGACCTCGCCGCCGGCGCCACAGCGGCCGTGCAGGCAGGCGCGGTTCAGACTCAGCTCAGCTACTCGCGCGACTTCGAGCGCGAGGCCGACCGCATCGGCTTCCAGGCGCTCGAGGGCGCCGGCTTCGACGTGCATGCGATGGGCAGTTTCTTCGAGAAGATGCAGCGCGGCATGCGAATTTCCGACGACGGCTCGGTGCCCGGATACCTGCGCACGCACCCGATCACCACCGAGCGCATCGCCGACGCGCAGAACCGCGCCACGAGCCGGTCCTACCGGCAGTATGTCGACAGTTCCGAGTTCCACCTCGTGCGCGCGAAGCTGCGTGCCGCATCGGGTGATTCGCGCACCGCGGTCGAGTACTTCCAGGGCTCGGTGCGCGAGCGCCGCTATGCCTCGGAGTCGGCCGCACGCTACGGTCTCGCGAGCGCGCTGCTCCGCGCACGGCGACCGAAGGAAGCGCAGGCCGAGCTCGATCGCGCCCGCGCGGCGGGCGCCGCCGGCCCGATGGTCGAGACGCTCGCGGCCCGGATCCGGCTTGCGCTCGGCGACCGCGCCGGGGCCGCGACACTGCTCGGCGAGGCGCATGCGCGCTTCCCGCACTCGCGCCCGCTGCTCTACGCGCACGCCGATGCGCTGCAGGATGCAGGCCGCAACGCCGACGCGCAGGTGCTGCTCACGGACGCGCTGCGCGTGCACCCGCGCGATCATCGTCTGCACCAGCTGCAGGCCAAGAACTACGCCGCGCTCGGCAAGCGCCTGCTGCAGCATCAGTCGCAGGCCGAGGTCTATGCGCTGCAGGGGAGCCTCCCGGCGGCGATCGAGCAGCTGCAGATTGCCCGCAGTGCCGGCGACGGCGACTTCTACCAGCTTTCGGTAGTGGATGCGCGCCTCAAGGAGCTTCGCGCACAGCATGCGCAGGAGCTCAAGGACGCGAAACGCTAGTTCTTGGGCGGCGGGTAATAGGCTTCGTACAGCAGGTCGAAGGTTTTCTCCGCTTCCGCCAGCAGTTCTTTCTCGCTGTTCGAGCGGCGCTGCGCGCCCTGCAGCAGGGTCTGCACCCCGGCCGCCTCGGCGACCGGGGTGCCGCGAATTTCCAGGAAGTGCACGATGCTGCCGATTTTGACGAGCGCGGGGTTCTTCGCGAGATCGAGCTTGACCAGCATTTCCTCGAAAGTTACGCGGGTCGCGCTGTTGCTGAAGTGCGCGCCCTCGAAGCCGAAGGCAATGCTATCCACAGGCAGCGCGTCGGTCTTCTTGAGCCAGAGGATCGTCCCCTCGGGATCGATGAAGCGGCGGATGAGCCACGAACAGGCGAGGCGGTCGGCCCAGAGCGGCTCGTGCGTCACCCACGTGCGCCCGAGCAGAGCCTCGCCGGCGGTGAGTGCGCCCTGCACGTGCGTCGGGAACAGCAGCCTGCGCACCTCTGCCAGCGCAGTCGCGATCGCCTCTTCGGCGCGGGCGCGCGCGGGGCTCGGGAAGAAGTCGAGCGCGGCGATTGCCTCGAACTCGCGGCGCTGCTTGTGCACCACGCGTGAGATCGCGCTCGGGTCGGAGTGTCCATAGCTCACACGCAGGCTCTCGACGGTCTTGATCAGGTTGTCGTAGCGCGCGGATCGATCGAAGAGGCGCGTGAATGCGGCCTGCTGCTCCGCGGACGCCGCGTCCACTTGCAGCACGCTCGCCATGCCCTGGACCTTCGCGATGTAGTCGGTGAGCGCGTCGAGCGACTGGCGGTTCGCTGGCGTGTCGGGGAGCAGGTAGACGCCTTCGCGCATCACGGCGGCGCCGAGCGATTCCAGCGTGCGCAGCACGCGCATGCGTGCGGCCGGATCCTGGGTCGGCAGCTGCGCGATCGTGGCGAGCCAGCGCGAAGGCGACGAGGACTGCCGCTCGTTTTCCTCCATGCGGCATAATAACTTGCATGACGCGAGCACTTCTCGTGCTATCAGGCCTCGCAGCCTTCGCGGCGCACGCCGCCGATGGCACTTTCAGCGTCAGGGTCCTCACGCCGGACACCGCGCTCAAGGCTTCACAGGCGGCGCTCAAGAGCTGCCGCGATCGCGGCTTCCAAGTGGCCGTGGCGGTGGTCGATCGCATGGGCGTGGTACAGGTGCTGGTGCGCGACCGCTACGCCGGCCCGCATACGCCCGACATGGCGACCGCGAAGGCGTATACCGCGGTGAGCTTCCGCACCAATACCACAGAGCTCGCTGAAGCTTCACAGCCTGGCCGCCCGGCGAGCGGCATCCGCCACCGTCCCGGCGTCGCTGCAGTTGGCGGGGGGATGATGATTGAGGCGGGCGGCTCCCTTCTCGGCGCCATCGGTGTCTCCGGCGCCCCTGGCGCCAGCGAGGACGACGCATGCGCCGCCGCCGGCATCACTGCGATTCGCGAAGACATCGAGCTGTGAAACAATCCTGCGCATGAAAGCGCGCTGGATAAGGCTGGGCGCGATCGGACAGCGGGATTTCGATGCCGCGTACGCGACATTCGCCGCCGCGCAGCCGCGCGCGGCCGTACCGACGTTGCTATGGGGCGAGGAAGCAGCGCGCTATCCGTTCGCGCTTATCGCGCCGCTCAAGTTCGCGCCCGGGCTGCGGCGGCGCTGGCTGCCGTGGGGTCTCGCTGCCGCGGCCGCCACCTACCGGCAGTTCGGCGTGGCGGCGTACCTGAGCGACGAGATCTTGCTGCACGGGCGCAACATCGCGCAGAGCCGAGCGGCCGCGCTCGGCGAGTGCGCAGTCATCGCCTCGAGCTTTCTCATGCGCTTTCCAGGAAGCTGCGTCGCCACGCCTTCGCTCGAGCTCGAGCACGCCTTCCGTCTGCGCCTCGAGGCGCAGCATGGCTGGGAGTTCGACTACTCCTGGCCGAGCGAAATCGAGTCTAGGCTCCCAGCTTCTCCAGCTGCTGCCTGACCTTTGCGAGGGTCGACTCGAAGCGAGCGAGACGCGCGCGCTCCTGCTCCACCACCTTGGCCGGCGCACGCTCGACGAACGAGGTGTTGCCGAGCTTCGCCTTTGCCTTGACGATCTCGCCTTCCAGGCGCGCCGACTCCTTGCTTAGCCGTTCGCGCTCGGCCGCCCGATCCACTTCAACGTGAAGCATGATGCGGTGCGCATCGACCACCGCGAACGGCGACTCCGATGAGGGCAGCTCGTCCGCCGGGTGGATCACCGAGGGCCGGACCAGCGCCTCCACCGCCGCAAGCAGCGCGCCGCCCGGTTTGCCGGTGATGTAGAAAGGGACGCGCTGCTGCGGGGTGAGCCTCATCTCGGCCTTGAGGTTGCGCGCCGCGTTCACGACCGCCATTGCGGTCGCGATCTCCCGCTCGGCCGCCTCGTCGATCTTCTCAGGCTGCGACTTGGGGTAGGGCTGGAGCATGATGGTGTCGCCTTTCTTGCCGGCAGGCGGCGCGACCTTCTGCCAGAGCTCCTCGGTGATGAACGGAATGATGGGGTGCGCGAGGCGCAGCGCGGTTTCGAGAACGCGCACCAAGGTGCGCCGCGTACCGCGCTGCATGGCTTCGTCCGGATCCTGGAGCTGGCGCTTGGCGACCTCGACGTACCAGTCGCAATACTCGTCCCACACGAAGCGGTAGATCGCGCCCGCGACGTTGTCGAAGCGGTACTCGGCGAATCGCTGCTCGACTTCCGCTTCGGTCTTCTGCAGCCGGCTCACGATCCATCGGTCCCAGGTCGACAAGCTCGCCGGCCTGGACTCGTCCTGTCCGCAGTCCTTTCCCTCGGTGTTCATGAGCACGAAGCGCGTGGCATTCCAGAGCTTGTTGCAGAAATTGCGGTAGCCCTCGCAGCGGTTCAGGTCGAAATTGAGCGTGCGGGCGAAGGTCGCGAGCGAGGCGAAGGTGAAGCGAAGCGCGTCGGCGCCGAACGCCGGGATGCCGTTCGGGAAGTGGCTGCGCGCGTACTTCTCGGCCTTTTCCTTGTGCTCCCTGCGCAGCAGCCCCGCAACGGATTTCTTGAGGAGCGAATCAAAGTCGATGCCGTCGATGAGGTCGAGCGGGTCGAGCGTGTTGCCCTTCGACTTGGACATCTTCTCGCCTTCGGCGTCGCGCACGATGGCGTTGATGTAGACGTGGCGAAACGGCACCTTGCCGGTGAAGTGGGTGGTCATCATGACCATGCGCGCCACCCAGAAAAAAATGATGTCGAAGCCGGTGACTAGCACCGAGGAGGGGAGGAACGCTTCCTGGTCCTTCGTCTGCTCCGGCCAGCCGAGCGACGAGAACGGCACCAGGGCCGAGGAGAACCAGGTATCGAGTACGTCGGGATCTCTGGTTAGGGGTTTGCCGTTTGCCTTTTCACGCGCTTCCTGTTCTGTGCGCGCGACATAGACGTTTCCATCCTGGTCGTACCAGGCGGGGATCTGGTGGCCCCACCAGAGCTGCCGCGAGATGCACCAGTCCTGGATATTCTCGAGCCACTCGTTGTAGACCTTGGTCCAGTGCTCGGGGACGAAACTGACCCCGCCCTTTGCCACCACCTCCAGCCCTTTGCGGGCGAGGCTCTCCATCGCCACGAACCACTGGTCGGTGAGCATCGGCTCGACGATGACCCCGGTTCGCCCCGAGCGCGGGACGCGCAGTTTGTACGGCTTTTCCGAGACGAGAAGACTTTCTTCTTGCAGATCCTTGATCACTTGCTTGCGAGCCTGGAAGCGCTCGAGGCCGCGGTATTTCTCCGGGGCGCGCTCGTTCATGCGCGCATCGAGCGTCATCACGCTGATCGGCTCGAGGCCGTGGCGCCTGCCCACCTGGTAGTCGTTGAAGTCGTGGCCCGGGGTGATTTTCACCGCCCCCGTACCGAACTCGGGATCGACGTAGTCGTCGGCGATGATCGGGATCGTCCTGCCGGTGAGCGGGAGTATCGCCTTCTTGCCCACCAGCCCGACAAAGCGCGAGTCCTTCGGGTTTACCGCAACCGCGACGTCGCCGAGCATGGTCTCGGGCCGCACGGTCGCCACGCTGATCGAGCCCGCATGTCTTCCTTCCTCGTCCTGCAGCGGATAGCGGATCGTCCAGATGCTGCCGTCTTCCTCCTCACTGTCGACTTCGAGGTCGGACACCGCGGTGCCGAGCACCGGGTCCCAGTTCACCAGCCGCTTGCCGCGATAAATGAGTTTTTGTTCAAACAATCGAACAAACACCTCCACCACGGCGCGTGACATGCGTGCGTCCATGGTGAAGTAGCCGCCGCGCTGTCCCTCCGTGTCGGCGTAGGTCCAGTTCGCCGAGGCGCCGAGACGGCGCATCTGGCGCGTGATGGTCGAGCCGGATTGCTGCTTCCATTGCCAGACGCGTTCCACGAACTTCTCGCGGCCGAGGTCGTGCCGCGTCTTACCCTCGTCCTCGAGCTGGCGCTCTACCACGATCTGGGTGGCGATGCCGGCATGGTCTGTGCCCACGACCCAGTTGGTGTTGTAGCCGCGCATGCGGTGGTAGCGGACGAGCGCGTCCATCAACGTCTGCTGGAACGCGTGCCCCATGTGCAGCGTGCCGGTGACGTTCGGCGGCGGCAGCTGGATGCAGTACGCGGGCGTCGCCCCCGGAAAGTTCGGGTCGCGGTGGCGGAAGTATCCCGCGCTTTCCCAACGCTCGTACCAGCGCTGCTCGATCGCCGCCGGGTTGAAGCTCTTGTCGATCACTCCGGGGTTTTCGGCCGCAGTGCGAACGCCACCGAAGCGGCCACCGCCTCGCGCACCGTCTGCTGCACGCTCAACGCGATCTCGGCGCGCACCTCGACGACCGCCTCGCCGAGCGCCGTGTTCAGCGCGCGTGCGCGCTCCTCGATGATACGGTCCACCTCGGGCCCGAGCCGTTCGAGCACCGTGCGCTCGAGAGCGCGTGCGAGCGCCTCCAGCGCTGCGTCGTCCACCGGGCGCGGCAACAAGCTCTCCTCCGCGACGACGTCGGTGAGCACCGGCACCTCGCCGTCGGCCGCCGAAGATCCCTCGCGCCGCACGAGCGCGTCTATGCGCCTGATGAGCTCGTCAGTCATTGGCTTGCCGCACTTTCCTGCGCCAGGTCATGGTTGGTCAGCTTGTAGCCGCGCTCGCGGTAGAACCGGTAGCGCTTTCGCCCCGTTTCGCGATCTGCGGCATCGATGATTTCCAAAAGGCGCGTAAAGCGCTCGAAGTGCGGCGGGCATTCTGCGCCGAGGTTGAGCAGCAGCTCGCAACCTTCGGGCATCTCGTCGCCGGACGCGATCAGCACCGGGGTCTCGTTCGCAAGCGGCGCATGCGTCGCGCAGTGAGGCACGAACCCGGTGGCGGGCCAGGTCCACAGCATCTTGTCGATGCGCCTCGCGGTCTCGACGTCGGGCGCGTGGATCAGCAGGCGCTGATTCTGCTTCATCGCCTTGCCGGCGAGCCGGCAGGCGACCTGTAATCGATCGTCCGCATTGAAGTAAAAATCAATGCTGGTCATAGAAAGGAACAGCGGAAATAACCCTCGCCCGCACCCTCTTATTTCTTGCCCGCATGTCTGAGGGCGAAGCGGACGAGGAGCGGCACCGGCCGGCCGGTCGAGCCTTTCTCCCGGCCGCTCTTCCACGCGGTGCCGGCGATGTCGAGGTGCGCCCAGCGCAGCTTTTTCGTGAAGCGCGAGAGAAAGCAGGCCGCGGTGACCGCCCCCGCGGGCCGCCCGCCGATGTTCGCCATGTCGGCAAAGTTCGAGCGCAGCTGCTCCTGATAGTCTTCCCACAGCGGCATCTGCCAGACTCGGTCCCAGGCGTCGTCGGCGGCGGCGCGCACTTCATCGGCAAGCTTCGGGTCGTTGGCGAAGAGGCCGGTCGCGACATGGCCGAGCGCGATGACGCACGCGCCGGTCAGTGTGGCGATGTCAACGACCGTGTCCGGCTCGAAGCGCTCGGCATAGGAGAGCGCGTCGCACAGGATAAGCCGGCCTTCGGCGTCGGTGTTCAGGATCTCGACGGTTTGCCCCGAGAGCGTCGTCACTACGTCGCCAGGCTTGGTCGCATACCCGCCGGGCATGTTCTCGCACGCCGGAATGATCCCGATCACGTTCACCGGCGCGCGCATCTCGGCAAGCGCGCGCAGCGTGCCGAGCACGGCGGCGGCGCCCGACATGTCGAACTTCATCTCGTCCATCTCGGCGGCGGGCTTGAGCGAAATGCCGCCGGTGTCGAAGGTGATGCCTTTCCCGACCAGGGCAAGAGGCTTCTTGCCCTTTGAGCCCGAGTAGCGAAGCACGACCAGCTTGGGCGGCTGGTGCGAGGCACGCGCGACCGAGAGCAGAGCGCCCATTCCGAGCTTCTCCATGTCCTTGCGCTCCAGGACATCGAGCCCGAGCTTGAACTCGCGCGCGAGCTTCTTCGCCTCCTCGGCGAGGCGGGAGGGCGTGCAGATGTTCGCGGGCAGGTTGCCAAGCGTGCGCGCGAGCGCCGTACCGCTCGCGGTGGCCACGGCCTCGCGCAGCGCGTTCTGCAGCTCTGGCTTCGGGGTCAGCGGAAGGGTCACCTCGGTAAGCGCTGGCGCCGGAGGCTTCTTTTGCGTCTTGAGCTCGTCAAAGCGGTAGAAGGCGTCGGCTGCGCCGAGCACGGCGTGACGCACGTTCCAGCTCAGCGGGCGTTCGCCGACTTTCATATCCACCAGGAAGAGCGCCGCGTTTTCGGCGCCAAGCTCCTTGAGCGCGTTGCC
This sequence comes from Burkholderiales bacterium, assembly GCA_035251315.1. Taxonomy (GTDB): domain Bacteria; phylum Pseudomonadota; class Gammaproteobacteria; order Burkholderiales; family SG8-39; genus SCGC-AG-212-J23. The sequence continues at coordinate 8,332 of DATFEI010000235.1, read as the reverse complement.
CGCGGCGCGCACTGCGTCGCGATACTGCGCTTCCCTGGCGGGCTTTTCGCCCAGGCCCACCAGCAGCACGCGCTCGGCCGCTACGCCGCGCAGCGCGCGCAGGAGCAGCGTCGATCCGGTCCTGCCGGAGATGTCGCGCAGCGCTTGCTTGAGCGCGCCCTTGGAGGCCTGATCCAGGCGGCGCGCCGCGGCGGTGAGCTCGCCTCCCTGATGAACGCCCGCCACCACGCAGCCCGTCTTGGCCGACTCGGGCGAGAGCGCCTTTATGCTAAATTTCACGGGCCGAAAGTATCGCATGATCTTCCACCGGGCGCTGCTCAGGGAATTTGCAGGTCTCGCGGGCGCGGTGTTCATGACGCTGTTTGCCATCGCGGTCACTACGCGGCTCATCCGCCTGCTTGGTCAGGCCGCGGGCGGCAAGTTTCCCTCCGACGCGGTGTTCGCGTTCCTCGGCTTTTTCGCGCTCGGCGCGCTGCCGGTGCTGCTCTCGCTCACCATGTTCATTTCAGTGCTGCTCACGATGACGCGCAGCTGGCGCGACTCCGAGATGGTGATCTGGTTCGGGGCGGGGCAGTCCCTCGCCGCGTGGCTCAAGCCGGTGATGCTGTTCGCGCTGCCGCAAATCGCGGTGATCGCGGCGCTCTCGCTTTTCATCTCGCCGTGGGCGGCGCAGATGGCGGCCCAGTACACCTCCAAGCTCGAGCAGCGCGACGACGTGTCGCGCGTCACGCCGGGCGTCTTCGGCGAGACTGCCAACCGCACGCGCGTGTTCTTCGTCGAGTCGATTTCGGATGACTCGAGCGCCGTGCAGAACATCTTCGTGAGCTCGGTGCAGCAGACGAAGAGCGGCGTCAGCATGAGCCGCAGCGGCCGTACCGAGTCCGCGCCCAACGGCGACCGTTTCATCGTGCTCGAGCATGGCCGGCGCTACGAGGGCGCGCCCGGCGACCCCGAGTATCGCGTCACCGAGTTCGACCGCTACGCTGCGCGCATCGAGTTGAAGGAGGGCAAGGAAGTTACGCCGACGCACAAGAATCTGCCGACCTGGGCGCTCATCACCAACCCGACCAACCAGAACCTGGGGGAGCTGCTCTGGCGCGTCGGCATCCCGATCTCGGCGCTGGTGCTCGTGATGCTCGCGATTCCGATGAGCTTCGTTAACCCGCGCGCCGGGCGCTCGGTGAATCTGCTCTTCGCGTTGCTCACCTACATCGTGTACTCGAATCTTCTGAGCGTGAGCCAGGCGCGGGTCGCGCAGGGACGCATGGACTTCGGCGTCGGCTGGTGGCTGGTGCACGCAGGGATGATCGCTCTGCTCGTGTTCATGTTCGCGCGGCGCATGCAGCTGATCCGCCTGCGGATCGGGAAATAGGCGCTCGCGTGCGCACCCTCGAGCGTTACCTCGCACGCCAGATCTACGCCGCCACGGGCTTCGTGCTGCTGGGGTTCCTGGGCCTCTTTGCCTTCTTCGACCTGATCGGCGAGCTCGCGGACCTCGGCAAGAAGGACTATCACCTGCGCCAGGTGTTCGCCTTCGTGCTGCTTTCAATGCCCACCCATGCCTACGAGCTCTTCCCGGTGGTAGTGTTGATCGGCACGCTCTACGTCCTCGCGCACCTCGCCAGCAACTCCGAGTACACCGTGATGCGCACCTCGGGGTTGTCGCCGCGGCACGCCGCGGTCGCCCTCGCCAAGATCGGGCTCGCCTTCGTCGTGCTCACCTTCCTCATCGGCGAATGGGTCGCTCCCTGGTCGGAGGAGCAGGCGCAGAAAGTGAAGCTGCGTGCGATGAGCTCGGCCATCGGCCAGGACCTGCAGTCGGGTTTGTGGTTCAAGGACGAAGGCTCATTCATCAACGTGCGCGAGGCGCGGCAGACGAACGAGCTCGTAGGCGTGCGCATCTACGATTTCGATGCCGACTACCGGCTGCAGAAAATCACGCTTGCGCAGCGCGCGGACTATGCCGGCGGCGGCGTCTGGCAACTTCACGACGTGGCGACCACCCGCTTTACCAGCGAGGGGCCGCGCATCGCGCGGCAGGCGCGCTTGGAATGGCGCTCGCGGGTGAATCCCGACATGCTTGATGCGCTGATCGTGCGCCCCGAGCGCATGTCGACCTGGGCGCTGCACAAGTACACCGAGCACCTCGCGGCCAACCGGCAGAAGACAGACCGCTACGAGATCGCGCTATGGAAGAAGATCTTCTACCCGCTGGCGGCGCTGGTGATGATGGCGCTCGCGCTTCCCTTCGCCTACATGCAGGCGCGCGCAGGCATGGTGGGGGTAAAGGTATTCCTCGGCATCATGCTCGGCATTTTTTTCCACATGCTGAACAGCCTCTTTGCCCACATCGGCCTGCTGCAGAACTGGCCGCCCCTCTCCGCAGCGGTAGTCCCGAGCGCCGCATTTTTTGCCGCCGCGGTCCTCATGATGTGGTGGGTCGAAAGAAGGTAAAGCGGCGCCGCTCAGGCGTCGACCAGGCGGGTGCCGGCGATCCGGTCGTGCAGGAATTGGCGCTCTCGATCGAACAACGCCCATACGATGGAGATCGCTGTTGGAACCATCAGGCCTGCCAGAATCAAGCGGAAGACCGCTTTGCCGGGCGTTACGTCGACGAGCCGGATGTGCCAGGCCTTCATCGCAAGCGTCTGCCCTCCGCGTAGCCAGCACCACAGGAAGTAGGCCGCGAACATCGTAAGGATGAAGAGCTGGAGCGCATGGCGCAACCCGCCGGAAGTCGCCTCGCGGCCGCCGCTCGCGAAGAAAAATAGCCACGCGGCAAAGAAAGCGACGGCGAAGAGCAGGACCGCCTCGTAGACCATGCTCGCCAGGCGGCGCGGCAAGCCCGGCGTCGCGCCGCTCAGCGGCGTCTCTTTTCTCCCTGGGAAACCAGGCCGTCGCGCTCATGCTGCGGCAGCTGCTGGTACTCGGCCCACTGCTCGCGCAGGTTGCCCCGCTTCTCGGGCGGCACCTTTGCGATCTGCTTGTACGTCTCACGCGCCTGGCGCCGCTGCTCGGGCGAGAGCTTGGCCCATGCCTGCATGCGTCGCTCCACTCGCTCCTGGCCCTGCGGCGTCATCTTCGGATAGCGCTTGGCGACGCCGATCCATTTCCGCCGCCGCTCGGGCTCCAGGCTTTCCCAATCGGCTTTCAGGGGGGCAAGGATCTGCTGCTGCTCGGCAGTGAGTTCCGCCCAGGCCGGGCGCACCTGCGCCTTGGCCTTGGTCGCCGGCTTCGCTTTCGCGGCGGGCTTCCCTTTGGGCGCGACGTCGATCGGCGGCTCGGCAAGCGCGCCGCAGCTCAGCAGCGCGGCGAGCAGAAGCCAGACAGAGCGCGTCATTGCTCCGCCGCGCGCTTTTTGAGCCAGTTCTGGAAGCCGCGATCGAGGTAGGCGTCGATCGGCAGGTCGTCGGTAAGGAGTTGGGCGTCGATCTCTTCCAGCTCGGCGGCGCGCTGGTTTTGCTCCCAGGCATAAATGGCAACGCCGCTCGCAACGAGCATCGCGAGCGGCAGCAGTACGCGCAACGCTAGCCCGCCCCAGCCACCGAAGCGAACGAGGGCGTTGTCTGCCCAGGCGAATCCCGGCGCCGGCTCCGGGCGCTGCCGTGCCAGCGCCAGCTCGCGGGAGCGCTTCAGGCGCTCCGCGATGTTCGGACTGACCTGAGTCCCCTGATTCAGGATTTGACGGATCCTGCGGCCGAATTGCATTTCGTTCATCATTTTGTCTCGAACTTGATGCCGCGCGCCGCGAGCGCCGCTTGCAAAGCATGAGCGGCCCGGGAGCAATGCGTTTTCACGCTGCCCTCCGAGCAGTTCATCGCCCGGGCCGTTTCGGCCACGTCGAGTTCCTCCCAATAACGCAGCATGAAAGCTTCCCGTTGACGCGCGGGCAAGCGCGAAATCTCTTGCTCAATAATTTCAAGTACTTGGGCCTGCTCCAGGTGCTCCGCCGGGGCGTCCTGGGAATACGACCGCCCGGCGGGCTGCAGGGTTTCCAGCGGGTCCTGCTCGTCGTCTTCGTCACGACCGGCGCCTACGGAGGAAAGGAGCGTAGTCCACAGAGAGCGCACTTTTTGGCGCCTGAACCAGTCTCGAATCGCGTTCTGCACAATCCGATGGAAAAGCGCCGGCAGCTCGGCCGCAGGAAGGTGGCCGTATTTCTCAGCGAGCCGCAGCATCGCGTCCTGCACGATGTCGAGTGCCGCCTCCTCGTCGCGAACGGCGAACACGGCTTGCTTGAACGCGCGCTTCTCAACGCCTTGCAGGAAAGCGGCAAGCTCGCTTCGGGATGCCAGGGTGGCCCCTCTGTTGTTGGCCGACGATGGTATCAAAAGGCCGGCGCGCGCCGCCGGGCGCGGCTTGACCGCACCGCACCAAGCCTTTATTGTTCAAAGCTTTTCCGGCACTTAGACGAGCTCAGATGGATCGGGCGAAAGCCACCACGCTGACGGGCGCAGAAATCGTCGTGCGCTGCCTGCAGGCCGAGGGCGTCGAGTATGTCTTCGGCTACCCCGGCGGCGCGGTCCTTTTCATCTACGACGAGCTGTTCAAGCAGGACAAGGTGAAGCACGTCCTGGTGCGGCACGAGCAGGGCGCGGTGCATGCCGCCGACGGCTACTCGCGCTCATCCCAAAAAGTCGGCGTCTGCCTGGTGACGTCGGGGCCTGGCGTCACGAACGCGGTCACCGGTATTGCCACCGCGTATATGGATTCGATTCCGCTCGTGGTCCTCACCGGCCAGGTGCCGACCCACGCGATCGGGCTGGACGCCTTTCAGGAGTGCGACACGGTCGGCATTACCCGGCCGTGCGTAAAACATAACTTCCTGGTGAAGGACGTGAAGGCCCTCGCTTCAACTCTCAAGAAGGCCTTTCAAATCGCGAACACCGGACGTCCCGGGCCGGTGCTCGTCGACATCCCCAAGGACGTGACGACTCAGGCCTGCGAGTTCGACTACCCGGAGAGCGTGCACATGCGCTCCTACAACCCGGTGCGCAAGGGCCACGCCGGGCAGATCAAGAAGGCGGTGCAGCTCATCCTCGACGCCGAGCGGCCGATGGTCTACACCGGGGGCGGCGTCGTCCTGTCGAACGCTTCCGCCCAGCTGCGCGAGCTGGTAAAGCTTCTCGGTTTCCCGTGCACCAACACGCTGATGGGCCTGGGTGCCTACCCGGCCACCGACCCGCAGTTCCTCGGCATGCTGGGCATGCACGGCACCTACGAAGCCAATATGGCAATGCAGCACTGCGACGTGCTGCTCGCGATCGGAGCGCGCTTCGACGACCGGGTGATAGGGAACCCGGCGCACTTCGCGCAGAACCCGCGCAAGATCATCCATATCGACATCGACCCCTCTTCGATTTCCAAGCGCGTGAAGGTCGACGTGCCGATCGTCGGCAACATCCCGGACGTCCTGGATGATGTGCTGAAGCTCGTCAAAGCGGCGAGCACCAAGGATCTGAAGCCGTGGTGGACGCAGATCGGCGAATGGCGCGCGAAGGATTGCCTGCGATACGACCGGAAATCCCCGATCATCAAGCCGCAATTCGTGCTCGAGAAGCTCTACGAGGTCACCAAGGGTCAGGCGTTCGTAACCTCGGACGTCGGCCAGCACCAGATGTGGGCGGCGCAGTTCTACAAGTTCGACGAGCCGCGGCGCTGGATCAACTCCGGCGGCCTCGGCACGATGGGCTTCGGCCTGCCGGCGGCGATGGGCGTGCAGCTTGCCAACCCGGGCGCGACCGTTGCGTGCGTCACGGGCGAGTCCTCGATCCAGATGTGCCTGCAGGAGCTTTCCACCTGCAAGCAGTACCGCCTGCCCATCAAGATCATCAACCTGAACAACAAGTACATGGGAATGGTTCGTCAGTGGCAGCAGTTCTTCCACGGCAACCGCTACTCCGAGTCGTACATGGACGCGCTTCCCGACTTCGTCAAGCTCGCCGAAGGCTATGGCCACCGCGGCGTGCTGGTGGAGAAGCCTGCGGACGTGGAGCCGGCGCTGCGCGAGGCCTTCGCCGCGAAGCAGGAGCTGGTGTTCCTTGATTTCATCACCGATCAGAAAGAGAACGTCTATCCGATGGTCCCCGGCGGCAAGGGGATCACCGAAATGATCCTCTACGAGGATCTCTGATGCGCCACATCATCTCGATCCTGGTGGAGAACGAAGCAGGGGCCCTCTCCAGGATCGCCGGGCTCTTTTCGGCGCGCGGCTACAACATCGAGACTCTGACGGTCGCGCCCACCGAGGACGCGTCGATGTCGCGCATGACCATCGTTACCACCGGGTCGGAGGATGTGGTCGAGCAGATCACCAAGCAGCTGAACAAGCTGATCGAGGTGGTCAAGGTCATCGATCTGTCCGAGGCCGAGCACATTGAGCGCGAGCTCATGCTGATCAAGGTCCGAGCCGGCCAGAAGGAGCGCGAGGACATGAAGCGCATGGCCGATATCTTCCGCGGCCGCATCATCGACGTGTCCGACAACACCTATACCATCGAGCTTACCGGCGACGGCGCTAAGCTCGACGCCTTCATCCGGTCGCTCGACCAGGGCGCCATCATCGAGACCGTAAGAACCGGGGCCAGCGGAATCGGGCGGGGCAATCGGGTTCTGCGCGTGTAGTTTTTCAGGGGGGATCCATGAAGGTTTACTACGACAAGGACGCGGACCTTTCGCTCGTCAAGGGAAAGAAGGTCACCATCATCGGCTACGGCTCGCAGGGCCACGCGCATGCTCTGAACCTGCAGGAATCGGGGGTCAAGGTCACCGTCGGGCTGCGCAAAGGCGGCGCTTCGTGGGACAAGGCGAAGAAGGCCGGCGTCAAGGTGGCCGAGCTCGCCGACGCGATCAAGGGTGCGGATATCGTGATGATCCTGCTGCCCGATGAGCACCACGCAGCCGTCTACCAGCAGTTCGTCGAGCCCAACATCAAGAAGGGCGCCTCGCTCGCGTTCGCGCATGGGTTCAACATCCACTACGGGCTGATCCAGCCGCGCGCCGATCTCGACGTGTGGATGGTGGCGCCGAAGGCGCCCGGCCATACCGTGCGCTCGACTTATGCCGCGGGGGGCGGAGTGCCCATGCTGATTGCGGTTCACCGCAATCCGTCGAAAAAAGCGCGCGACGTCGCGCTTTCCTACGCGGCGGCGATCGGCGGCGGCAAGGCCGGGATCATCGAAACCACTTTCCGCGAGGAGACCGAGACCGATCTCTTCGGTGAGCAGACGGTGCTGTGCGGCGGCTGCGTCGAGCTCGTCAAGGCCGGGTTCGACACGCTGGTCGACGCAGGCTACGCGCCCGAGATGGCCTACTTCGAGTGCCTGCACGAGCTCAAGCTGATCGTCGACCTCATGTACGAGGGCGGCATCGGCACCATGAACTACTCGATCTCGAACAACGCCGAATATGGCGAGTACGTGACCGGGCCCAAGATCATCGACGAGGGCGTGAGGAAGCGCATGAAGGAGGCGCTGCACCGTATCCAGAACGGCGAGTACGCGAAGGAATTCGTGCTCGAAAACCGCGCCGGCGCGCCTGGCCTCCTCAGCCAGCGGCGCATGACGGCGGAACTGCCGATCGAGAAGGTCGGCGCGCGACTGCGCGAGATGATGCCGTGGATCAAACGGAACCGCCTCGTCGACACCTCGAAGAATTGAAGCAACGGCGCTACCCGCACCCGCTGATCGCCCGGGAAGGGTGGCTGTTCGTCGGCATCGCTGTCGCAGTCTCCCTCCTGGTGGGGTTCTGGCTGGGTTGGGGATGGTCGGTCCCGCTCTGGCTCGCCGCCATCTTCATCCTGCAGTTCTTCCGTGACCCGCCGCGCGAAGTGCCCGACGCCCCGGGCGCGGTGCTGTCCGCGGCCGACGGCCGCGTGGTCGAGGTGAGCCGCGCGCAGGATCCCTACGTGAAGCGCGACGCGCTCAAGGTCAGCGTGTTCATGAACGTGTTCAACGTGCACTCCAACCGCTCGCCGGTCGACGGCGTGGTGAAGGAACGCTGGTACTTCCCCGGCGCGTTCGTCAATGCCGCCCTCGACAAGGCTTCGCTCGAGAACGAGCGCAACGCCCTCTGGCTGCGCACGCCGGAGGGCCAAGACGTCACCTGCGTGCAGGTGGCGGGGCTAATTGCGCGCCGGATCCTGTGCTATGTTGGGGCCGGCGCCGAGCTCGAGCGCGGCCAGCGCTTCGGCTTCATCCGCTTCGGCTCGCGCGTCGACCACTACCTGCCGCTCGACGCCGAGGTCAAGGCGGCGATCGGCGACAAGGTGTACGCCGCGGAGAGCGTGCTCGCATGGCTGAAGCCCCCGACTACGAACCCGAAGTAGCGCAAC
>DATFEI010000257.1:0-2673 GCA_035251315.1 Burkholderiales bacterium | reverse complement strand
CCTGACCGGGATCGACATCCTGCGCGCCGCGATCCTCCAGCCGCAGCTCGTGCTGGAGGACCGCTATGAGCTGCTCGCCCCCGATCGCGTCTTCCTGTCCGCCGCGGCGGCGCAAACGCTCGGGGCCGCGAAGGGCGATACCGCTTCCTTCACTTCCGGACAGGGCACGGTTCGAATGAAAGTCGCGGGAGTGACTTCTTCGCTTCGCGGAGTCGCGGCGTTGACCGATATCGCGACGGCGCAATGGCGCTTCGGCCGGCTGGGCATGCTGAACCGCATCGACCTGCGGCTTGCTCCGGGCACGGATCGCGAGGAGGCGTCGTCAAGGATCCAGGCGCTGCTGCCGCCGGGCGTGCACGTGGTCGCGGTGGAATCGCTGGAAGAGGCGAGCGCTTACCCGTCGCGCGCCTACCGCGTGAACCTCAACGTCCTTGCCATGGTGGCGCTTTTCACGGGCGGCTTTCTCGTCTTCTCGGTGCACGCGCTCGAGGTGGCGCGCCGCCGAGGCGAGCATGCGCTTTTGAGGGTCTTGGGAGTAAAGAAGCGGGGCGTATCAAGGTTGGTCCTGATGGAAGCCGCGATCCTCGGCGCCTTCGGCGCCGCCGTCGGGCTTTTGCTTGGCTACGCGGCTGCCCATCTCGCGGTACGTGCCGCCGGCGCGGATCTCGGCGCGGGCATGTTCCAGGGAGCTTCTGCGGACGTCAAAGTATCGCCTGCGGGCGCGCTGGGTTATTTCGCGGCCGGGATTCTCGTCGCCGTGCTCGGCGCGCTCGCGCCCGCGCGCGATGCCGCGCGCACACCTCCGGCACGCGCGCTTAAGGCGGGCGACGAGCAGACGCTGTTCGAGCGCGTTGCGCCGGTCTGGCCGGGATTGCTCCTGGTAGCGACGGGAGGGCTGCTGGCGCAGCTAGGCCCGGTGCGCGGCCTGCCGATTTTCGGCTACGCGGCGATTGCCTGCCTGCTCATGGGCGCGATAGCGCTGGTCCCCAGGATCGCGGCACTCGTTTTCAGGTACCTCCCGCTGCCGTCCTATCCGCCGCTGCGCCTCGCCCTGGGACAGCTCAGGGCGGCGCCCGGCCAGGCCGCGGTGAGCCTGGCCGCGATCGTTGCCAGTTTCTCGCTCATGGCTGCGATGGCCATCATGGTGGCGTCGTTTCGGGAGTCGGTGGACGAGTGGCTGCGACGCGTGCTGCCGGCCGAGGTCTATTTCCGCACCACCCACGGCGGCGATACGAGCGCGCTCGATCCCCGGTTCGAAGCAAGCGTGCGCGCGCTACCGCAAGTCGCGCGCGCAGACTTCCTGCGAAGCGGCCGCATCGTTCTCGATCCGACTCGCCCGCCGCTTGTCCTGATCGCGCGGGATCATGCCGAAAAGACTTTCCCGCTGATGGGACAGCGCCATGAGCGCAGGCCGGAGGATCCGCCCGCGGTATGGATCAGCGAGGCGGTGGCCGACTTGTACGGGTTTTCGGCTGGGAGACGCCTCGAGCTTCCGATGCTCAACAGGACCCACTCGGTCGTGGTCGCCGGGGTCTTTCGCGACTACGCGCGCCAGCATGGCGCAGTGCTTATCGACCGCGCGGACTACATCGCGCTGACGGACGACCGCAGCGCGAACGACGGCGCGCTATGGCTTGTGCCCGGTGCAACGCCCGCTACCGTGATAGAGGCGCTCCGCGCGCTTCCGGGCGGTGAGCAGCTCGACATCGCGGAGCCGGGCGAGATCCGTGAAGTTTCCCTACGCATCTTCGATCGCAGCTTCGCCGTTACCTACGCGATGGAAGCCGTGGCGGTGCTGGTGGGGCTGTTCGGGCTCTCGTCGAGCCTCGGCGCGATCGTGCTCGCGCGCCGGCGCGAATTCGGCGTGCTGCGCCACCTCGGGCTCACGCGCTCGCAGATCCGCGGAATGCTGGCGGCGGAAGGCGGATTGCTCGCGCTCGTCGGCTCGGCCGCGGGCCTTGCCGCCGGCGCGGCGATCAGCCTGGTGCTCGTCTATGTCGTCAACCGCCAGTCCTTCCACTGGAGCATGGAGCTTCACCCGCCGTACCTGCTCCTTGCCGGATTCATCGTGGTGCTCGTCGCGCTCGCAGTACTGACGGCGGTGGTGTCCGGCAGGGAGGCGATGGGCATGGGCCCAGTTCGCGCGGTACGAGAGGACTGGTAGGCATGAGGCGTCGGACGTTCTTCAGTTTCGGCCTCCTTCCGCTGGCCGCGTGGGCGGAGCAGGTGCGCTATCCCGATGTCACCCCCGGGCGCAAGCTCGAGTTTCCCCGCGACCACGGCGCGCATCCGGAGTTCCGGATCGAGTGGTGGTACGTCACTGGCTGGCTGGACGGCCCGCTCGGCTTCCAGATCACCTTCTTCCGCGCTCGGCCGGAGGAGGCGAGCGATAACCCGAGCGCGTTCAACCCCCGGCAGGTGCTATTCGCGCACGCGGCGCTGAGCGACCCGAAGCGCGGGCGGCTGGTTCATGACCAGCGCGCCGCGCGTGCGGGGTTCTCGCTCGCAGAAGCCGAGCTCGACCGCACTGGCGTATGGATCGACGACTGGCGGCTCGAGCTTCACGGCAACCGCTATGACGCGCACATCGTGGCGCGCGACTTCGTTTTCGACTTCCATCTTTTTGCGAACCAGCTTGTCCTGCAGGGCGAGCAGGGCTTCAGCCGGAAGGGC
>DATFEI010000195.1:0-25168 GCA_035251315.1 Burkholderiales bacterium | reverse complement strand
CGCGAGGTTCGGGTCTGGAGCCCGCGCAACGCGCGCGCGTTCGCGGAACGCTTTGGCGTGCGGCTCGCGCGCTCGGCAGAGGACGCGGTACGCGGCGCGGACGTCGTGCTGGTCGCCACCACCTCGAGGACGCCGGTCCTCGAAGGCGAGTGGCTGTCGCCGGGAATGCATGTCAATGCGGTCGGCGCGCCGCGGCCCGATTGGCGCGAGCTCGACGACCACGTCCTGCGCAAGGCAAAGCTCTATGTCGAGCAGCGCGAGGCCGCTTCCCGTGAATCCGGCGACGTGATTGCCGGCGGCAAGATCTTCGCCGAAATCGGCGAGGTCTTCGGCGGCGGCAAGCCGGGACGCGAGTCGGTGGAGGAAATCACCCTGTTCAAGTCGGTCGGCGTCGCGGTCGAAGACCTCGCGAGCGCCGAGCTCGTGTACCGGAGCGCGTCTGCGGCTCGCGCCAAAGCGACATGAGACGACGTCAATCCTTGCATGGCCTGCTCGCCCTGTGCCTGTATGTCGCTTCGGCACCCGTTGCAGGGCAACTCGTGCGGCGCGATTCACCCGTGCGCGTTGCGACGCTCGACGATGCGCCCGAAGCGGTCCGCGCGCAGCTTTGGGCCATCTTTCGAAAGAGGCTGGGCGAGCTGGGATACAGCGAAGACCGCAATCTCCGGATCGTTGCGCGCTTTGCGGGCGGCGAGCTCAAGCGGCTCGACAGCCTCGCCGCGGAACTCGCCGCGCTGAAACCGGATGTGCTGGTGGCCGTCACCACGACCGCTGCTCTGGCGGCCGGGCGCGCGACGCGCGAGATCCCGATCGTCGCCCTCGGACCGGCCGACCCGGTGAAGTCCGGACTGGTCGCGAGCTTCGCCCGCCCCGGGGGCAACCTCACCGGCGTCTCGCCGAACCAGGCTGAGCTTGCCGGCAAATGGCTGCAACTCGTGCGCGAGCTCGTACCGACGGCGCAGTCGGTCGCCTACGTCACTGACCCCGGCAATCCAGGCGAGATGCTGGTCTTCCGTGAGCTGGAAAAGCAAGCGCGGGCGCTCGGAATATCTGCAAGCGTGCTGGACGGTGTGACCTCGGCCAGCGTCGCTCAGGCGTTCGCCGAGATCGCAGCCAAGGGCACCGACGCGCTCATCGTCGCCACTACCACTTCGCTTCTTCCGCACCGCGAGCAGATCGTGGACAGCGCTGCACGATTGCGGCTGCCCGCGATTTATGCCCGCCGGGAGTATGCCGAAGCGGGCGGCCTGCTCTCGTACGGTTCTGACATCGGCGCGGTCTTCCGCCGCGGCGCGGATTACGTCGACCGAATTCTGCGCGGCGCCAAGCCGGCCGACCTGCCGTTCGAGATGGCGTCGAGCTTCAGGTTCGTATTGAACCTGAAGACCGCGCGGGCGCTCGGCCTCGCGATTCCGAATGCGGTTCGGATACGGGCGGACGAGGTCATCGAGTGACCTGCTGACCGCTTAGGGCTTGCGGCGCTCGAGCTCGTAGCGCACGACGTGGTCGCCACCGTCGTGGGTCGGACCTCCCAGGCCGATGGCGCCGCGCTCGCCGAGCATCGCCTCGTCGCGCCGCAGCGCCACCTCGCGGGTGTTGCCGTCGATCGCGAGGAACGTGCCATTCGAGGACTGGTCGGCGATCACGAAATTGGTGCCGCGGCCGTAGATGCGGGCGTGAACGCGCGATGCCTTGCTGCTGGTGACGACGAGCTCGTTGGTCTTGCCTCGGCCAAGCTTGACCGAGCCGTTCGGCTCGACCACGATCGTGTCGCCGCCGTAGGCGAGCTTGAGGATCCATTCCCGCATTCCGGCGGTGAGCTGAGAGCGGGAGAACGCCTCGGTCACGTCGGGGTCGGAACGCCACAGGACTTCGCACACCTTCACTTCCTCGGCGCGGCCTCGGACCCTCACCGGGTAGAGCTCGCGGCAACGCATGCGCGGCCCGCGCGATAGCGCTTCGACCGTCTCGTGCGTGGTCAGGATCTGCTCAGGCCCGGCGGCGCCGACCAGGCGCGCGCACACGTTCACGGTGTCGCCGAACACGTCGCCCGCCTCGGTCACCACGGGGCCCCAGGTGAACGAGACCTTGATCATCATCTTCGGTCCGGCGTCCGCGTGGGCGCCGGTCACTCCCTCCTGCATCGCGCAGGCGGCGCGGAAAGCGCCGTCGACGCCAGGAAATTGGCACACCATGCCGTCGCCGAGCGTCTTCACCACAGTGCCGGCGGCCGCCTCGACCTTCTCCCTGAGCAGCGCGAACACGCGGTTGATTGCAGCGAGGGCGCGTGCATCGCCCATCGATTCGTAGATGGCCGTGCTTTCGCAGATATCTGCGAAAAGGATCGCGAGTTGCTCGCTTGCCATGTCAGATTCTAAGCGGTGGCAAGAGATCCCCGGGCGTATCGATATCCCGAATTACGCCCGGGTCGCCCACCGGGATCTTTATCAGTATGTCCTCATTGTCCGCGACGAGCTTCTTCGCTCCTACGTCGCCTTTCAAGCCGAAAAGTTGTTCCCGAAACTTTTTTGACAGCGCAACGGGGTGGCCGCGATGCGCACGGAAATACGGCGCCGCCAGCGGCGCGCCCGCGGCGAGCGCATCGCGCACCGCGGCGATCGTCGTGCGCCGCACGAAGGGCATGTCGCCCAGGGCAACGAGATAGCCGTCCGCTTCTCCAGCTTCTCTTGCTGCACAGGCGAGGCTCGCGCCCATTCCGTCGGCAGCGTTCTCGCATACCACGACTTCGCAGCCTGCGTCCTTCAGCGCGGCCGCAATCTCGGCGCTCCCTGGGCGGACCACCGCGATAACGCGATCCAGCTCCGCCTTGAGGTGCCGCGCGGCCTGCACGGCGATCGAGACGCCGTGCGGAAGCGTGTGCCGTAGCTTGTCCGAGCCGAACCGGGTTGCCGACCCTGCCGCGAGCAGCAGCCCGACGATCTTCAGGCGGGTTTGACCTCTTTTACTTCACAAGCTGAGGGGTCGAAGCGACGTTCCGGCTTTGCGGCCCAACTTGGCTCGCTCACGCCGTGGCGCACCGCCGTCATCTCGGCGAGGATCGCAACCGCGATCTCGGGCGGGGTCTTCGACCCGATGTAGAGCCCCACCGGTCCGCGCAGGCGCGCGATCTCCTCGTCGGAGACGTCGAACTCCCGGAGCCGCTCGCGGCGCGCGTCGTTGTTCTTCTTCGAGCCGATCGCGCCGACGTAGAACGCCGCCGACTTGAGCGCTTCCATGAGCGCGAGGTCGTCGAGCTTCGGGTCGTGCGTGAGCGCGACGAGCGCGCTGTGGCCGTCGAGCTGGAGCTCGCGGACCACGTCGTCGGGCATGCCGCGGCTGATCGGCACGGCCGCCAGGTCCCAACCCGCAGCGTATTCCTCGCGCGGGTCGATCACCACGACGTGGTAATCGAGCATGCGCGCCATCTCGGCGAGGTAGCGCGTGAGCTGGCCGGCTCCGATGAGCACCAGTCGCCAGCGCGGGCCGTGCACTGCGGAAAGCACCCGGCCGTCGAACTCGAGCACGTCCTGCCAGCGCCCGGGCTCGAGCGTCGCTTCGCCGCTTTCCATCTCGAGCCGGCGGCGTACAAGCTGCTGCTTCGTCACCCGGTCGAGCAGCTCTCCGATCCGGCTTTGATCCGAAACCGGCTCCATGACGAGCTGCAACGTGCCGCCGCACGGCAGCCCCCAGCGCGTCGCTTCTTCGTTGGTGACTCCGTAGGTGACGAGCTCGGGCTTCCGGGCGGCAACAGATTTATTTTTTATTTTTTCTATTAAATCGTCTTCTACGCAGCCGCCGGACACCGAGCCGACCACCTGACCATCGTCGCGGATCGCGACCATCGCACCCACCGGGCGCGGCGCCGAGCCCCAGGTCTTCACGATTGTGCCGAGCGCGACCCTGCGCCCGCCCTTGCGCCATTGCTCCGCGGTCCGCAGCACTTCGATATCTACGCTATCCATGCGGAAATGTTATCCCAACTCTGCAGCCGCCGGCCGTTCCCTCCGCGACAAAGAGGCTCGCAGCGTGACTCGCTGCGATCTCGCGCACGATCGCGAGCCCCAGGCCGCTGCCAGTGCCCGGCGTGCCAGGCACGCGGTAGAAGCGCTCAAGCACGCGCTCGCGCTCCTCAGCAGCGATTCCGGGTCCATCGTCCTCGACCTCGAGGAACGCGTGGCCGTTGCGCCGCCCGGTGCGCACGGTGACGCGGCCGCCGCGGTTCGAGTACTCGATCGCGTTGTGCACGAGGTTCGAGAGCGCCTCGCGCAGCAGGAGGGCGTCGCCTTGCACTGGCGCGGGATCGAGCTCGAAACCAAGGTCGATATCGCGGGTGAGCGACTGTCGCAGCCATGCATCGGCCTCACCGCCAACGATACCTTTCAAGTCGACGGCCGCGGTCGCCGAGCGCGTGCCCGGCTCGGTGCGTGCGAGCGCGAGCAGCTGGTTTGCGAGGCGGCCGGTCCGCATCGTCGCCCGGTGCACTTGCTCGAGCTGCGCGCGGCAGGCGTCCGGCATCGGCTGCGCGAGCGCGAGCTCGGTATGCGCCTGCAGTCCGGCGAGCGGCGTGCGCAGCTGGTGCGCCGCGTTCGCGAGAAAACGCTGCTGGCTGCGGCTTGCCGCCGACACCTCCTCAAGCAGGCCGTTCAGCGCGCCCACGAGCGGCCGCGTCTCCTGCGGCGCGCCGGCGGCGTCGATCGGCCGCAGGTCTCCCGCCGAGCGCGCCTTGATCTCCTCCGAGAGCCGCGCAAGCGGCTCCAGCCCGCGCTTCACGCCGAACCAAACGATGACGAGCGTCGCGAGCGCGATCAGGAGCTCCGGGAAAAGGCTTTGCAGCAGAATGTCGCGCGCGAGGCGCTGGCGCTTGAGCGTGGTCTCGCCGACGAGCACGGTGCAGATCGAGCTCCCGCACGGCGACTGCACCGTCACTACGCGCACTTGCCTGCCGTCGTACATGGTGTTGTGCGCGATCTGATCGCTCGGCGGCGGCGGCAGCTCGGGGTCGCCGGCGATCTCGATTCCCGACGGGCTCGTGATGCGGTAGAAGATGCGATCGAAGCGGTCGGTGCGCAGGACCTGGTCCACCGCCTGCGGCAGCTCGAAGCGGTACTGGGTCTCCGTGACTCGCACCTGCGAACCGATGGCAAGGCCAATATCGACGAGCGCCTGGTCGTATGCTTGCGTGGCGGGCTCGAGCGACGGGTAGTACGCCACCACCGCACCGACCGCAAGCAGCGCCGCGATCGGCGGCAGCAGCAGGCGCAGCAGGTGCGCGCGCAGGCTTCGCGCGGCCATCGCGTCCCCTTACTTGAACTCTTCCAGCATATAGCCGAAGCCGCGCACGGTGCGGATCTTGATTCCGGCCGGCTCGAGCTTGGAGCGCAGGCGCGAGACATAGACCTCGATCGCATTTGGCGAAAGGTCGTCTCCCCAGCCGGCGACCGCCTGGATGATCGCCTCCTTCGAGACGATCTTCTCCACCTTGGCGAGTAGCACTTCGAGCACCGCCCACTCGCGCGCCGCGAGCTCCAGGGGCTCGTTGCGCAAAAAAGCCCGTCTTGCGATCGTGTCGAGCGTCAATGGCCCATGAGCGATGCGCGGGCCGCCGTGCGCCTGCGAGCGGCGCAAGAGCGCGCGCACCCTGGCGGTGAGCTCCGGCATCGCGAAGGGCTTCACCATGTAGTCGTCGGCCCCGAGGTCGAGGCCGCGCACGCGGTCTTCCACCGCGTCGCGCGCCGTAAGCACGAGCACTGGCATCGGCCCGCTCTTGTCCGAGACACTGGAGCGCAGCCGGCGCAGCACCTCGAATCCGTCCATCTGCGGCAGCCCAATGTCCAGGATAACGAGGTCGAACTTTTCGTTCGACGCGGCGGCCACCGCCTCCTCGCCGCGCGCGGTAACGTCGACCGCGTGCCCCTCGGCCTCGAGGATGCGCTGCAGCCCCGATGCAAGCGGGGCGTCGTCCTCCACGATCAGCAATCGCATGGCCGGCGGCGAGAAATGGCAGTGGCATAAATCATACCGCCGCGCTACGATATTTTTCTCCCCGGAGGAGCCCCGCATGACAATCAAGGTATCCATGAAGGTCAATGGCAAGCCCGTTTCTGCCGATGTCGAGGCGCGCACGCTGCTTGTCACCTATATTCGCGAGAACCTGCGGCTGACCGGCACCCACGTCGGCTGCGACACGGCGCAGTGTGGCGCCTGCACGGTGCTCATGAACGGCCGCGCGATCAAGAGCTGCTCGATCGTGGCGATGCAGGCGGAGGGTGCCGACATCATGACCATCGAGGGTGTGGCAAAGCCCGATGGCACCCTGCACCCCATGCAGGCCGCGTTCAAGGAGAACCACGGCCTGCAATGCGGTTTCTGCACCCCCGGGATGGTGATGAACGCGCTCGACTTCGCTCAAAGCCATCCCAGCCCCACCGAGCAGGAAGTGCGCGAAGCGCTCGAGGGCAACCTTTGCCGCTGCACCGGCTACCACAACATCGTGAAGAGCATCATGGCCGGCGCACGAGCGATGGGAGGCAAGATATGAACGCCCCGCTTATCGGCGCGCGCGTCCAGCGCAAGGAGGATTACCGCTTCCTCACCGGCACCGGCCAGTACACCGACGATGTGGCTTTGCCCAATCAAAGCCACGCGGTGTTCGTGCGCTCTCCCCACGCACACGCAAAAATAAGAAAAATCTCGTCCGAAGAGGCAAGAAAGTCTCCCGGTGTCCTTGCGGTGTACACCGGCGAAGACCTGGCCGCGGCCAAGGTCGGCGGGCTGCCGTGCGGCTGGCTGATCACGGATGTCAACGGCAAGCCGATGAAAGAGCCGCCCTACCCCCCGCTCGCGCAGGGCAAGGTACGCCACGTCGGCGAGCGCATCGCGGTAGTGGTCGCCGAGACGCTCGAGCAGGCACGCGACGCCGCTGAAAAGGTAAAGGTCGATTACGAGGAGCTCCCCGCCGTAATCGACCTTACCAAGGCAAAGACGAGCACTCCGATTCACGATATCGCCGGGGACAACACCTGCTACGTCTGGGCGCTCGGCGACAAGGCCGCTGTTGATGCTGCTTTTGCAAATGCAACCCATGTGACAAAGCTCGACTTCTGGAACAACCGCCTTGTGCCAAACGCGATCGAGCCGCGCTCGGCGAACGCCATGTATTCGCGCGCCGACGACGGCTACACCCTCTACGTCGCGAGCCAGAACCCGCACGTCGAGCGGCTGCTGATGACCGCGTTCGTGCTCGGGCTGCCCGAGAGCAAGGTGCGCGTGGTTTCGCCCGACGTCGGCGGCGGCTTCGGCTCGAAGATCTACCTCTACGGCGAAGACGTGGTGGTCACCTGG
Source organism: Burkholderiales bacterium (assembly GCA_035251315.1). GTDB lineage: Bacteria > Pseudomonadota > Gammaproteobacteria > Burkholderiales > SG8-39 > SCGC-AG-212-J23. The sequence goes on along the minus strand of DATFEI010000195.1, from coordinate 17,827 downwards.
GCGGCGAAACAACTGAACCGCCCGGTGAAGTGGACCGCCGAGCGCTCGGAGTCCTACGTCTCCGACGCGCACGGCCGCGACCATCTGACGAGCGCCGAGCTCGCGCTCGACAAGGACGGCAAGTTCCTCGCGATGCGCGTGCGCACGACCGCGAACCTCGGCGCGTACCTGTCGACCTTCGCCTCGTGCATCCCAACCATCCTGTACGCGACCCTGCTTGCCGGGCAGTACACGACGCCGCACATCTACTGCGAGGTGACCGCGGTGTTCACCAACACCACGCCCGTCGACGCCTATCGCGGCGCCGGCCGCCCGGAAGCGACCTACGTGGTCGAGCGCCTGGTCGAGACTGCGGCGCGCGAGATGAAGATGAGCCCGGTCGAGATCCGAAAGCAAAACTTCATTCGCGAGTTCCCGTACCAGACGCCGGTCGCGCTCTGCTACGACACCGGGAACTACCAGGCCACCCTGGATGCAGCGCTCAAGCTCGCGGACGTTCAGAACTTCAGCAACAGAAAAGAAGAGTCCGCAAAGCGCGGAAAGCTGCGCGGCATCGGCTATGCCTGTTACATCGAAGCCTGCGGCATCGCGCCCTCCAACGTCGCCGGCTCGCTCGGCGCGCGGGCGGGCCTGTTCGAGGCCGGCGAGATCCGCGTGCATCCGACGGGCACGGTCACCGTGTTTACCGGCTCGCATTCGCATGGCCAGGGCCACGAGACGAGCTTTGCGCAGGTGGTCGCCGACCGGCTCGGGCTGCCGATCGAGGCGGTCGAGGTGGTGCACGGCGACACTTCCAAGATCCTCTTCGGCATGGGCACCTACGGCTCGCGCTCCATCGCCGTGGGTGGCACTGCGATCGTCAAGGCGCTCGACAAGATCGTCGCCAAGGGCAAGAAGATCGCCGCACACCTGCTGGAAGCCTCCGAGTCGGACATCGAGTACGACCGCGGCCAGTTCAAGGTCGCGGGCACCGATCGCAAGAAGACCTTCGGTGAAGTGGCGTTCGCGGCTTACGTGCCGCACAACTACCCGCTCGACAAGCTCGAGCCCGGGCTGAACGAAAACGCGTTCTATGACCCGACCAACTTCACCTTCCCGGCGGGCAGCTACGTGTGCGAGGTCGAGGTAGACAAGGAAACCGGCGCGACGCAGATCGTCGGCTTCACCGCGGTGGACGACTTCGGCAAGGTGATCAACCCGATGATCGTCGAAGGCCAGGTGCACGGCGGGCTTGCGCAGGGCATCGGACAGGCGCTCACCGAGGGCTGTCGCTACGAAGACTCCGGCCAGCTCGTCACCGGCTCGTTCATGGACTACTGCATCCCGCGCTCGGCCGACATACCGCTCTTCAACATCGACACGCGCGAGACGCCGTGCACGCACAACCCGCTCGGCGTGAAGGGCTGTGGCGAGGCGGGCGCGATCGGGGCGCCGGCGGCGGTAATCAACGCCATCACCGACGCGCTCGGCGTGAAAGACGTGCCGATGCCGGCGACGGCACAGACGGTCTGGCGGTCAATGAAGAAAGCGGCCTAGGAGGATCTTATGCATGCATTCGAATATCACCGTCCGTCCAGCACGAAGGACGCGCTCGCTCTCGGCCAGAAAGAGGAAGCGAGATACCTCGCGGGGGGGCAGAGCCTGGTGCAGGCGATGAAGCTGCGGCTCTCCTCGCCCACGGACCTGATAGATCTGGGCTCTTTGAAAGAACTTTCTTTTGTGAAAGCAACGGGAAGTGGCGTCGAAATCGGCGCCATGACGCGCCATGCCGACGTCGCCGACTCGAAAGACGTGCAGAAGACGATCCCTGCACTCGCCGCGCTCGCTGGCATCATCGGTGACCGGCAGGTGCGCCACATGGGCACGCTCGGCGGCTCGCTCGCGAATAGCGACCCGGCGGCCGACTACCCGGCGGCAGTGCTCGGCCTGGGCGCTACGATCACCACGAACAAGCGCAAGATCGAGGCGGACAAGTTCTTCAAGAGCCTGTACGAGACCGCGCTCGAGCCGGGCGAGCTCATCACTTCGGTCGCGTTTCCGGCGCCGAAACGCGCGGCCTATATGAAGTTCAAAAACCCGGCTTCGCGCTTCGCAATCGTCGGCGTCTTCGTCGCCGACTTCGGCGGCGGCAAGGTCCGCGTCGCGGTCACCGGCGCCGGCCCCTGCGCGTTCCGCCAGGCCGACATGGAAAAGACGCTCGCCGCGAAGTTCGCCCCCGAATCGGTGGCCAACATCAAGGTCAAGCCCGACGGCCTCAACAACGACCTGCACGCTTCGCCCGAGTACCGCGCGCACCTCATCACGGTCATGGCGAAGCGCGCCGTGGAGGCCGCGCTCAAGTAAGAAAATCGGGGCCAGACCCCCAAGAACCGGGGTCTGACCCCGATTCTTGGTCCCCGGCGTTCAGCGCTTGCGCGCCTGCTGCTCGACGCGCGCCTGCGCGCTGGCGGACTTCACTTTTTTCTTCTCCTCGGGCGGCGGCAACTGCGCCTTCAGGCCGAGGCCCTCGAGTGAGAGCTCGCGCAGCCACCCCTTGGAGTGGTAGAGGTGCTCGTCCTCCTCGTCCTCGACTTCCTGGTAGGCCTCCTTCAGCGCCTTGCCTTGCGCGCCGTCCATCTTCTCGGCTACCTCGCCGATCAGCTGCCAGTTGAAGTGATCCACCGTTTCGGCGAGCACCACGCATTCCGCCGCAACGCACTGCGCCTGCTCCTTGTCGCCCGCGCCGAGCGCCGCTTCCATCGCCGCCACGAGCGAGGCGCCCATGTCGTGCGTGATCTTGCGCCCCGGCGTCTGCTCCTCCGGGTCGATCTCGAGCTGCAGGCAGGCGTCATGTAAAACCTGCACGTGCTTCTCGGTTTCTTGGCGGTAGCCCTCCCACTCCTCTTTCAGGTCTTCGTTGACGGCGCACTTCAGCGCCGTCTCGTACACCTTGGTGCCGCCCATCTCGTGCTCGAGCGACTGGAGCATCAGCTCCTTAACCATCTGCATTTCCATGGACTTCTCCTGTTCGTTGGTGGCGAATCAGGAGAGCGCCGAGCAATTGGCGTTCCCGCCGGGTGTCGCTAATCAATCACCCGGTCGGCGCGCACGAGGAGCGCGCTGGGCAGCGAGATCCCAAGCTGCCTTGCTGCGCGCGGGTTGGCGATGAGCTCGAACTTCGCCGCCTGCTCGACCGGCAGCTCGCCGGGTTTCGCGCCTTTGAAGATCCGGTCCACCAGCCCCGCCGACCGACGGTACATGTCGAGCAGATCGACGTCATAGCAGATCACCGCATCGTCGTCGACGAACTCGCTGGGGCCGACGAGCGGCAATCGGCGCCGCTTCGCCGCGGCGCCGATCGCTTTCGAGGCCGAGCGCAGCATGGCGTCATCGTCGATCACCACGCCCTCGAATCGGTCAGCCAGCGCCGGTTCGAATACCGAATCGACCGAGCTGGCATCGCGCAACTCGATTACCGTGAGGGCGACGTTGAGCGAGCGCGCTGTCTCCTCGAGCGCCTCGCGGATCGCCGGCTGAATGGGATTGCCGGGGTTGAGCACGACGCCGAGCCGCTTCGCCTTCGGCATCGCTTCGCGCAAGAGCTCCAGGCGCTTGCGCACCATCTCCACGCCGAAGAAAGTGATCCCGGTGAGGTTGCCGCCGGGACGCGCGAGGTTCGAGACGATGCCCATCGTGGTGAGATTTCCCGCGACTAGCACCACCGGCACGCTCGTGGTCGCCTGCTTTGCCGCCCGGCTTCCCGGTGAACCGTGCGACATGAGCAGATCGATGTTCGAGCGCAACAGCTCCTGCGCAAGGGACGGCAGCCGCTCGTAGCGGCCTTCGGCCCAGCGGTACTCGATGTGCAGGTTCTTACCTTCTGTGTAGCCGCGCTCACGCAGCCCGGCGCGAATCGCATCGACGGGCCCCGCCCACGCCTCGCGCGACAACGTGCCGAGAAACCCGATGCGCCACATTTTGTTCGGCTGCGCGAAGGCCGCGAACGACGTCGCGATCGCGGCCAAGAGCAGCGTTCTGCGCTGCATGTCTATTCGATCACGCGGTCGGCGCGCAGCAGCACTGTTTGCGGCAGCTTAAGGCCGAGCGCCGTGGCGCTTTTCAAATTGACCGTCAGATCAAACTTGGAGGTGCGCTCAATCGGCAGGTCCGCGGGCTTTGCGCCCTTGAGGATCTTGTCAATGAAGTATGCCGAGCGGCGGAACATCGCGACCTGATCCACTCCGTAGGCGAAGGTACCCCCGCCGAGCGCGACTTCCGGCGCGCCGATGGACACCAGGCGCTTCGCGGTAGCGGCCGCGCCGAGCCGTGCGGCATTGACGTTGAGCATCGCGTCCTCGACGATCACCAGGGCCTCAGCCCTAGCCACGGCCATAGCGGCGAACGCGGCGTCGAAGTCCTGCGGCGTGCGCACGTCGTGGCGCTGCATTTCGAGGCCCAGTTGCTTCGCCGCCGGCCGCATCTCGCGCTCGACCGGCACCATCGAGGCATTGTCGGCGTTCATCAAAACCGCAACGCGCTTGAGCTGCGGCGCAGCTTGCCGAAGCATCTCGAGCCGCTTCACACCGAGCTCCTGCACGAAGAACATCATGCCCGTGATGTTGCCGGTCGGCCGCGCGAGGCTCGTAACTACGCCGGTGGCCACGGGGTCGGAAATCGCGCTAAGCACGATTGGAACAGTGGTCGTGGCGCGCTTGAGCGCGAGCGCCCCCGGTGTTCCCGCCGTCACCAGCACGTCCGCCTTGAGCGCCACCAGCTCCGCAGCGAGCGCGTCGAGGCGCTCGTAGCGGTCGTCGGCGGCGCGATACGCGAACGCCACGTCCCTTCCCTCGGCGTAGCCGAGCTCGCGCAGCCCCGCTTTCACGCCGTCGATGCGGCTCGCGAACGCCTCGCGGGTGGTCGGCACCAGGAATCCGATGACGGCGGTCGTGCGCTGCGCCCGTACCGTGAACGGCGCGGCGAGGACCGCAGCGCCGAGCACGATCGCCTCGCGTCGCTTCATTCGATCACCCGATCGGCGCGGGAAACGAGCATCCTCGGAAGCACGACCCCCAGATTCTTTGCGGCTGAAAGATTCGCCACGAGCTCGAATTTCGATGCCTGCTCTATGGGCGTCTCAGCCGGTCGGGCGCCGTTGAGAATGCGATGCGCGATCTCCGCTGTGCGACGCAAGGTGTCGCTCACGTCGGCTCCGTAGGTGATCAAGGCGCCGGCTTCGGCCCATTCGATTCGATGGGCGACAAGCGGGATGCCGGCTTGCAGCGCAAGCTGCGCAAAAGGCTTGCGGTTGCCGATCAGGGTAAACGAACTGCCGACCGTGACGGCGTCCACCCGCTCGTTTTTCAGCCCCGCCAAAAGCTTTGTCAGCTCGTCGAAGCTCGTGAAGTCCGCAATCGACACGTCAAGTGCGAACCGTCGCCCCGCGTCCACGTGCCGTTTTTTCTGTTCCGCGTAATCGCTGCCGGTGCGCTCGAGCACCACCGCGATACGCTTGGCTTGGGGTAGCGCTTCGCGCATGATTTCGAACTTCTTCGCCACCAGGTCGGCCTGTATCTGGAATGTTCCGGTAGCGTTCCGGCCGGGCCGGGCCAGCGAGTCCGCCAAGCCAATGCGCGTCGGATCACTCACGGTGCTGAAAACCACGGGAATCGTGCTGGTCGCCTTAGTCGCCGAGACCGCAGCAAAAGCAGTCGGCGCATAGATTAGATCGGGGTGTCTCGCCACCGCCGCGGTCGCCAGCTCCGGCATTTTGTTACGCACCCCGCGCGCGTAAAAATGCTCGTATGAGATGTTCGTACTCTCGATCCAGCCGAGTCGGCGCAGCTGTTCGAAGAACGGCGCCGCCGCCCGCTCGTCCACCTCAGGGGTGCCTGCGAAGAGCACCGCTACGCGCTTCGGCTTTGCGGACTGTGCGTGCACGGACGCGCTAGCCAGCAACACACCGCCGAAAAGGATGAAATCCCGTCGGTCCAAACCGCCTCCCTTGCGGGTAGTCTGCGCTCTACCCGACGTCTTGTATTGTGGCGGATTCACCGGCCGAAACGGAAGTGGCGGCGGCGAGCCAATTGCCGGAAAATGAACGTGTTATGCAGAAGCCCTTCCCGAGGTCGATCGACGAAACCCAGGCACTGCTCGCCTCCGGCGAGTACGTGGCCGACCGAAGCCTCGCGACCTCGCTCTTCCTCACGCTCGCGATGAAGCGGCCGCTCTTCCTCGAGGGTGAGGCGGGGGTGGGGAAGACCGAGATCGGCAAGGTCGTGGCGCAGGCGCTCGGGCGGGAGCTGATTCGGCTGCAGTGCTACGAGGGCCTCGACATCGCGCAGGCGGCTTACGAGTGGAACTACCCCCGGCAGATGATCGAGATCCGCATGGCCGAGGCGGAGGGCGTGAAGTCGCGCGAGGGACTCGAGCAGGATATCTTCTCGGAGCGGTTTCTCATCCGCCGGCCGCTCTTGCGCGCGCTGCAGCCGCTCGGCGACCCGCCGGTACTCTTGATCGATGAGCTTGACCGCACCGACGAGCCGTTCGAGGCGTACCTTCTGGAAGTGCTTTCCGACTGGCAGATCACAATCCCCGAGATCGGTACGGTGCGCGCCGAGGAGCCGCCGATCGTCGTGATCACGTCCAACCGCACACGCGAAATCCACGACGCGGTGAAGCGCCGCTGCTTCTACCACTGGGTCGACTACCCTGACGCGAAACGCGAGCTCGAGATCCTGCGCCGCAAGGCACCGAAGGCGGTCGAGGGGCTGTCGCGCGAGGTCGTGGCGTTCGTGCAGCAGCTTCGAAAGGTGGATCTCTTCAAGCTGCCCGGCGTCGCCGAGACCATCGACTGGGCGAACTGCCTCGCTGCGCTCGACCGCGTGGTGCTCGACCCCGAGACGGTGAATAACACCCTTGGCGTGCTACTCAAGTACCGCGACGATCTGGAGCGCGTCGCGGGCGAGGAGGCCGAACGCCTGGTGGGCGAGGCGAAGGCCGCGGCCGCCGCCGCGTGATTACCCTCGGTGCCGATATCCGTAACCTCCCTCCAGCACTACGTCGAGCGGTGGCGCGATCAGGCGGCGAGCGCCTGGGATTCCCTGCGCCGGCGGATCGGCGGCAAGCCGGAAAGCACTGATACTCCCGCGCAGCGTCTAAGCGCGCTGTCGGGCGCGCTGCTTGCCGAGAGCGGTGACTATGCGAGCTCGGCGCTCGCGCGCGAAGCGCTCTCGGCGTACCAGGGGCTCGACGCGCAGGGCCGGTGCGAGTTTTTCGACGCACTCGCGCGCGACTATTCACCCTCTCCCGAAGCCGTGGCGAGCGCCGCGAGGGATTATCAGACCGATCCATCCGCAGACAACCTGATCCGGCTGCAGCAATCGGTGGAGGCGCCGCGCCAGGAGCTGTTCCGGCGGCTTAACATGGCCCCCGGCGGAACCGCCACGCTGGTCGAGATGCGAGGCTGGCTGCTGAAGAACCTCAAGGAAAATCCCCAGTGGCGGATCATCGACTCTGACCTCATGCATCTGCTGCGCTCGTGGTTCAACCGCGGCTTCCTGCGGCTCGAGCGCATCGACTGGCGCACCTCCGCGGCCGTTCTGGAAAAGCTCATCAGGTACGAGGCGGTGCACGCGATCGACGGCTGGCGGGACCTCCACCGCCGCCTCGAGGCCGACCGGCGCTGCTTCGCGTTCTTCCATCCGCAGCTTCCCGACGAGCCGATCATCTTCATCGAGGTTGCGCTCACCGAAGGCATGGCGGCACGCGTTCAACCATTGCTGGACGTCGAAGCCCCGGTCGCGAGTCCGGTAAACTGCGATTGCGCGATGTTCTACTCGATCACCAACTGCCACGAGGGGCTGCGCGGCATCTCGTTCGGCAACTTTCTCATCAAGCAGGTGGCGGAGGAGCTCAGGCGGGAGTTTCCGCAGTTGCGGCGCTTCGCCACGCTTTCGCCCATTCCCGGCTTCCGGCGCTGGCTTGACCGCAGGCGCAGCGAGCGCCTCAAGGAGCTGGCGCCGCTCGAGCAGCTCGAGCAGCCGGACTGGCACGTCCGCGACTCCTCCGACGTCTTGCAGCGGCTGTTGATGCGGCTTTGCGCGTACTACCTGCTGCACGCCAAGCACGCAGAGGCAGGCCATGCGGAGCCTGTCGACCCGGTGGCGCGCTTCCACCTCGGCAACGGGGCCGCGCTCGAGCGCCTGAACTGGATGGGCGACACCTCGCAGGCCGGGATGGCGCGCTCCGCCGGCCTGATGGTGAATTACGTGTACCGGCTGAACGAGGTCGAGCGCAACCATGAGCGCTATTTCCGCAGCCATGCGATCGCCGCCTCGCCGCAGGTCGAGAAGCTCGCGCGGGAATGCCTTTTCGCCGCGCCGGCCAAAGGAGAACCGGCGGCTTGAGCGTGCAAGGCCGCCTGCCCGAAAACGTGATGCACTTCGCGCGCCTGCTGCGTGCGGCGGGAATGCGGGTGGGCTCAGACCGCGTCATCGACTGCGTACGCGCGCTCGAGATGGCCGGCGCGCAACAATTTCCCCTGCGGCGCGACGACTGGTACTGGACCATGTCGGCCGTGCTGCTCTCGCGCCAGGAGCAGCGCCCGATTTTCGACCAGGCGTTCCGTATCTTCTGGCGCGACCCGAAGCTCGCGGAGCGCATGATGAGCCTGCTCCTGCCGCACGCCCACGGCCGCGCACCCAAGCCGGAGCAGCAGCAGAGTCAGCGTCTCACGGATGCCCTGTTTTCTCAAAAGCAAGAATCACAGGAAAGCGAGAAGCTCGAGCTCGAAGCGCGCCTGACCTTCTCCTCGCGCGAGGTGCTCTCGCGCATGGACTTCGACACCATGTCGGCGGCCGAGCTCGCCGAGGCGAAGAAGATGCTGGCGCAGTTGCGGCTGCCCTTGCCTCTGATAAGAACCCGAAGAAAAAGGATTTCTCCGCAAGGAAAAGCTATCGACCTTCGTGCGACTTTGCGGGAGAGCCTGCGCGAAGGCGGCGAGGTAATTGCGCTGGTGCGCGCGGCGCCGAGAACGCTGCACCCGCCGCTCGTCGTGCTGTGCGACATCTCGGGCTCGATGAATCCGTACTCGCGCATGTTCCTGCATTTCCTGCATGCCATCACCAACGACCGCGATCGGGTCTCGGTGTTCGTGTTCGGCACGCGCCTCACCAACATCACGCGCCAGCTGCGCCACCGCGACGTCGATGTCGCGATGAGCAGGGTGGCCGAAGCGATCAAGGACTGGTCGGGCGGCACGCGCATCGGCGCGAGCCTGCGCGAGTTCAACTTCAAGTGGGGCCGACGGGTGCTCGCGCAGAACGCCTGCGTGCTGCTCGTCTCCGACGGCCTGGACCGCGAGGCGGGCGAGGGCCTCGCGGAGGAAATGGAGCGTCTCGCCAAGTCCTGCCGGCAGCTCGTGTGGCTGAACCCGCTCCTGCGCTACGAGAAGTTCGAGGCCCGGCCGGCGGGCGTGCGCGCCATGCTGCCGCACGTGGATCTTTTCCTGCCGGTGCATAATCTCAAGAGCCTGGTCGATCTGGCGAGAACACTGAGCACCCCTATAAAGGAGCGACCCCTGTGGAAATGACCGGCGAGCAGCAGATCCCGGCATCGCAGCAGGACACGTGGAAGGCATTGAACGACCCCGAGGTGCTCAAGGCCTGCGTCCCGGGCTGCGAGTCGATCGCCCGGGTGAATGACAACGAGTACCAGGTGCAGATGACTGCCCGGGTCGGGCCGGTGAGCGCGAAGTTCCGCGGCCGCCTGTCGATCTTCGACGTGAACGCACCGGACTCGTACTCGCTCGCCTTCGAGGGCCAAGGCGGCGCTGCCGGCTTTGCCAAGGGGGCGGCGCAGGTCAAGCTCTCCCCGGAAGGAAACGACCAAACGCGGCTCGCCTATGAAGTCAAGGCCAATGTCGGCGGAAAGCTGGCGCAGATCGGCTCGCGTCTGGTCGACGCGGCGGCCAAGAAAGTGGCCGATGAGTTCTTCCGCAACTTCAACGAGAAGATGAGCGCGCCCGCCGAAGAAGCCGCGCTCGCGCATGGCGAGGCCGAGCACCACGGCACCGAGGTGGCCCCCGACCCGGCGATGCCATCGGTCTCGAACACAACCCTCATGTTCTTTGCCGCGGGCGCGCTGGTCGTTTTCATCGTCGCCCTGATCGCGTTTCTTGGCTGAGCTCCGTGGCTGAGCTCCTTTTCCGCGACGATCCGTACCTCGCCGCATGCGAGGCGACCGTCGTTTCGGTGCACGAGAACGCCGTCGAGCTCGACCGCACGGTGTTCTATCCGCTCGGCGGCGGCCAGGCGGGCGACACCGGACGCATCGGCGAGTGGCGCGTGCTCGACACCAGGAAAGGAGGAGATTCCATCCTTCACCTTCTCGAGCCTGGCGCGAGGCCTGAGCCCGGCATGAAGCTGCCGATCGAGATCGACTGGGAGAGGCGCTATCGGCTGATGCGCTTGCACACCGCGCTGCACCTCCTCGGCGCGGTAGTGAAGGCGCCGGTGACCGGTGGGCGGATCGGCGACGACAAGGCGCATCTCGATTTCGACATCGAGATGGAGAAGCTCGTGAAGGAGCACATCGAGGCGCAACTGAATGAGCTTACCCAAGCCCGCCACGCGACTTCGTCGTATTGGATTACCGATGCCGAACTGGACGCGAGGCCCGAGCTGGTGAAGACGATGTCGGTCGCGCCCCCGCGCGGCGAAGGGCGCGTGCGCCTGCTCGAGATCCCGGGCGTCGACCTGCAGGCCTGCGGCGGCACGCACGTGCGCAACACTGCCGAGATCGGCCGCCTCGTGGTCGCGCGCATCCGCTCCGAAGGCAAGCGGAACAAGCGGATTACACTTATTCTCGCAGACCATGGCGCAAGAGCCTGAACGCCGACCTGCCGCCATCCTTTTCACCGAGTTGCGCAACTTCACACGTCTTTCCGAGGTGCTGCAGCCCGAGACGGTGCTCGAGCTCGTGAACGAGTTCTTCTCGCTCGCAGCGCGCGCGATCGAGGATCACTCCGGCAAGGTCCTGTCCGTGCACAACGACGGCCTGGTGTCGGCGTTCGTGGACGGGGAACCGGCGCAGTTCAACGGCGCCGCGATCCAGACCGCGCAGGTGATCCAGACCGAATTTGCGCCGGTCGGCGAGCGCTGGCAGAAGGAGTATGGCCTGCCCGCCGCCGCCTCGTCGGGCGTGCACACGGGCGAGACGCTCTTCGGCTATGCCGGCCCCGAAGGCCAGCAGCAGTTCGTCGGCTTCGGCGACAGCGTGAGCATCGCCGAGCGCCTGGTGCACCGCGCGCGCGCGGGCGAGATCGTGATCTCCCTCGACGTGATGAAGGCGCTTCGCGCAGCGGTGAGGACGCTCGGCGCCAAAGAGCTGCCGCCGCTCGAGCTCGGCGGCAAGCGCCCGCCGCTGCCGATCTACGGCATGATCCTCGAGACGCGCCTCGACTTTACCTGACCGGCTCCCCGGCAGCGTCGCGGATCGCCTGCGCCAGCGCCTCGGCCGGATAGGCGCCTGAGATCCCGGACTTGCGGTCGAAAATGAACGTCGGCACCGCCGAGATGCCCATTGCGCGCACTTCATCCTCGAGCGCCGACACATCGGGCGCCCGCTCGGGCCAGCCCTTCACCCCACATTGCGCCGCGATGTCGGCAAGCACCGCCGGGTCACCGATGTCCTTCGCGTCCTCGAAGTAGGCACGGAAGAGCGCATCCACCACCGCGTTCTGGTCTTCAGCGAGAGCAATCAATCGGTGGGCTTGCGTCGTGTTGGGGGTACGTTGAATCCTGTCGAAGGCGAAGTCGATGCCCTCGCTCTTGCCCTCGGCGATCACGCGTGCATCGAGCTGGCGCGAGCGCTCGAGCGAGCCGAACTTGGCCCTGCGGTATTCGGCGCGCGGCACGCCCTCCTCGGGCATGCCGGGGTTGAGTTGAAACGGAAGCCAGCGGATCTGGGGGCTTAATTCATTCTTCAGCAAACTTAACGCTCTTTCCAGCCGCCGCTTGCCGATGTAGCACCACGGGCAGATAACGTCGGATGCAACCTCGAGCTTCATTATTTCTTCGCAGGAATCGTCCAGAAATAGACCACGCGCCCGTTGGACTCGAGGCGCTTTTCGGGCTTCCAGGTTCCCATGTCGAACTGGTGCGAGACGATGCGCGTGCCGGGCTTGAGCTCGTCCAGGAGCCGCGGCCGGAGCTTCACATTGAGGTCGGGCAGGAGGTAGAGCGTAATCACCGTCGCCTCGCGGAAGTCGGCCTTGAACAGATCCTCCTGCCGGAACTCGACGAGGTGGGTAACCCCGGCGCGGCGCGCGTTCTCGTTGGCCTCGCGGATGCGCTCGGGATCGATGTCTATGCCCACCGCCCGGATGCCGAACTTCTTCGCCGCGGCGATCGCGATGCGGCCGTCGCCCGCGCCGAGGTCGTAGAGGATGTCGCTCTTGCCCACGTTGGCGAGCCGCAGCATGTCGTCGACCACCTCGTGCGGTGTGGGCACATAGATGACGTCGGGCTGCTGCGCGGGCTTGCGCGGCTGCGCCTGGGCCAGGAACCGGTACGGGGAGCTGGAATCGAGGGCGGCTGCCGGGGCCGCGGCAAAGACGGCCGCGGCGACGGCTAACAGGATTCGCATCCGCGAAATTATGCCCTAGGGGGAGAACCCGGTCGCGAAACGGCTCGACGTGACGGCAGCGTCGAGCTCGCGTTCGTCGTCGGGCTTGAGGTCGGGCTTCGGCGCAACCGGCAGGTCGCCCTGCGCGGGCGGCTCGGTCAGCGCGGCCTCCAGGTCGTCGGTGCCGTGGATCTCCAGGCGCGCCCATGCGATCAGCAGCATCGCGGCGACGATAGCGATGATCGCGATCCACGCGATCACAGGATGCTCGTGCGGATCCGGATGCTCGTGATGGCTGAAAACATGGACCATCTCGATTAGACGTTACTCCCGCCCGCAGGTTCGGGCGAGCGAACTATTCACCCGCGATCGTCATGCTCTCCACGAGGATCGAACCCGTCGAGCGGCCGCTGCGGACTACCACGTCGCTGCCTATGGCCGCGATTTGCTTGAACATTTCCTTCAAGTTGCCTGCGATCGTGATCTCTTCGACCGGAAATGCGATCTCGCCGCCCTCGACCCAATAGCCGGCGGCGCCGCGCGAGTAGTCGCCCGTGACCGGGTTGACCCCCTGCCCCAGGAGCTCGGTCACCAGCAGCCCGCGACCCATGGTTTTCAGCATTCCCTCGAAATCGGGCCCCTCGGACCGCACTACGAGGTTGTGATGCCCGCCGGCGCTGCCGGTGGATTTCATGCCGAGCTTGCGTGCCGCGTAGCTGCCGAGAAAATAGCCCTCGACCACACCGGCGCGCACGATCGGCCGCTCGATGGTGGCCACGCCTTCCTCGTCGAAAGGGCTCGACGCCATGCCTTGGGGCTCGTGCGGACGCTCGTCGATCGCGACCAGCGGCGAGAACACCTGCTTGCCCAGGGTGTCGACCAGGAACGAGGTTTTTCGGTACAGATTGCCGCCGGTCACAGCCGAAACGAAGTGGCCGATCAGCCCAACCGCAACCGGCGCCTCGAACAGCACCGGCGCCTGGCGGGTCGCCATCTTGCGCGCCCCGAGGCGCGCCGCGGCGCGCTGGCCGGCGTAGCGGCCGAGCGCGCGCGCATCGGCGAGCTTTCCCGGCAGGCGCGAGGCGCTGTACCAGTCGTCGCGCTGCATGAGGCCCTTGTCTTCCGCGATCACCGCGCACGAAAGCCAGTGACGCGATCCGCAGAAGCCGCCGACGAAGCCGAGGCTGTTCGCGAACACGAACTGGGTCTGCTGCGCAGAGACCGTGGCGCCCTCGGAGTTGCGGATCTTCTTCGATACCGCGAATGCCGCCGCTTCACAACGGCGCGCGAGCTCCACCGCCTCCTCGGTGGAGATCTCCCAAGGATGGAAGAGATCCAGGTCGGGCTGCTCGCGCGCGAGAAGCTCGGCGTCGGGCAGCCCGGCGCAATCGTCTTCTGCGGTATGCCGTGCGATCGCCGCCGCGGCGTCGACCGTCTGCTCGAGCGCGGCGCGCGAGAAATCCGACGTGCTGGCGTGACCGCGGCGCACTTTGGGCCGATCGCCGAGGTACACCGTGACGCCGACCGAGCGGTCGCGGTTGTGCTCGATGGTGTCGGGGCGCCCCTTGCGCACCGTGACCGAGAGCCCGTAGCCCTCCGACACGTCGCAGTCGCAGGCGCTCGCGCCGGCGCGGCGCGCGCGTTCCAGCGCCGCATGCGCGAGGCTATCCAGCTCTGCGCGCTCGCAGCTGAAACCGTGGCGCTTCGGCATGGGGGCGCTATGATAATCGCGTGGATCAGGAAATTGTCAGCAAGACCCGCAGGAAGCGTGAAATGCACGAGCTGCAGGCGCTCGGCGCGGAGCTCGCGCGCCTTTCCGAGGCGCAGCTCGAGTCGATCGAGCTGCCGGAGGAACTGCGCGAGGCTCTGCTTGAGGCGAAGCACATCTCGAGCCATGAGGCGAAGCGCCGGCAGATGCAATACGTCGGCCGCCTGATGCGCGGCCTCGACCCGGCTCCGATCCGCGTGCGCCTGGGTGAGATCGAAGGCAGCTCGGCGCAGGCCACCGCACGCCACCGCCGGCTCGAGAGCTGGCGCGCGCGGCTCCTCGGCGACGACGACGCGCTCACCGAGTTCGCCGCCGCGCATCCGGGCGCGGACCTTCAGGCGCTGCGCACGCTCATCCGCAACGCGCGCAAGGAGGGGGGCGCCGGCAAACCGCCGCGCGCGTACCGTGAACTCTTCAGGGTGTTGAAAGCGATTGACGCTTCAACCGCTGTTCAGGGCTGAGATCACCCTGGCTGCACCCCAGGAGCTCGGCGAAACGCCGCAAGGGCGGCGGCGCATTATCGGCATCACCGGCGGACGCTTCGCGGGCGAACGCCTGTCGGGACGGGTGCTCGCCGGCGGCGCCGACTGGCAGGTGATCCGCCCGGACGGCGTCGCAGACCTCGACGCGCGCTACACGCTGGAGACCTCCGACGGCGCTCTGATCTATGTCCGCAACCGCGGTTACAGACACGGTTCACCTGAAACAATGCGAAGGCTCGCCGCCGGCCAAGCCGTGGATCCATCGTTGTACTACATGCGAACCACCCCGCGATTCGAGACCGGGGATGCGCGCTATGCCTGGCTCAACCGTATCGTTTGCGTCGCCACGGGCGCGCGCCACACGGACGCTGTGGAGCTCGAAGTGTTCGAGGTGAGATGAAAGAAGACCTGCTGATCGGACTGGTCTCGATCAGCGACAGGGCCTCCGCCGGCGTCTATAAGGACGAAGGCATCCCGTCGCTCAAGGAGTGGCTCGCCTCGGCGATTGCTTCCCCCGCCTGGCGAGATGAAACGCGCCTCATCGCGGACGAGCAACCGCTCATCGAGGCGACGCTGAAGGAGCTCGTCGACGACAAGGGGTGCAGCCTCGTGCTGACGACCGGCGGCACCGGACCCGCGCCGCGCGACGTGACGCCCGAGGCGACGCTCGCGGTGGCGGACAAGGTGATGCCGGGCTTCGGCGAGCAGATGCGTGCGGTGAGCCTCAAGTACGTACCGACCGCGATCCTGTCGCGCCAGGTAGCGGTGATCCGGAAACACGCCCTGATCATCAACCTTCCCGGGCAGCCAAAGGCGATCCGCGAGACGCTCGACGGTGTGTTCGCCGCGGTGCCCTACTGCGTCGATCTCATCGGCGGCCCGTACATCGAGACGAACGAGGCGGTGGTCAAGGCCTTCCGTCCCAAATCGGCCCTGCGGAAGAAGTAAGGTTTAGTCCTTCAGATACTGCCGCTCAGTGGTCGCTCGCGCCCTCCTCACCTTTGCCCTGGCGCTCGCCGGCTGCGCCGGTGCCTTTCAGGCTGCGCCGGAGGTGCGCTACGAGCCCACGCCGATGGACGTGGTGGAGATCATGCTAGAGCTTGCTCAGGTGCGCGGCGACGACGTGGTCGCCGACCTCGGCTGCGGCGACGGCCGGCTCGTGATCGAGGCCGCGCGCCGGCACGGCGCGCGCGGCTTGTGCGTCGACATCGATCCCAAGCGCATCGCCGAGGCGCGGCGCAACGCTGCCGCCGCAGGGGTCGCCGAGCGCGTCACCTTCCTCAATCAGGACCTCTTTCGAACCGAGCTGCGCGGCGTGAGCGTGGTGATGCTATTCCTCTCGCCGCGCTTCAATCTGCAGCTTCGCCCCAAGCTTGAGCGCGAGCTCGCCTCCGGCGCCCGGGTAGTCTCGCACTGGCACGACATGGGCGACTGGCGGCCGAGCCGAACCGTGCGCGTCACGAGCGACGGACGCGAGCGTGCCGTCTACCTCTGGACCATGCCTTAGACTTGCCGCATGCAAGCCGTCGAGATCGAGACCGGATCGAACCCGGTCGGGGCGGTGATCTGGCTGCACGGCCTCGGCGCCGACGGCCATGACTTCGAGCCCGTCGTGCCGGAGCTGCGCTTGAAGCGCGCAGTCCGATACATCTTCCCGCATGCGCCGATTCGCCCGGTGACTATCAACATCGGCATGCGCATGCGTGCCTGGTACGACATCTTCCAGTTCGGCGGCGGCGCCGAGGACGGGGCCGGCATCCGGGCCTCGCAAAAAATCCTCGAGGAGCTGATCGGCCAGGAGATGCGCCGGGGTCTGACCCCGCGGCAGATCGTGCTTGCCGGATTTTCCCAGGGCGGGGCGATCGCGCTGCACACGGGGCTGCGCTTCGCCGAGCGCCTCGCCGGAATACTGGCGCTCTCGACGTACTTGCCGCTTGCATCCACCGTTGAAGAGGAGGCTTCGCAGGCGAACCGTGACGTCCCGATCTTCATGGCGCATGGCGAGTTCGACGACATCATTCCCCTGCGTCGAGCCGAGGGGTCGCGCGAGCTCCTGGCCAAGCTCGGCTACAAGATCGAGTGGCGTGCCTACCCGATGCCACACTCGGTCTGCGCGCCCGAGATCGGCGATATTGCCAAGTTCTTGGCGCAGGTCCTGGAGGACTAAAAGATAAAATGCCCGGATGACGTCCGAGCAGCAGGCCGTCCCGGGCTACACCGTCGTCCACATCATCGGCCAGGGCGGGCAGGCGCAGGTCTTCCTTGCCGAGCGCGAGCACGACGGGCTGCGCGTCGCTCTCAAGGTACTGAACCGGAAGCTGCGCAATGATCCGGTGTTCCTCGAGCGTTTCGTGCGCGAATACAAGCTGGTGGCCAGCCTGAACAGCAATTACGTCGCGCGCATCTACGACCAGGGCTTCAGCGGCGACTTCCCGTACATAGCGATGGAGTTCCTGCCCTCCGGCACGCTCGCCGCGCGTATCCGTGAAGGGCTGACGGCGCGCGCGGCGCTCCGAATTGCCAGCCAGATCGCGCAGGCGCTCGACGCCATCCATTCGCACGGGATCGTGCACCGCGACCTCAAACCCGCCAACATCCTGTTTCGCGCCGACGGCCGCCCGGTGATCGTGGATTTCGGGCTGGCGCGCGACATGCGGATCAACTCGACGCTCACCGTGGCCGGCCAGTTCCTCGCCACGCCGCGGTACATGAGCCCGGAGCAATGCCTGGGCAACTCGGTGGACGCGCGCTCCGATCTCTACAGCCTGGGCGCGATGCTGTATGAGATGATGACCGGCAACAAGATCTACGACCACGCCCATTCGGCCGACGTGATCGCCATGCACGTGCACGCCCCCGTGCCCCAACTGACCGGCATGCTTTCGGTGCACCAGCCGCTGCTCGACCGCCTGCTCGCCAAGAACCCCGAGGAGCGCTTTCAGAGCGCGGCCGAGGTGATCGCCGAGATCGGCCT
>DATFEI010000225.1:0-11292 GCA_035251315.1 Burkholderiales bacterium | reverse complement strand
TGGAGCGGGTGATGGGAATCGAACCCACGTATTCAGCTTGGGAAGCTGATGTTCTGCCATTGAACTACACCCGCGGAAGTCCAATCATATTCCAATGGGAATCATCCAGCGCTTCATAGGGGTCTTGCTCGGCCTGCTGTTCGTCGCCGCGACCCTGGTCTTCGCTTCGCTCGCGCTCGGGGTACTTTTGGCACTCGGCCTGGTCGTCTGGGGATGGCTTTGGTGGCGCACGCGCTCGCTGCGCCGTGCTTCGGGCGGCGGCGTTGTGATCGAGGGGGAGTACCAGGACCTCACCTCCCGAACGCGCATCGAGCGACGCGGTCGGCCTGCACGCTAGTTGCGGGCTGTATCATTGGCCCATGATCCAGGTCACGGTGAACGGAGCCGCGCATCGCTTCGACAAGCCGGTCGACGTCTCGCTGCTGCTTTCGTCCCTCAATCTCGCGGGCAGGAAAGTGGCGGTGGAGCGCAACGGGGAGATCGTGCCGAAAAGCGCGCACGCGGCCACTGTGCTTGCCGATGGCGACCGGCTCGAAATCGTGGTGGCGGTAGGAGGGGGGTGAGCGTGAAGGATCCATTGGTCGTCGCTGGCAAGAGCTATTCGTCGCGGCTCCTCATCGGCACCGGGAAGTATCGCGACTTCGCGCAGACGCGCGCCGCAGTGGAGGCGTCGGGTGCCGAGATCGTCACCGTGGCGATCCGGCGCACCAACATCGGACAGAACGCGAACGAGCCGAGCCTGCTCGAAGCACTGCCGCCGTCGAAGTTCACATACCTGCCCAATACGGCCGGGTGCTACAGCGCCGAGGATGCCGTGCGCACGCTGCGCCTCGCGCGCGAGCTGCTCGAGGGCCACGACCTCGTGAAGCTCGAGGTCCTGGGCGATCCGCACACGCTCTACCCCAACATGCCCGAGACGCTGAAGGCGGCCGAGCAGCTGGTTAAAGAGGGCTTCAAGGTAATGGTGTACTGCTCTGACGATCCGATCCAGGCGCAGATGCTGGAAGCCACGGGCTGCGTGGCGATCATGCCGCTCGCTTCGCTCATCGGGTCGGGGATGGGCATCCTGAACCCCTGGAACCTTCAGCTCGTGATCGAAAAGGTGAAGGTGCCGGTCATCGTCGATGCGGGGGTGGGCACCGCCTCGGACGCGTCAATTGCCATGGAGCTCGGCTGCGATGGCGTACTCATGAACACCGCCGTCGCCGCCGCACGCGATCCCGTCTTGATGGCGAAGGCGATGAAGAAGGCAGTCGAGGCGGGCCGCGAAGCGTTCCTCGCCGGCCGCATGCCGAAAAAGCTTTACTCGGCCTCGCCGAGCTCGCCCGCCGAAGGAAAGATCGCTCCGAAGGCTGCTTGAACCGGGCAATCCGCAGCTACGTTCTGCGGCAAGGGAGAATCACCCCGGCGCAGGCGCGGGCGCTCGAAACCCTTTTCCCAAAGTACGGCATCGCGTTTTCGCGAGAGACTATCGGCTCGCTGCGCGCGGCACCCTTGATACTCGAGATCGGCTCCGGCATGGGCGAGACCACGGTCGCGATCGCCAAAGCGCATCCCGAGGTGGACTTCATCGCGGTCGAAGTGCACGCACCGGGTGTCGGCAGCCTGCTCAACGCCATCGAGCAAGAGAAGCTTTCGAACCTCCGCGTCATCCGTCACGATGCGCTCGAAGTGCTCGAGCAGATGATCGCCGACGGCACGCTAGCGGCGATCCATCTCTTCTTTCCCGACCCGTGGCCCAAGAAGCGGCACCACAAGCGGCGCCTGGTGCAGCCGGCGTTCGCGGCGCTCGCGGCGAAAAAGCTTGCCCCCGGCGGGGTGCTGCACGCCGCAACCGACTGGCCCGACTACGCGGACCAGATGGAAGCGGTGTTCCGCAACGAGCGGCTCCTCGAGCCGGCTCGCGCCGGCTTCACCGCCCGGCCGGTGACGAAATTCGAATCACGCGGCCGCCGCCTCGGCCATCCGGTGCGCGATCTCGCGTTCCGTCGGAAAGAAAAAGCGCCAGCAGGTCGTTGAGGAAGCGCTGGCCTCGCGCGCTCGGCCGCACGCGCTTCCAGTCTCGCTCGAGCAGGCCTTTCTCTTCGGCCTCATTCAATGCTCTGTCGATCGCCGCGAGCGACAGGCCGGTGCGCTCCTCGAACAGATGTAGCGGGAATCCGTCGATGAGCCTGAGAGCATTGAGCATGAACTCGAACGCAAGCTCTGCAGGCGGGATCGTCCTTTGGCTTGCGAGCGTGTCGTCCAGCTCCATGTATTCGCGCGGCTGCTTTACGCGCTCGTGCCGCATGATTCGGTCTGGGAAGCTCACCTTGCCGTGCGCGCCCGCGCCGATGCCAGCATAGTCGCCGAACTCCCAGTAGTTCAGGTTGTGCTCGCAACGCTGGCCGGGTTTAGCGAATGCAGAGATTTCGTAGTGCTCGAATCCCGCTTTACCAAGCACGCTTTCAACTTCCATTTGCATGTCTGCGCAGTCATCGTGCGGCGGGAGCTGCGGGGGCCGGCTCCAGAACACCGTATTCGGTTCGATGGTGAGCTGATAGGCCGAAATATGCGGCACGCCGGTGCGCGCCGCCTCCTCGATGTCCGCGCCCGCCATCGCGAGCGTCTGTCCGGGCAGGCCGTACATGAGATCGATATTGACGTTATCGAAGCTAGCGCAAGCCGCCTCGATTGCATTGCGGGCCTCGTCGGGGCCATGGATCCGACCCAGCGCGACGAGCATGCGTGCGTCGAAGCTTTGTACCCCGATCGACAGGCGATTGACCCCCGCGTCGCGGAAGCCGCGAAAGCGCGCGGCCTCTGCCGCGCCGGGGTTCGCCTCTAGCGTGATCTCGGCGTCGGGCTCGAGCGTTAGCCGTGCGCGCACCGCCGAAAGCAGGCGATCGATCGCCTCGGGCGAAAGCAGACTGGGCGTGCCGCCACCGATGAACACGCTTACCAGGCGCCTGCCCCACACCGACGGCAGGAGACGTTCGAGGTCGAGGACGAGCTTGGCGACGTACTCGTTTTCCGGCAGCGCACCTGCCCGCTCATGCGAATTGAAGTCGCAATAAGGGCACTTGCGCACACACCAGGGGATGTGCACGTACAGCGCAAGCGGCGGCAGTGCCTTAAGCTGGATCATTCAGCAACTCGAGCAGCTTGCGCAGGGCGGTACTGCGATGGCTGATGAGGTTCTTGTGGTCCGGGGCGAGCTCTGCAGCGGTTTTGTGCAGAGATGGAATAAAGAACAACGGATCATAACCAAAGCCGTTGGCGCCACGCGGCGCGCGCGCGATCTCGCCGCACCAGAGGCCTTCGGCGACAAGCGGGCGCGGGTCCTCGGGATGACGCAGCATAACGAGGACGCAGCAGTAATAAGCCTTTCGGTTTTCTTTCAAGATAGACATCAATTTATCGTTGTTGCGTGCGTCGCGCGCCTCGCGGCTGCCCTCGCGCCCGGCGTAGTACGCCGAGTGCACGCCGGGCTCGCCGCCGAGCGCTTCCACGCACAGACCGGAGTCGTCGGCGAGCGCTGCAAGCCCCGAGGCGCGGCTCGCGTGGCGCGCCTTGGCAAGCGCGTTCTCGAGGAAGGTGGCGTGTGGCTCGTCGGCCTCCCGAATATGCAGGCTTTGCTGCGAAATCAATTCAACCGATAGCGGCGCGAGAAGAGCGCTGATCTCCCGCAGCTTGCCGGGGTTGGATGACGCGAGCACCAGCTTCACAGGCCGAGCGATTTCTTCTGGTGCTGCACCAGTTGCGCGATGCCTCGCGCCGCGAGATCGAGCAGCCTGTCCAGCTCGGCGCGCGAAAACGCCTGGCCTTCGGCCGTGCCCTGCACCTCCACGAACCCTCCGCATCCCGTCATCACCACGTTCACGTCGCAGTCGCAGCCGGAGTCTTCGGTGTAATCCAGGTCGAGAAGCGCAGTGCTCCCCACCATGCCAACGGAGACGGCGGCGACGTGATCGCGTAGAGGCCAAGCCGATATCAGTGATTTCTCTCTCAGAAACGAAAATGCATCGTGCAGAGCGACGAACGACCCCGTAATCGCCGCGGTGCGGGTGCCGCCGTCGGCCTGCAACACGTCGCAGTCGATTTGTACCGTTCTTGGCCCAAGCGACGCCAGGTCGACGATCGAGCGAAGCGAGCGACCTATCAGGCGCTGGATTTCCTGAGTGCGGCCGGACTGCTTGCCACGCGC
Source organism: Burkholderiales bacterium (assembly GCA_035251315.1). GTDB lineage: Bacteria > Pseudomonadota > Gammaproteobacteria > Burkholderiales > SG8-39 > SCGC-AG-212-J23. The sequence continues at coordinate 7,106 of DATFEI010000225.1, read as the reverse complement.
TGCCTCGCGCTCGGTGCGGGTATTCGTGGAGCGCGGCAGCATGCCGTATTCGGCGGTCACCCAGCCGCGGCCGGTGTCCTTGAGGAACGGCGGCACGCGGTCCTCGACGCTCGCCGTGCACAGCACACGCGTATCGCCGAACTCGACCAGCACCGAGCCTTCGGCATGCCGGGTGTAGCGACGCTGGATGCGTACCGGCCGCAGCTCATCCGCGCGCCGGCCGCCTGCTCTCTTCACCTCTATTGGGGCGGGTTCCATGTCATGGCGACGACCGAGACGTTGTCGCAGTCAAAGCCGGCGGCGGCCTCGGCGGCGTCGACCAGCTCCGGGATCGCACGGTCAAGCGGACGCGAAAGCAGCGCTTGTACGAGCTGCCGCAGGCCAAGCGGGCCCCAGAACCCGTCGGAGCAGAGGAGCACGATGTCTCCGCTCGCGAGCTGTGCGCTCGCCACCGGCTCGATGCGAGGGTTCTCGTATCCGCCCAGACACTGGAGCAGCCGGTTGCGGAATGGATGCGTGCCGGCCGACTCCTCCGGTATCCGGCCTTCGTCCACCAGCTTCTGCACCACGGTGTGATCACGCGAGCGGGCAAGGATCGCGCCCGCGCGCAGCAGATAGAAGCGGCAATCGCCGACATGAGTCCAATAAGCGTGCCCGTCCTGCACCAGGCAGGCAGCGATCACCGTGCGTGGATGCTCTGGAAGGTTCTGCCGGTAGGCCTCCTGCACGATGTCGGCGTGCGCCGCCGCCAGCGCGAGCTCGAGGAACGTGGCCGGATCGGGCACGACCGACCGCGCCTCGGCCGCAAACGTGGCGCCGAGAGCATCGACCGCAATCTGCGCGGCCAGCTCGCCGTGCAGGTGACCGCCCAAGCCATCGGCTACCGCCATGAGCACCGCGGCGGGCGATGTCCAGTGGGCAACGCGGTCCTCGTTCTTTTCGCGCGCGCCGATGCGGCTTTCCTGCACGATCATCGGACCTTTCACGGGGCGGGGTCTGCAACGCGAGCGTTGGCTTGGAAGGCCATCTCCCCTATGATAGCTGTCTCGCCCTTGTCGCTTCCCGTTCAAAGCATGACCGGCTACGCCACGGCGGCCGCCGGTTCCGCCCGCGGAACGCTCGGTCTGGAGCTGCGTTCCGTAAATTCGCGCTTCCTCGACCTGCAGTTCCGGATCGCCGACGAGCTGCGCGCACACGAGCCGGTGCTGCGTGAGCTGCTCACAGCGCGCGTTTCACGCGGCAAGGTCGACTGCCGGCTGTCGCTCGTCGAGGGGGCGGCACAAGCCGCGTCCCGATTAAATTCAGAAGCGCTCGCCCGGCTGCGCGCGCTCGCCGAGTCGGCGCAGAAGGCCTTTCCGCAAGCCGGCCCGCTGCGCCTCGCCGACGTCCTGCGCTGGCCCGGAGTCATTGCGGAACCCGCCGACGATGAAAGCCTCCGCGCGGCAGTCGCGGCGCTGTGCAAGCGCGCGCTTGACGAGCTCGTGGCGGCGCGTGCGCGGGAGGGCGAAAAGCTTGCCAAGGTCGTGCTCGAGCGTGTGCGCGCGATGCACGCCCGGCTCGATCAGATCGCCCCGCTCATGCCGCAGGCGATCGCCGCCTACCAGGAAAAGCTTGCGGAGCGCCTGAGGGAGGCGCTCGGCTCGGCGGACGACGAACGGCTGCGCACCGAGATCGCGGTGTTTGCGGCAAAGGTGGACGTCGCCGAGGAGCTCGAGCGCCTGCGCACGCATCTCGATGAAGTGCAAAGGGTCCTCGGCGCCGGCGGGCCCGTGGGCAAGCGCCTGGACTTCATCGCGCAGGAGCTTAACCGCGAGGCAAATACGCTCGCGGCCAAGGCAGCCAGCCAGGCGATTTCGGACGCGGCACTGGAGTTGAAGCTGCTCGTAGAGCAGATTCGCGAGCAGGTCCAGAACATTGAGTAGCCCGAAAAACGCGGGAAGGCTGTTGGTGATCACGGCGCCCTCCGGCGCCGGAAAAACCTCGCTGATCGAAGCGCTGATCCGCGATGACCCAAGCCTTAAGCTATCGATCTCCTACACCACGCGAGCGCCGCGACCGGGCGAAAAAAACGGCGTCGATTACCACTTCGTGGACGACGCCGAGTTCCTTGCGATGCGCGGCCGCGGCGAATTCGTCGAAAGCGCGGAAGTGCATGGCTACCGCTACGGCACCTCCAAGCATGTCATCGCCGATGCGCTCGCGCGGGGGGAGGATCTAATCCTCGAAATTGACTGGCAGGGGGCACGCCAAGTTCGCGCTATCTACCCCGACTGCGTTGGCATCTTCATACTGCCACCCTCGGTCGAGGAGCTCGAGCGCCGCATGAGAAGCCGCGCGCTGGACTCCGAGGCGATCATCCGCCGCCGGCTGGCGAACGCGCGCGAGGAGCTCGAGCACTCCGGCGAGTTCGAATATCGTATAATTAACAAAGACTTCGAGATCGCCCGGCGAGAGCTGGCGGAAATTATCCGGAAGGAAAGAGCAAAAGCACATGGCGCGCATCACCGTTGACGACTGCCTGAGGAAGATTCCCAACCGCTTCCAGCTCACGCTGGCGGCGACTTACCGCGCGCGCCAGCTTGGCGCCGGCGCGAGCCCCATGGTCGAACCGAACCGCGACAAAGCGACCGTGATCGCGCTGCGCGAAATCGCTTCGGGCAAGGTGGGCACCGAGGTGCTGAAACGGGGCGCTAGCCCGCCTTCGCCCCCCGGGTTGTAACAATACCGGGGTCGGGTAATCTGACCCCATGGCTGCCCGCACCGACCTCCTCGATTCCAGGCGCTTCGGCTACCTGAAGCCGAAGGACGTCGCCCGGCTTGCCGAGGCCTACCGCTTCTCGGAGGCGGCACATCACGGCCAGACCCGTCAGTCCGGCGACCCCTACATCTCCCACCCCCTCGCGGTCGCGGAGATCCTCGCCGACTGGCATCTCGACGGCCAAACCCTGATGGCCGCCCTCCTGCATGACGTCACCGAGGACACCTCGGTGACCAAGGACGAGATCTCCGATACGTTCGGAAAGCCGGTGGCCGAGCTGGTCGACGGCGTCTCGAAGCTCGACCGCATCGAGTTCCAATCCGCCGAGGACGCCCAGGCGGAGAACTTCCGCAAGATGCTGCTCGCCATGGCGCGCGATGTGCGCGTCATGCTGATCAAGCTCGCCGACCGGCTGCACAACATGCGCACGCTCGGCGCCGTGCCCCCGGCGAAGCGGCGCCGTATCGCGCGCGAGACCATGGAGATTTACGCGCCGATCGCCAATCGCCTGGGCCTGAACACGCTCTACCACGAGCTGCAGGAGCTCGCGTTCTCCCATCTCTATCCCACGCGCTACAAAGTGCTCGCCAAGGCAACCAGGGCGGCGCGCGGCAACCGGCGCGAGATGATCGGCCGCACACTCGAGGCGATCAAGAAGAAACTTACCGACAGCGGCGTCCCCGCCCAGGTATTCGGGCGCGAGAAACATGTCTACTCGACCTACCGCAAGATGATCGAGAAGCACCTCTCGTTCTCGGAGGTGCACGACATCTTCGGTTGCCGCGTGATCGTGAAGGACGTGCCGGCCTGCTATCTCGCCCTCGGCGCGCTGCACGCGCTGTATAAGCCGATCCCGGGCAAATTCAAGGACTACATCGCCATTCCCAAGGCGAACGGCTACCAGTCCATCCATACCGACCTGATCGGCCCCTACGGCGTGCCGGTCGAGGTGCAAATCCGCACCGAGCAGATGCACCGGCTCGCCGAGTCAGGTGTCGCTTCGCATTGGATGTACAAGGACGACGCCGACAAACTCTCCGAGCTGCAGAAGCAAACCCACCGCTGGCTGCAGTCGCTGCTCGAGATCCAGCACCAATCGGGCGACCCGCAGGAGTTCATCGAGCATGTGAAGGTGGACCTCTTCCCCGACGAGGTCTACGTATTCACGCCGAAGGGCAAGATCCTGTCGCTCCCGCGCGGCGCGACCGCGGTCGACTTCGCCTACGCGGTGCACACCGACATCGGCAACCGCTGCGTCGCGGCGAAGGTCAACGGCGAGCTGGTGCCGCTGCGCACCGAGCTGCGCAACGGCGATCGCGTCGAGATCATCACGGCGAGCCACGCCAAGCCGAGCGCCGGTTGGCTCCAGTACGTGCGCACTGGCAAGGCGCGCTCGAATATCCGCCACTTCCTGAAGACCATGCAGTACGAGGAATCTGCCGGCCTCGGTGAGCGACTGCTCGAGCAGGCGCTACGCGGCCTGAAGAGCTCTCTTGCCGAGGTCGACGAGGCAGCCTGGGAGCGGGTCGTGCGCGACGGCGGAGCGCGCTCGCGCGAGGAGCTGCTCGCCGATATCGGGCTGGGCAAGCGCCTGCCCGCGGTGGTCGCTCGCCGGCTCCTCAAGAAGTCCGATCTGGAGGAAGGCAAGGTTGCGGGCAGCGTCACCATCCGCGGCACCGAGGGTGTCGCGGTGCAGCTCGCCACGTGTTGCCGTCCGATTCCGGGCGATGCCATCGTCGGCTCGATCAAGAAGGGCCAGGGCCTCGTGGTGCACGCCTCGGAATGCAACTCGATAGTGCGCTCGCGCAAAAACGAGCCCGAACAGTGGATCGACGTGGAATGGGACCCCCGCACCACGCGCCTGTTCCAGGCAGTCATCAACGTCACCGTCGAGAACCGGCGCGGCGTGCTTGCCAAGGTGGCGTCCGAGATCGCAGAGGCCGGGTCGAACATCGATTCCATCACCATGGAAGAGGACCGCGCGGTCTTCACCACCATGCACTTCGTACTTGAGGTCGCGAACCGCCAGCACCTCGCGCGCGTGATGCGCGCGCTGCGCCGCCTGCCCGACGTCAAAAAGATCTCTCGCGCGCGCGAGTAACAATTCATGCATAAGCTAGCGTGAACAAAGTCACGGCGCGCTGCGTCGTCGTGTAACGATAGGATGCAGGTTCACGGACGGTTTGCTACCCTCGCCCGCGGCTCTGATTCAACAAAGAGGATCGTCGAAAAGTGAAAGCTATCCAACATGGAATGACCTCGATTGCTGTGCTGCTCGCAGTAGCGGGCTGCGCAGCGGACGGCAGCATGCCCACCATGGGGCACCGGGAAATGGGCACCATCATCGGCGCCGCAGGCGGCGCGGTCATCGGTGCGGTTGCTTACGACAAGAACCGGACGAAGGGCGCGCTGATCGGCGCGGTCGGCGGCGCGCTCGCCGGCGGGGCGGTCGGCCGCTACATGGACGACCAGAAGCGCGACCTGGAGAAGAACCTGGCCAATGAGATCCAGACCGGGGTCGCCAAGGTCGAGAAGCTGCCGAACGACGTGGTGCGCGTCACCATGACGAACCAGACCGCCTTTGATTTCAACTCCACCGAGATCAAGTCCGGCTTCTACAGCACGATGGACAAGCTCGCAGACGTGGTGGTGCGCTACAACAAGACGGCGCTCACGGTAGTCGGCCACACCGACAACGTCGGCAGCGATTCCTATAACCAGAAGCTTTCCGAGCAGCGCGCGCTCTCGGTAGCGCGTTACCTGGAAGGCAAGCGGGTACATTCCATGCGGCTTGCGACGTCAGGCAAGGGAGAGAGCCAGCCTGTCGCCTCCAACAACAGCGAGAGCGGCCGCCAGGCGAACCGCCGCGTCGAGATCTACGTCGAGCCGGTGACGCAGAGCTAGAGCGGCAACCATAGAATTCGGGTTCTGCATTACGTGGAACCCGCATGAAGCTCGGCTGGATAGGTGTAGGCAAGATGGGGCTGCCCATGGCGAGCCACCTGCTCGCTGCCGGGCACGAGGTAGCCGCGTGCGACCTCGTGCCGGCTCTCGTCACCGCCGCAGTGGCTCGCGGCGCTCAGGCTGCGCCCACGCCGGCGGCGGCAGCTCGCGAGGCGGAAGTAGTCTTCTCCTCGATCCCCGATGACAGCGCGTTGCGTGCCGTGACCCTGCTCGAAACCGGCGTCTTCGCCGGCGCGCGGCCGGGAGCGGTGTACGTGGATACGAGCACCGTATCGGCCGCGGCGTCCGCTGCGGTTGCGGCCGCCGCCACCGCCAGGGGCGTGCACTACCTGCGCGTTACCGTATCGGGCAACAACAAGATGGCAGAGAGCAAAGCTCTCACCATCATCGCCTCGGGCGAACGGGCAGTCTACGAACGCTGCCAGCCGCTTCTCGCGCTTTTTGGGCCGCAGCAGTATTACGTTGGAGACGCCGAGCAGGCGCGCACGCTCAAGCTCGCTATTAACCTGATGGTGTACGCGACGGTCGGCGGCCTCGCCGAGGCGCTGGTCATGGGAAGCCGCGGTGGCCTCGACTGGGCGCAGATGCTCGATGTGATGGCCGCGAGCGCCGTCGGCTCGCCGCTTCTCAAGAACAAGAGCGCGGATCTCAAGAAGCGCAACTTCTCGCCCACGTTCAGTTGCCTGCAGGCCCGCAAGGACCTTGCCCTCATCAACGGGGCTGCAGCCGCGAGCGGAATCCGCTCGCCGCTCGCGCAGATCCTCGCAGAGATGATCGAGGACTGCATCGCCAACGGCAGCGCTGACGAGGACTATGCCGCCATGATCAAGGCGGTGGAACGGACCGCAAGATGAACGCGCCGTCCGGGCTCGTGCCCCGCGAAGGACTCGTAACCCTCGCGCATGTCATCTACGCGCTGCACGCCTTCAGCGCGCTGACCGGCATGCTCAGTCCGGCGATGGTCGTCACGGCTTTCCTCACCGGCTGGCCGTCGATCATCGCGGTCATCCTCAACTACGTGAAGCGCTCCGAGGTAAGAGGCACCTGGCTCGACTCGCACTTCTCCTGGCAGATCCGCACCTTCTGGTACGCGCTGCTCTGGCTCGCGCTCGGCGGTGTCCTCTTTCTCACGGTGGTCGGCATTCCATTCGCCTTCGTAGTGTGGTTCGCCACAGGCATCTGGGTGCTCTACCGCATCATCCGCGGCTGGCTCGCGCTTTCGTCGCAAAAGGAGCTGCCGCGGTAGGCGGCTAATGTCGTAGAGTTCCTGGTCGCGAGACAACCTGCGGAGGAGGACATCCATGATTCGCCTGATTCGGGCAGCTCTAATCTTTATGGCCTGTGCTATTGCCGCACAAGCCGTGCTGGCGCAGCAGCCGCTTCG
>DATFEI010000113.1:0-7492 GCA_035251315.1 Burkholderiales bacterium | reverse complement strand
ACAATTCTGCAAATCTTGAGTCTCGCTCTATTCGAGAAACAGCCACTTGATCAGCTACTTGCTAAAACGCTCGACGCCACTGACATGTCGGACATCTCTAACCAGTTGAATCTATTCCCCCAAATCTCCGGACACTAGTGGGTCTGACCCCGATTCTCGCTTTTCCCGATTGGATACTCTGACGCACGCGCTGTCGGGCGCGCTCGTGGCGCGCGCGACCGCGTCGGCCAAGGCTCCGCCGCGCTCGGTCCCGCGGCGGATCGCGGCGGGGTTCTTCGCCGCCGCGGCGCCGGACCTCGATTTCCTGATCGGCGTCGTCGGGCCGGTCGAGTACCTGCTGACCCACCGCGGTGTTACTCACTCGGTCGTTCTATTGCCGCTGTGGGCGCTGCTTCTTGCGTGGCTCCTGGCAAAGCTCCTGCGCGAGCCCGGCGGCTGGCGCGCGCTCTACGGCGTCACCGCGCTCGCGCTGCTGACACACATCGTGGGCGACCTCATCACCAGCTTCGGCACTATGATCTTCGAGCCTTTCTCCGACTGGCGCGCGGCGATCGGCACCACGTTCATCATCGATCTGTGGTTCAGCGGCATCATCCTCGTCGGGCTGATTGCTTCGGCCGTCTTTTACAGATCGAGAATTCCGGCCGTCGCGGCGAGTGTCGTGCTTGCGGGCTACGTCGGCTTTCAGTACGTGCAGAAGGAGCGGGCCGTGGAGCTGGGAGAGCAGTATGCGACCTCGCTCGGCTTGAAAAACGCGAAAGTGAGCGTGCACCCGCGTCCGGTGTCGCCGTTCAACTGGACGGTGTTCGTGAGCGACGGCGAGGCGCACCGCTACGCGCACGTGAACCTGGTGCGCAGGGAGCAGCGGCGCTACCAGCCCGGGGACGGCTTCATCGCACGAATGGACTCGCCCTATCTGCCGGTGGAGCAGGCGATCTGGGTGACCCGGCCCCGCTTCGGAGCAACGGACCAGGCCACGATCCGCGAGGCGTGGGAGTCCGAACAGCTTGCGTTCTTCCGCTGGTTCGCCGACCTGCCGGCATTCGACGGCATGAGCCCAGGCTCGACGTGCGTCTGGTTCACCGACCTCAGATTCCTTACGCCGGGGCGCGAAACGATGCCGTTCCGCTACCGCGTCTGCCGCGACAATCCGGGTGCGGCCTGGAAACTGGTTATCTCTTGAAGCTGGTTGTCTCTTGACCCGACGCCTGCGCCTCACCGGCCTTCCAGGACTTCCTTTAGCGAGTGAAACAAATCCACGCTCGCATCGATCTCGTCGCGGTTGATTGACACGCTTTCGACATTGACGCCGAGCGGGATGTGGGTTGCATACCCGACATCCAGGATGCGGCGGAGGTTGTCGCGGCAGATCTCGATCGACTTGGCGAGCGGGTTCGCCGCACCGAGGATATTACGCTCGGTCTCGGGCGACACGTTGACACCGAGCCAGCGCAGGAAGGCAAGAGTCTTCTCGCGCCCGCAGGGCGTGAAGGTCAGCACGACGCGCTTCGGCGCCGTGCCCGCGCCGCGGCAGTCGCGCAGGTAGTCGGCGAGCAGGCGCTGTGTTGGCGGCGCGTGATAGACCGTCTGGGAAATGAAGTAGCCGCAACCCTCGATGCCTTTCGCGAGGAGCCGCGCCGCTTCGCTGCGCTCGGCATCGTGGCGCTCGGCGATCACCACCCCGCCGACCACGAAGCGGCTGGTCTCCGCGGCGATGCGGATCGCGCGCGAGAGCGCTAAGGGGTACGCCCGGCCCGACGCCGGCCGTCCGACGACCGACAGAAAGTCGATGTTCCGCTTTGCGCTTTCCGCCAGCCAGGCACGCCACTCATTCTCGTCCGTCATGCCGAGCGCCTTGTAGACGATGGCTGGTAGGCTGAAAAAGCTCGCGTATTCGCGCGGATCGATGGTGCCGGCGAACGGGAAAGGCCGCGGCAACTGCGTGCGTCCGGTCTCATCCTGGATGTCGTAGAGCACGACGCCGTCGAGCGGCAACCCGGCGAGGCGCGCGGCGAGCTTGTCGGCGGCGGCCGCGACTTGCTCGGGCGGCGTGCCGAGCCGCGGCGGCGTGGTGCCGTAGAGGAAAACGCGCTGCCCGGGGTCAGGCAGCTTTGCCCGCAGATCCATTCACGAACGGCTTGAGCGCGGCATATACGGCGCGGTTCACCGGCGCTTCAAGGCCAGCTTCGGCGCTCATGCGCGCCACCGCGCCGCAGAGCCACGGCGCCTCGAGCCTATTACCCGCGTCGAGGTCGTGCGCCATAGAGGCGCGCATCTCCGCCGGCAGCGTATGCGCGAACGCGAGACGGCTATCGACGTAGTCCTCCGGAACGGCCACGCCGCGCGCTCGGGCGAGGCGCCAGGTCTCGCGCATCGCCTGCTCGAACAGCCAGGCCAGCTCGGGGTCCGAGCGCACTGTGCCGAGCGGCGCGCGTGCCACGGCAGTGGCGCCGGAAAGCCCCACAAGGAAGATGAACTTCTGCCAGATCACACGCACGATGTCGTCGGACAACTTGGCGCTAATACCGGCGCCTTGGCATGCGGCGAGGAACGCCTCCGCCGGGCCGCGCTGGGACGGCATCAACGGGCCGAATTCGATTCCTGCCATGGTGCCGATGTGCTCGATCACACCCGGCGCGGCGATCCGCGTCCCGATGTAGGCGGAGCCGCCGATCACCTGCTCGCGGGGAAAGATCGTCGCCAGACGCTCGACCGACTCGACGCCGTTCTGCAGCGGTATCACGATGGTGTGTCCGGCGACGATTGGTCGCAGCCGCTCCGCGGCGCTCTCGGTATCCCAGAGCTTGACGGCGAACATGACGACGTCCACTGGCCGCGCTTCGCCTGGGTCCTCGAAAACCTGCACGTCAAGCTGCGCGGCCCCAAGCGGGCTCTTGAGGGTAAGGCCGTCTTGCTTCAGCGCGGCGAGGTGCTTGCCACGCGCGAAGAACGCCACGTCGTGGCCTGCCTGCTGCAGCCGCGCGCCGAAGTAGCCTCCCACACCGCCCGCGCCCATGGCAGCAATGCGCATGGGTCAGTAGCGGTAGTGATCGGACTTGTACGGGCCTTCCTTGGGCAGGCCGACGTAGCGCGCCTGTTCGTCGGTCATCTCGGTCAGCATCGCGTCAAGCTTGGCGAGCTGCAGGCGCGCCACCTTCTCGTCGAGGCGCTTGGGCAGGATGTAGACGCCCACCGGATACTTGTCCGTGTTTCCGTAAAGCTCGATCTGCGCAAGCACCTGGTTCGCGAACGAAGAGCTCATGACGTATGACGGATGGCCGGTGGCGCAGCCGAGGTTCACCAGCCGCCCTTCGGCGAGCAGGATGATGCGCTTGCCGTCGGGAAAGATCACGTGGTCAACCTGGGGCTTGATGTTCTCCCATTTGTAGGCTTTGAGTGCGGCGACGTCGATCTCGTTATCGAAGTGGCCGATGTTGCACACGATGGCGTTGTTCTTCATGCGCTTCATGTGCTCGTGCGTGATCACCTTGTAGTTGCCGGTCGCCGTGACGAAGATGTCGGCCTTGTCCGCCGCATAGTCCATCGTGACGACCCTGTAGCCTTCCATCGCCGCCTGCAGCGCGCAGATCGGATCAATCTCGGCGACCCAGACCTGCGCCTGCAGCCCGCGCAACGCCTGCGTCGAGCCCTTGCCCACCTCGCCGTAGCCGCATACCACCGCGACCTTGCCGGCCACCATGACGTCGGTTGCGCGCTTGATGCCGTCGACGAGCGATTCGCGGCAGCCGTAGATGTTGTCGAATTTCGACTTCGTCACCGAGTCGTTCACGTTGATGGCCGGGAAAAGCAGCCGCTTTTCCTTCGCCATCTGGTAGAGCCGGTGCACTCCCGTGGTGGTCTCTTCGGTCACGCCCTTGATGTCCTTCGCCATATCGGCATACCAGCCGGCTTTGCGCTTCTTGATGGACGCGAACAAGGCCTTTTCTTCGTCGCTGGTCGGGTTGGAGAGCAGGCCGGGATCTCTCTGCGCCCGGATTCCGAGATGAGCGAGCAGCGTCGCGTCGCCGCCGTCGTCAAGGATCATGTTTGGGCCGCGACCTTGACCGAACTCGAAGATCTTGTGGGTGAACTCCCAGTACTCGTCCAGCGACTCGCCCTTGTAGGCGAACACCGGCGTGCCGGTCGCCGCGATCGCCGCCGCGGCGTGGTCCTGCGTGGAGAAGATGTTGCACGAGGCCCAACGCACTTCCGCGCCGAGCGCCTTCAGCGTCTCGATGAGCACTGCGGTCTGGATTGTCATGTGCAGCGACCCGGCGATGCGCGCCCCCTTCAGCGGTTGCGTCGCCGCGAACTCCTTGCGGATCGCCATCAGCGCCGGCATCTCGGACTCGGCGATCGCGATCTCCTTGCGTCCCCAATCGGCGAGCGCCAGATCGGCGACCTTGAAATCGGTGAACCGCGAATCGATCTTCATGACAGTGAGCCTCCAAAAGCAAAAGCGCTCGCACCGTTTCCGATGCGAGCGCCGTTGAATAGGGTTACACGCCTCGCTGAGCCTGACCTCCGTCACCGCTTCCCGGAGGACGCAACGCTCCTCAGCGAATTGAATTATACCCTGTTCAAGCTTGCGCAATCGCTGCATGCTTGCGCGCATGGCTGCGGCTCCGCGTTCCTCCCTCTATGCGAGCGTCGTGTTCCTGAAGATCCAGGACTTTGCGCGCCGTCCGGCGACCGAGCAGGCGCGGCTGCGGGCGCAGCTTCAGGCGGTGATCGCGGTGACCGCCGCGGAAATTCCTCTGCCCGCGCGCGTCATGCTCGACGCGGCCGACGGCGCGGCGATTGTCGTGCTCGACGACCCGCGTGCGGCGTTGCGCCTCGCGGAGCGCGCGCTGACCGCGGTGACGGTCGGTCTGCCGCTTTCGGCCGGTCTGAACTACGGCGCGCTGCAGCTTGCCGGCCGCAAAGGCGGCGAAGGCATGACCGGCGACGGCATTGCGGTCGCTGCAGCCGTGGCCGCGTTCGCGGCGCAGGCGCGCGTGCTTGTCTCCCGCTCGTTCCGCGATGCGATCGCCGAGGTCGAGCCCGGCGCTGAGGCCGCCCTCGCGCCTGCCGGCACGTTCACCGATCAGGGGCTGCGCACGCACGAGGTGTTCGGCCCGAACGAACGCGCGCCCGGCCGGCGCAGCCGGCGCTACAGCGCGATCGCCCTGATCGTGGCTCTTGCCTTGATCGGAAGCGGCATTGCGGTTCGTTCGTCCACGCCGAACCAGCGGCCGTTCGTGGACGCCGTGCTCGAAAGAACCGCGCCGTACTGGCGCGACCTGGTCCAGCGGGTGAGCTACTGATGGCGAAGCCGGCCAAGAAGATCGGGCGCTACAAGATTCTCGGCGAGCTTGGCCGCGGCGCGATGGGCGTCGTCTACAAGGCCGAGGATCCAAACCTCGACCGCACCGTGGCGCTAAAGACCATCAGCCTGGAGAAGGACGCCGAAGGGCGCGCCGAGTACCACAAGCGCTTCATGCTCGAGGCGAAAGCCGCCGGGAAGCTGAGCCACCCGAACATCGTCACTGTGCACGACTTTGGCGAGGTCGATGGGCTAGCCTACATGGCGATGGAGCTCATCGACGGGACCGACCTGCGCAAGCGCGTGCAGCAGGGCGCCATCCCGGCGGTCGAGGCGGTGGAGATCGCCTGCCAGGTCGCCGAGGGGCTTGCCTTCGCGCACCAGCGCGGCATCGTTCATCGCGACATCAAGCCCGCCAACATCATGCTGCCTGAGCGCGGGTCGGCGAAGATCACCGATTTCGGCCTCGCGCGCATGCGCCTCGCCGACCACAAGACGAGCACTGGGATCGTGCTGGGCACGCCGCGCTACATGTCGCCCGAGCAGATCTCCGGGCAGCCGGTGGACCACCGCTCGGACGTGTTCTCGCTCGGCATCGTGCTGTGGGAGATGCTCACCGGGCGCCGCCTCTTCAGTGGCAGCGAGATCGCGCAGGTGAGTCACAGCATTACCTACGACGAGCACGAGCCGCCGACGCGCGTCAATCCCGAGCTGCCGGCCATGCTCGATTTCGTAGTGGCGCGCGCGTTGAAGAAAGACCCGGCGGTGCGCTATCAGGACGCCGATGAGATGGCGGCCGACCTGCACACTTGCCTCGCGGAATTGCGCGCAGCTGCGGGCGTCGCGGACGAGGCTGGCGACAGCACCAGTACCCAGAAGCTGCCGGCGGACGGCGAGCCGACGGTCGGCGCCCCTCCGGCGGCGGCCATCGCGGTAGACACGCGGCTGCCGGTGTCGCGCCACTTCGATTGCACTGCGGCACTTCGGCGGCTCTCCAAGGCACAGATAATAGGGCACGCGCCGCGCCCGGTCGGTATTCTGCGAAGGGTTGCAGCCGATGCGCCGGCGCGGCGGCTTTTCGTCTTCGCGCTGCTCGGGGCGCTCGCCGGCAGCTACATCGCGCTCGTCTAGTCCTCGAAGGTAATCAGTCCCATGCCGGTTGTCATGGGCGCGTAGTAATGCCGGTGCACGCGTCTTGCTTTCGGGGAAAGCGCGCCGCGCATCACGTGCCACATGATGAGCTCGACCGCCTCGGCGCCCGCCTTCTCCATTAGCTCGTGGTGCGACATCCCGGCCAGTTGCTCGGGATTGTTCTCCAATTCAGTCAAAAAGTGCTGATCGAAAGCCTCGCTCATGTAGCCGAAGCGCTTTCCCTGGAGCTGGTGCGACATCCCGCCGGTTCCCATGACGATCACTTTGAGGTTGCCGGGGTAACTCTCCACTGCTTTTCGTAGCGCCTGGCCGAGCTTGAAGCACCGCCGCCCGGTCGGAAGCGGATGCTGGATGACGTTCACCTGGAGCGGGACGGCCGCCACCGGCCAGCCCTCGGCGCCGTGCTCGAAGCAGAGGTTCATCGGTACGAGAAAGCCGTGCTCTACCGCCATCTCTTGGCAGACGGTCAGATCGAACTCGTCGGCCACCAGGCTTTCGACGAGGTGGAAGGAAAATTCCTGATTGCCGCGCACTTCCGGCAACGGCCGCGTGCCGAAGCCTTCGTCGGCGATGCCGTAGCGCTCGGCGGCGCCGATGGCAAAAGTCGGATACTTGTCGAACATGAAGTCGGCGCCGTGGTCGTTGTACACCACGATCGCCAGGTCGGGCTTGAGGCTCTTCAGCCAGGCGCGAACCGGGACGTAGGCATCCGCGAGCGGCTTCCATGCCGGGGTTTGCATCTTGCCGCGGTCGTAAGCGACTCCTACCGACGGCACGTGCGACAGGCCGACGCCCGCTACGACCCTAGACGGCATCCTTGAAGTTTCGCGTGGCGAGGAACTGCTCGTAGGTCTCGCCGCGCATCTGCGCCCCCATGCGGTAGAGGCTGTTGCCGGTGACCGCGCCCATCTTGAGCATCCAATAGATGTTCATGCCGGCGTGAATCATGCCCGCGAAGTCTCTTCTTCTTATCAACTGCTTTTCTTCTTCCGTGAGACGAAAGCGCGCCATGTAGCTTTCCTCGTCGCGCTTGAA
>DATFEI010000217.1:0-3980 GCA_035251315.1 Burkholderiales bacterium | reverse complement strand
GGTCCTCTGTTGCTTGCTCTCTTGCCGCTTTTCCATCCGAATGCAGGCTGCGCCTGCAAGCGAGGCAAGTCAAGCATTTCGGAAGTGGTGGGTGTGGTGGGTGCTAGTGGGATCGAACCACTGGCCCCTTCCGTGTGAAGGAAGTGCTCTACCGCTGAGCTAAGCACCCGATGCGTCAGGGAAAACGATTCTAGCAAAAACGGCGGTAAAGTTAGCCACCATGCTCTTCCGGCAGCTCTTCGATCCGCAGTCCTCCACTTACACTTATCTTCTCGCCGACCCCGCCTCGCGCGAGGCGCTGCTGATCGATCCGGTGTTCGAGCAGGCGCGGCGCGACGCTGCGCTCGTCGACGAGCTCGGACTCAAGCTCGCCTGGACGCTCGAGACCCACGTCCATGCCGACCACGTTACCGGGGCGTGGCTGCTGCGCGAGAAGCTCGGCAGCCGTATCGCCGTCTCCGTCGCCAGCCGCGCCGAAGGCGCTGACAGATACTTGAAGCCACACGACAAGATCAGCTTCGGGAAACGAGCCCTTGAAGCTCGCTCCACGCCTGGCCACACCGCCGGCTGCACGACGTACGTGCTCGACGACCGCTCGATGGCGTTCACCGGCGACGCGCTTCTCATCCGCGGCTGCGGCCGCACCGACTTTCAGGGCGGCGACGCGCGCACGCTATTCCACAGCGTGCGCGAGAAGATTTTCTCGCTGCCCGACCGTTGCCTGCTCTACCCCGGCCACGACTACCGTGGGCTTACCGTCACCAGCGTCGGCGAGGAGAAGCTCTTCAATCCGCGGCTCGCCGAGTCGATCGGCGAGGGTGACTTCGTCGGGTACATGACGCACCTCGGCCTGCCGCATCCGAAGCAGATGGATGTCGCGGTCCCGGCCAATCTCAGGTGCGGAAAACCTCCCAGGGTGACGGCTGCCGACCCCGACTGGGCCCCTCTCACCTACACCTTCGCCGGCATCTGGGAAGTGCAGCCGCACTGGCTGGAAGAGCACCTGCGCGATGTCCAGATCGTCGATGTGCGCGAGCCCGCCGAATTCAACGGCCCGCTCGGTCACGTGCCCGGAGCGGTTTTGATTCCTCTGGGAGCCCTTCAGGGGAAAAGCGACGCGCTTTTGAAAGAAAAACCTGTCGTCACCGTATGCCGCTCGGGCGCGCGCTCGGCGCAGGCCACGGTGGTCCTCGCCAAGGCAGGCTTCGACCGCGTCGCGAACCTCTCGGGCGGGATGCTGCGCTGGCGCGCGCAGCGCTTCGCGATCGAAGGCGGCAGCGAATAACGATGGCGGCTGCGCCGAAGGTGAGGACGCGTTTCGCGCCGAGCCCGACCGGCTACCTGCACATCGGCGGCGCGCGCACCGCGCTTTTCTCGTGGGCGTACGCGCGCCGCCATGGCGGCACGTTCGTCCTGCGC
Source organism: Burkholderiales bacterium (assembly GCA_035251315.1). GTDB lineage: Bacteria > Pseudomonadota > Gammaproteobacteria > Burkholderiales > SG8-39 > SCGC-AG-212-J23. The sequence goes on along the minus strand of DATFEI010000217.1, from coordinate 2,561 downwards.
ATCGAGGACACGGACCTGGAGCGCTCGACAAGGGAATCGGTCGACGCAATCCTGAGGAGCCTCGAGTGGCTCGGCATCGACTGGGACGAGGGCCCGTTCTTCCAGATGCAGCGCCTCGCGCGTTACAAGGAGGTCGCCGAGCAGCTCATTGCGGGGGGCCATGCCTACTACGACTACATGACGCGCGAGGAGCTCGAGCTCCTGAGAAAGCAGCAGATTGAAAGGGGCGAGAAGCCGCGCTACGACGGCCGCTGGCGCCCGGAAAGGGCCAAGGGGAGAACGCCTCCGGCGAACGTCCCGCCCGTGGTTCGCTTCAGAACGCCGGAGGAGGGCGAAGCCGGCTGGAAGGACCTTGTCAAAGGTCCGATCTCGTTTCCGAACGCCGAGCTCGACGACCTCGTGCTGCTGCGCGCCGACGGAGTGCCGACCTACAACTTCGGCGTGGTGGTCGACGACATCGACATGGACATCACCCATGTGATCCGCGGCGATGATCACGTCAACAACACGCCGCGGCAGATCCATATCTTCGAGGCACTGAAAAGACCGCTCCCGCACTTCGCGCATGTGCCGATGATCCTCGGCGCAGATGGCGAGCGCCTGTCGAAGCGCCACGGCGCGGTGAGCGTGCTGCAATACCGCGACGAAGGCTACCTGCCGGAGGCGCTCCTCAATTACCTCGCGCGGCTCGGCTGGTCGCACGGCGACGAGGAAATCTTCTCCAAGGAGCGCTTCGTCGAATGGTTCGACCTCGGGCACGTATCGCGCTCGCCGGCGCAGTTCAACCCCGAGAAGCTCGCGTGGCTCAACCAGCAATACATCAAGGCCGCCGACGACGCGCGCCTTGCCGCGCTGGTCGAGCCGGAGCTTCGCCGGCGCGGCGCGCAGCCCGGCGGTGGCCCGCCGCTCGAGCGCGTGGTTGCGCTGGTAAAGGAAAGGGCGAGTTCGATCGCGCAGCTTGCCGACGAGGCGATGTTGTTCTACGTCTTGGAAGTAAAACCCGCACCCAGCGAGTTGAGTCCGGATACCTTGAAGGCGCTGCGCACACTGAAAGCACGGCTCGGCTCGGTAGCCTGGGAGCGCAGCGCGATCAGCGATACGATCAAGGACGTGGCCAAGACGAGCGGGCTCAAGATGCCGCAGGTAGCGATGCCGCTGCGCCACATCGTGACCGGGCGCTCTCAAACGCCGTCCATTGACGCGGTCCTCGAGCTCCTCGGCCGCGAGATGGTGCTCACGCGGCTCGCGCAGCATCTGGAGGCCGATTGATGCGACGGCGGCTGTGCCTCATCTCGGGTCTTTTCCTTTTCGCTTCGGCGGCGTGGGCCGATATCGATCCGGGAAACTGGGAGCTCACCGCGACCACCGAGATGCAGGGGATCAAGGAGCCGGCGAGCTTCACGCAGACGCGCTGCCTGACGCCCGAAGACGCGCGCGACCCAAGCCGTCTGTTCGGCTCCTCGCCGGGCGCGGGCTGCCAGTTCCTCAACCGCAACGACACCGGATCGGTGTTCACGTTCGAGATCGAGTGCGGCTCGCCGCAGCCGATCCGCGGCTCGGGCAGCCTGCGCTACAAGCGCGACTCGATCGAGGGCGAGCTCGAGCTGAAGACGGACATGTTCACCGCTCGCTCGCGCATCAGCGGGCGCCGCATCGGAGGCTGCGGATGAAGCGGCTTTTCCTCGCACTGCTTTGCTGCCTCGCTCCGCAGCCCGCAATTGCAGCCCAGATCGAGCCCGGCGAATGGGAGTTCACTTCCATTTCGACCTCGCGCCTTCTTCCCGGGCCGCAGAAAGCAAGCTTCAAGCGCTGCATCCGCAAGGAAGAAGCGGAGAACCCGGACAAGTGGATGGCCGAGCCGAGCCAGCAGGGCGACTGCAAGGTGATTCCCGGCAAGAAATCGGCCGACACCTACACATGGACGATGCATTGCCCGCGCGGGAACATCCGCGGCACGGGCAGCGCGCGCCTGAGTTCTGCCTCCATGGAAGGCGAGACGAACATGACGGGCGAACTGCAGGGTCAGAAATTTGAGATCCGCACTCGCGTCACCGGCAAACGGCTCGGGCCCTGCAAGTAGTGCGATATAATCTCGCCCCTTGGTTGGGGGTATAGCTCAGCTGGGAGAGCGCTTGCATGGCATGCAAGAGGTCACCGGTTCGATCCCGGTTACCTCCACCAGCCCAACCTGCAGAAGAGCACCGCGCAGTCCCCATCGTCTAGAGGCCTAGGACATCGCCCTTTCACGGCGGTAACCGGGGTTCGAATCCCCGTGGGGACGCCACTCTCACTCGGTCCGTTCCGGACACTTAGGTAGGTGACGGATTATTCCGAGGACATGGGTAACAGTTTTGCCTCGAAAGGATTATCGGCGCATTCAACTCGCCCTGTCTCGTGATCGAAGAAGCCCAGGTCGTAGGTAGTTCATGGCGAGTGCCTTATGTCTCGCCGCGGCAGGAAAATAGACCTAGAGCACCGAACTGCACCGCTCCCCCACACCCCAATCGGTGACTAGGTCGAAGGCTGGAAAATCCTCCCGCGGCGAGCCCGGCCAGCCAACC